>NZ_CM001557.1:300737-383792 GCF_000273375.1 Bartonella birtlesii IBS 325
TTTAGGATTTTAACCTCTGTAAAACAAAGAGCAATTTTACAACTCATCGCTGATCAGAATGAAAGTTTTTAATATCATTACGCGCCCCACAGGCTCTGTATATCTACATTCATACGCTATTTTTAGAAGCAACCATCAAAAAGCAATGCCTGAAAATTTATTTGGTCAATCTGGACATAGTGCCTACCGCATCATTTTATTTCGTATGTTAAGTATAAGCTGTAAGTACTCTTGGAAAGGATAGTAGTTTTAAAAAACCAATGAAAAAATACAGCTTGATTGGAAATCGGCATGTTGTTATAGTCATGAATAAAGATGTTCTCCTAATGTAAGAGGTTTTTCAGGAGAATGTAATAATGAGGGGAAATAAAATGTTAAAATATTTGTTGCTGCCACCGCTTGTGTTAGCAGCGGGTTGTGCATCTGTAGGTGTTTATTCATCAAGTTATGTTGGTCAAGGTATTACAAAGAATACCGCAAAATTCATCGCTAATGATTACATTCGCAATATCAAAAGACCTTTACCACCAGCTAAAACAACCGTTATTATACAGAAAAATAACGTTGAAGACAACTTTACTCCTTTATTTGTTGATCTGTTAAAACGAGCTGGATATCGCGTGATCTATACAGATCAACCCCAAAAACAGCAAAACATGGGTGTAAGTTTGCTTTACAGACTAACGCCACAGAATGATGGACGTATAATGTCCGTTCTTCAGTATAATTGGTCTGGAGATCCAAGTTATTATATACGTATTTATGAAAATAAATAAATCCCCCTGTTTAATAACGTAAAGATCTAAAAGCTCTTGCGAAAGATAAAGAGAGTTACGCCTCAATAAAAACTCTTGTTTTTTAGCCAGAGTGCATAAATTTTGCTATATCTTGTAACGATACAAAGTATCGTAATTTATGGCTTTAAAAACAATAAAAAACTCCACACTTCAGCGAGCTAGTGCGTGGAAGTGTGGTCCACCTGTGGCTACAGCAGCTAAATAGCTTGCTATATCTCGTATTGCTTGTTTAGGGTATTGGTAAAAGT
The DNA here is from genome assembly GCF_000273375.1 of Bartonella birtlesii IBS 325. Lineage (NCBI taxonomy): Bacteria > Pseudomonadati > Pseudomonadota > Alphaproteobacteria > Hyphomicrobiales > Bartonellaceae > Bartonella > Bartonella birtlesii. The sequence continues at coordinate 301,783 of NZ_CM001557.1, forward strand.
CCAATATCTTGAGAGGTTTTTATTTTGCGCTATTTTCTCAACATTCAAAAACATCCCCAAAAACATCCCCAAAAACATCCCCAAAAACATCCCCAAAGACATCGCCAAAGACATTTATTAACAATACCATCATCAATATTTCAGCGTAATTTGGTAGAGCTAAAAGCAACTCCAATAATTGCCTAACATGTCGACAAAGGTTAATATCTTATTAATTCAAATTTTATTTTTAATAAAAAATGCGTTGAATTTTCTATTCACGTTAGTCGTAAAGGATAATATGGTAAAGAATGTTATTTTTACTCTTTTGAAAATATTTTCTTTTCCACGAAGTAGAATTTTATACGAAAGCAATCTGCCCCTTTGGGTAGATTTTATCAAAGAAGAACTGGCAAAACAAAGTACTCATATAAAACTATGCGCCCTTTTTTCGCCTTATTCAATGAGCAAAGCAGCAAAACGAGATGATACAAGCCTCACTTTGTTCAAAGGCAAAGCAAATTTCGTACCCCATCACACTGTATGATGTCAGATTTGTTAAAGCTACCTGTTTTATGTTGCATTTTTGCTCCTTTGTTAACTTATAATTTAGTGCTTTATTATACCTTATGTTATAATATTTGATACTCTGCAAAAAATACAAAAATATGTATCATAATCTGAAATAGTACTTTTAGGTTATGCGAGAGTATCAACCAATCAACAAAAGCTAGCGCTTCAAATTGCTAAACTTAAAAATGCTAGAGTGCGCGAAATTATTTATACAATCATATGCGCACATATGCGCAATAGTAGCAAATGATTTGGTTAAGTATGGCAATAACAAATCTATGATAAGTAGCTTTAAGACAGCGTTAACTGAGATTGATCCTATTAGGAAGCATGTGGCGTTTGTAGAAAATTCTGAGAAATATCAGGTGATAAATAGGGGGCATAGTTTATCAAAGCACCGCAAAGGTGGTTTACCTTATGATGAAGCGCGAAAAGCAATGTTTTCTCATTATACACGACTAGGAAATCTCGACAAAGCCCGTTTAACAACGGTTGAAAAAGCAATTATTGATACACGTCGTAACAATATGAAGGTGATGCGCAAGCTCTACGAAAAAATGCAAGGCAAACCGATACCAAAAATTTTATAAAATGAAAGCCGCATCTTCAAATGACATGACTTTCTTTACTTTTAAAAATCAAGCACTTCACGCGTCTTTATTGATGTTGCTTTGTTTTCAACAATTTTTGCAACATTATCATCTTCATAAACATTTATTCATATAACTCTTTTTTTAAAAGTAATTGAATTTTACATTACTTTTATTATATATATTCAATAGTTATACTTATAGTAAGAGGATTTTTCTATGCATTCATTAACTATTACAGCGAAAGGACAAGTTACACTGAAGCGGGATTTACTACAGCACCTTGGGGTTAAACCAGGTGAGAAAATCGAATTTGACAAATTACCAAATGGTGAACTTCGTATAAAAGCAGCACAACCTACACGCACAATTGATAGCTTCATTGGACGATTTGCTGGAAAAGTAAAAAAAACACTGACTATTGAAGAAATGAATGAAATTGCTGCCTCTAGTTGGGCAGGGAAAAAATGAAGATTTCTGTAGATACAAATGTTTTAGCTCGTGCTGTTTTACAAGACGATAAAAGGCAGGGCAAGGTGGCAAGCAAGATTTTAAGAGAAGCTTCTCTAATAGCTATTTCTTTGCCTTGTTTATGCGAACTTGTTTGGATACTTCGTCGAGGTGCAAAATTATCAAAAGAAGATATAGCTGGAATGTTACATGATCTGCTAGCAACCAGTAATATAGTAATGAATAGACCAGCTGTTAAAGCAGGGCTTGCTATCCTTGAGGCTGGTGGAGATTTTGCTGATGGTATCATATCCTACGGGGGAAATTGGCTAGGCGGTGAAACCTTTGTTTCATTTGATAAATTAGCAATTGAACTATTAACAAAAAACGGACAATCTACAAAACTTCTTTCTTAATGAATAATTTAAGGCCTCCCTATATTGCATTTTTTGTATCCCTCAATTTCAACATGAAGAGAATGACCTTTATTGCGTGAAATCTCAATATCTATGGCTTTTTTAGCATATTCAAAGCAATTATTGAATAAATAATAAAATCTTTTATATTGTAACAGATTACATGGTGGCAAAATAGTTGAAACAACATTCACATTTCGCCTTGATGATGTCTTAAAAAGTGAATTTTCTAAAGCTGCAAAAGCATATGAGAGATCTGATGCACAACTCCTACAAGGTTATATGCGTGATATTATAAGAGAACAAAAGAAAAAAATACGTATGATTTATGGTTTAGGGAGCAAATCCAGCTTGGTATTAGTTCCGCTAATGCTGGTGATGTAATATCTGCTGAAGAAGTTGAAGCAGAAGCGGCGGTGTGGCGCCTTGAAACACAACGTAAGCTAATAAGTTAACTTTATGAAGCTAATTTGGACGCGTATAGCGCACTTTGATCGTCAGAAAATACGTGAATATATAGCACAAGATAACTCTTCTGCCGCTCTAGCATTTGATAAATTTTTATCTAAAAAAGAGAAAGCTTGCTAAATTTCCTACTCTTGGTCGTCTTTGTAGAGTTGTAAATACACGTGAACTTGTCATTCATACAAATTATATTGTGGTTTATGATCTTTCAAATGATGTTGTACGTAAGGCAAAAATTCACTTAATCAACTGTATTTTTATTTTCCAATCTCCTGAAATTATTTTACTGGTAAGCGAATATTTTGGTTATATACGCAACGATCAATATGGATTTGAAAGCCCTAAAGTTTGAACATGAAAATCGAACCCGCTTTGCGGTAACTCCCGGAATATCAATGCGAGAGCGCTCGCTATCAGGGAGAACCTTGAAGGGCAAGATAAAATTCAACATTCCTATGATATTTCTGTAGGCAAAAAAATTCAATTGAAAAGAGAAATCTCAAGAATGTCTCAAAAAGAGTTAGGCACCCTTTTAGGCACAACTTTCCAACAAGTTCAAAAATACGAAAAAGAAATAAATCGTGTAAGTACAGACAGAAGAAAATATTTTGCACGCATATGACGAAGGAACATCTAGTAAAGATGAACATCAACTCCTGAAAAGTTTTAGAGAACTCAAATCTAAAAAACAAAAGACAATTTTGTGCTTAATTTCTAATTAGAATAAAAAATTTTAAATACCTTACTTACTAAATAATAAGTCATCATATATGTCCCTTGATAAAGCAGTAAAGTCAAGTGTACATTTATAGTCTTTTTTCACAGGGATAACCCTCTAGCCCTGCTTGAAATGGTAAAAGAAAAATGTGAAAATTCTTAGACTATGAGGAGGAGGAAACATCCATGATACAAAGAAGCATGAAACTGCTTATCGTAGGAATGTTTTGCTTTGTCAGTACTGTCATTGATGCAAATTCCACCGAAATGACTGAAGAATCCTCAGATCTTGAACGTTCTTTGAATACGATTCAATCCCCTTCAAACACACAAGAATCTTTCCACCCCTTACAAGCTGGCGAATATGATCAAGCCTATGACTATTACATCCAAGGCTATTATTTGAAAGCTTTTCGTGAGGCACTGCGGCGTGCTGAACAAAATGATCCCTTTGCCCAAACTCTGCTTGCTCGAATTTACTTAGAAGGATGCGCCGTTCCCATAGATGGTGCACGTGCAGCTTTGTGGTTTGGGCGTGCCGCAAAACAAGGCGAACCCCAAGCGCAATTGCGCTATGGTCTCATGTTATTTGATGGCAATTTTATTTCCCAAAACCAAGAGTTAGGGGAACAATTTATTCGCAAAGCTGTAGATGCTAAAGTAAAAGAGGCCTATTTTTATTATGGAGAATTGCTGCTTTATAAAGCTGCACGAGAAAAACAAATTCTTGCTGGTGTTACTTCACAAAGTCGCGAAAATGAAGCAATCGAACAAGCCTTAAAATGGTTTTTAAAAGGTGCCGCTCTTGGTGACTCTGAAGCTGCTTTTTCTGCAGCAAAAATTCTCTCATTAGGAACCCTAACACGACCAAAGGACGATCACAATGCACGCAAACTCATGGAAGTTGCTGCACAAAACAAACATTCCGCCGCACAAATTTTGCTGGCACAATGGCTCGTACAAGGCCGTGGCGGAGAAACAGATTACCCACGTGCTTTTCATTTACTCCTCAACAATGCCAGAAATATGATAGCACCAGCACAGGTTTCTCTTGCCAGGCTTTACCGCGATGGAATAGGCACAAAAGGCGATATGATCAAAGCAGCAGCATGGTATATGCTCGCACAGCAAGCACACATACAGGCCCCTGATCTTGAACTCATGCTTGAAGGGATGGATAAAACACAATTGGAAAAAGCACGCAAAGAAGCCGCAAATCTTCTTACGATTTTTTAAAATGCACCACCAAAACAGGCTTCTCTTACAACACCTTATCAGACAAGACTACATCAAGAAAGCAGAGGCACAAAAAGCCATAGAATAAAGAAAGCCGGATATGTTTGCACAGTAAGCAAACAATAAGCCTCTGATCTTAATGCTTGCAAGATAAGACAAAATATAATTAGCAAAAGCAAGCAAAGAAGCAGGAATGATATTCTTTGCCTTTAAAGAAGTAAAATCCCCAAAAAATCTTTACGCAAATTTTTAAAAAGCTTGCGTCTGAACACTTTTTATGGTCTTGCAAAGAATTGAAAAGCAACAATCTTACAAAAGCTTTTCTTGCGGTACTGATCTAGACTTCTTTCTCTGCAAAAACCATGAGAAAGCTCCCCTAGACAGGGTAAGAGCAATATAATAGAGCATGCCACAAAGATCATAAGAAAGCCCACCTAAAACCACAAGGGGGCAAAAACAACAAAAGAGTACGCAACCAAGGATAACAAAGGATCGTTAGGGAAACAAACAGAGAGCTCTTTTGCAGGCATAGAATTGGATAGAAACGATGAAAATTAATGGCAATGAAATTCGCCCTGGGAATGTAATTGAACATCAAGGCAGCTTATGGGTTGCTGTAAAATGCAACGCTGTAAAACCAGGAAAAGGTGGTGCATTCAACCAAGTTGAAATGAAAAATTTGCTCGATGGTACAAAACTCAATGAACGCTTTCGTGCGGCTGAAACGGTAGAGCGGGTACGCCTTGAACAAAAAGATTTTACCTTTCTTTATCAACAAGGTGATGCTCTTGTTTTTATGGATTCAGAATCTTATGAACAATTGGAATTGCAAAAGGATTTTGTTGGTGAACGCGCTGCTTTCTTGCAAGATGGGATGACAGTGACCGTTGAACTCTATCAAGAAAAGCCTATTGGTATATCACTTCCTGATCAGGTCACTGTAGCAATTGCTGAAGCAGATCCTGCCATCAAAGGGCAAACCGTCACATCTTCTTATAAACCTGCTATTCTTGAAAATGGTATTCGCATCCTTGTACCACCTTTTATCAATACCGGTGAGCGTGTCATTGTCGACACCAACGAATTGACTTATTTGCGTCGTGCGAGTGATAAAGGATAAATAAAGGAAGAAAATATGGCCCATTCTGCAATCATGAATGTCATGGTGCAAGCTGTAATGAAAGCTGGACGCTCACTCGTGCGTGATTACGGTGAAGTGCAAAATTTGCAAGTGTCTTTGAAAGGGCCAGCCGATTATGTAAGCCAAGCAGATCGCAAAGCCGAAAAGATTATTTTCAATGAATTAAGCAAAGCACGACCAAAATTCGGTTTTCTCATGGAAGAGTCTGAAGAAATCATTGGAGAAGATTCACAACATCGTTTCATTATCGATCCTTTAGATGGCACAACAAATTTTCTCCATGGCATTCCTTTTTTTGCAGTTTCCATTGCCTTAGAAAGACAAGGAAAAATCGTTGCTGGTGTGATTTATAATCCCGTGAATGATGAGTTATTTACCGCTGAACGCGGTGGGGGTGCTTTTTTTAATGACCGGCGCTGTCGCGTTTCTGCACGACGCAAATTGGAAGATTGTGTCATTGCAACGGGCATGCCGCATTTTGGTCGTCCAAATCATGGCGCATATCTTATCGAATTGCGCAATGTCATGGCTGAAGTTGCTGGTCTGCGCCGTTTTGGCGCTGCCGCCCTTGATTTGGCTTATGTCGCGGCTGGCCGAACAGATGGCTTTTGGGAAGACAATCTGCAAATTTGGGATATAGCTGCTGGAATACTGATGGTTCGCGAAGCCGGTGGTTTTGTCACAGATAAAGAAGGTGGTAGCGATATATTTCGCAAAAAAAATATCATCGCTGGCAATGAACTTATTCGCATGAAATTAGAAAAAACCCTCAAAAAAGGCATTTGAGAAAAAGAAGTAAGGCTGTAAACGCTGCCTTCAGTTTTCTCAAGACCAATAACGATAATTCGTATAATGCTGATTTTATACCAATTCCTTATTCAGGTGAGAATTGGAGTTTTGCCAAATATGCATAAACCCCATTTTTTGCCACAAGTTCTGCATGGGTTCCTTCTTCAACAAGAGCGCCTTTATCCATCACGAGAATACGATCAGCTTTTAAAATTGTTGCCAAACGGTGTGCAATCACCAGTGTTGTACGATTTTGCATCAATCCTTCCAAAGCGTCTTGCACTAACTTTTCACTATTTGCATCTAAAGCAGATGTTGCCTCATCAAGCAGCAACAAGGGCGCATTTCTTAAAATCGCACGTGCAATACCAATGCGTTGTTTTTGTCCACCAGAAAGCATAGTACCACGTTCCCCTACTTGTGTATCAAAGCCGTTTGGTAAAGCTTCAATAAATTCAAGTGCGTTGGCTGCTTTAGCTGCAGCAATAATTTCCTCTTCATTGCTCTTTTCTGTACCAAAAGTAATATTATCGCGCAGCGTGCCATCAAAGATAGCGACATCTTGTGGAACATAAGAGATTGCACTGCGTAAATCTTGCAGAGAAAGGCGATTAATCTCCACGCCATCAAAGCGAATTTGACCACTTGTCGGATCATAAAAACGAAGGATCAAAGAAAAAATGGTGCTTTTTCCTGCACCAGAAGCGCCAACAAAAGCAACCGTTTCACCTTCTTTGATAGAAAAAGAAAGAGAACGCAAAATCTTCTCCTGTGGTCTAGAAGGATAAGTAAAATCAACCTGATCAAAAACAAGTGCACCACGGACAGGTTGTGCCAACGGTAAAGGATTTTGAGGAACTAAAATTGTAGGTTTTTCTTGCAACAATTCGGCCAATCGTTCAGCAGCACCCACTGCTTGGATTAATTCTGCACCCAATTCCGATAATTGCGCAAAAGTTGAGGCTCCAAAAACGGCATAGAGAACAAATTGACCTAAGGTTCCCGCTGTCATGGTGCCATTCAAAACATCTCGAGAGCCAATCCATAAAACAGTAACCACACTACTAAAAACCAAAAAATTGCAAAACCGGTAAAAAGGAACGCAAGATCACAGAAGCACGGGCTGTTTGAAAAGCGCGTTCAACCAACTGTGCAAAACGTGTCGCAATAAGTTTTTCAGCGGTAAAGGCTTGCACCGTGCGAATGGCGCTTACTTGTTCGGTTGCCAAAGCATTGGCATCTGCAAGACGATCTTGCGCCGCGCGAGTGCGTGTACGAACCTTGCGCCCAAAAACAACTAATGGAATAGCCACAAAGGGGATAGCAAGCAGCACCAGTGCAGATAATTTAGCATTGGTGATAACCATCATCACAATTGCGCCAATCACCACAATCAGATGACGCAAAGCCGTAGAAGCAGTTGAGCCAACAGCTAGTTTTATCTGTGTTGTATCGGTAAGGAGCCGCGACACAAGTTCGCCAGAATGGGACTTATCAAAAAAAGCAGGCGAAAGTCTCATAATATGGACAAAAACATCACACCGTAAATCGGCAACGATCCGTTCTCCCAAAGTGATGACACAATAATAACGGCAAGACGAAGCAAGCGCAAGTAGCAAAGCTAAAGCGAACAAAATAAAGAAATAAAAATTGATGTGACCATGGCTTGAAGTGGAAAAACCATGATCAAACATTTTGCCGATAGCAACAGGCAAAGCCAGTGTGATAAGAGCAGCAACAGATAAAGCGACAAAAGCAAAGATAAACAACCAGCGATAACGCACAAGATAAGGACCGAAAGTTTTAAGCGAAGAGAATGAAGATTTTTTTGCTGAAGACTCGGTAGATTTTTCTGAATGATAGAGGAGATTCATAAGGTTTCGCTCACTATATTAGGTTGTCTATAACACTTGATGTCATGATATATCTTGAACACTTGTTTTTTTATGCGTGCTCAGTTATAGAAGGGCTACTTTAATCAATTTATCAAAAAGACAAAAGAAGTGCACTGAAAAAAGTGAAAAAGTGCTATTTTGTTCTGTAAACGTAAAAGGTTTAACGCATGAAAGCGAATATTCATCCCGACTATCATAAAATCACTGTCGTTATGACGGATGGTAGCCAATATACAACGCGCTCTACTTGGGGAAAAGAAGGGGATATCCTTAATCTGGATATTGATCCAAGAACCCATCCAGCGTGGACAGGTGGCTCTCAAACACTTGTAGACCGTGGTGGTCGTGTTTCTAAATTTAAAAATCGTTTTGGTAATCTTGGCATGTAACGGCCTCTTTAGGGTTGTAAAAAGCACAAAAACTCCAATAAAGTTATTGAAACATTGAAAACAATGTGTTGCCCCACTGTAAAGGAGGGCTTTTTGTTTGTTGAAAAAATAACAACGGATAAGGCTTCTTTAAATCACCATAATATAAAGAAAGCCTTAAGCCTCCGCCTATAAAACAAAAAAGGCTAAAACAGTAAAATAATCTGTAACCTCAGAAAAACGCAACGCTTCAATAATTGGCATAACACCAATTGGCATAACACCTGCGCTCCTCAGCAAAGCAGCAAAGAGGTAAAAATTTATGCATTTTTTCTCCTCTTATTGGCAGTATGTACGCCTCCATAGCAATCACCTAACAACCATTGAGCAAAACGCGCTGCCAAAGCAGCGTTGCCACTAAATGCCCACACAAAGAAACCCGCCCCTATATTTGCAACCCCCAATGTTGCTATCACCTGTGACACTTGAAACGATTCACGAAAAGCGTTCTTAAACCTTTCTCGTAACAGTTCCCACCCACACACCACCCCCGCTTGCGACGAGCAAACCAATGGTTTTGATTGATTCAACATAAAAGAAACTTGAGATGAGAGAATCTAAAATATTCAGATCTCTCATTCAACATGCAAAATAATTAATGAATTGTCTTTATAAATCCATGCCCTATAAATTCATATCTTGTGAATTACATCCCTGTTCAACAACGGGCATACCCCCCACTTGCTCATACAAATCTGTGTCCATAAAACCCACTGTTTTTAAGCAAAAGATTGTTCATGCTCTTTTGTCCATTGCCCCAAAGCGGCCAAATGGTTCATGCGAGCACGATGATGAAAAGCTTTTTGAGCAACAGCAATATTATCATGTCTGCCAGCCCATGCCTTCAAAGCCGCCGCTTGCAACGCCCGCCCATAAGAAAAGGTCAATTTCCAAGGCAATGTTCCCAAAGCATTCCCCAAAGCATTCATAGCAGACAAATGCGCCGTTGCCTCTTCATCAGATTGCCCTCCAGAAAGGAAAGCAATTCCTGGAACAGCGGCCGGCACAGTCTGTTTAAGCACCTGAACTGTCTTTTCCGCCACCTCTTCAACAGAGGCTTTGCGTGCATCTTTTCCGTCAATCACCATATTAGGCTTTAAAATCATCCCCTCGAAAATAACACGCGCTTCAAACAATTCTTGAAATACCGCGGTTAAAACAGCCTGTGTCACCTCAAAGCAGCGCACAATCGAATGCGCGCGCGAAGTTCCATCCATCAGCACTTCCGGTTCAACAATAGGCACAATTTTGAGCTCTTGGCACAAAGCAGCATAACGCGCAAGAGCCTGTGCATTTTGCCTAATCGCCCCCCTTGTTGGCAGAGTGTGTGCATCAATGGCAATTACCGCACGCCATTTAGCAAAACGTGCTCCCAGGGCATAATAGTCTTTTAACCGCTCACGCAACCCATCTAATCCCTCTGTAATTGTTTCGCAAGGAAAAGCCGCCAAGGATTTAGCACCAGTATCAACTTTAATTCCTGGCAAAGCCCCCGCCTCACGGATAAGATCTGTCAACATTTTCCCAGATGCTGCCTTTTGACGAATGGTTTCATCAAATAAAATGACACCAGAAATAGCACTTTCCATAGCTTCTTTTGCACTAAAAAGCATTTCACGATAAGCACGGCGATTATCCTCATGACATTCCACCCCAATGCTTTCAAAACGCTTGCCAATTGTTGCAGTACTTTCATCGGCTGCCAAAATACCCTTACCCGCACGCACCAGAGCAAATGCTATATCTTCAAGACGTTCATTCATAAAAAATTCCTCTTTATTTTGTCTTATTTCCAAAACGAAGCGATATGATCATCACACTTCACAGTACTCAGAGCCTACAGCTTTTTAAACTTTCCTTTCAAAGGGAGCCTTAAGCCTGCATGAGAGCAAGAATACCTGGAAGCATCTTACCTTCCATCCATTCTAAAAAAGCACCTCCTGCAGTGGAAAGGTAAGTAAAATCACCAGCAACTCCAGCATGGTTAAGTGCAAAAACCGTATCTCCCCCTCCAGCAATTGAAACCAATTTTCCTGCCACACTGCGTTCTGCTACATGGCATGCCACTGCTATCGTTCCCTGATCAAAGGGAGGCATTTCAAAAACACCAAGGGGTCCATTCCAAACAAGAGTGGCAGCCTTATCAATAACCGTATTGATATGAGAAATGGAGCGTTTTCCAATATCGAAGATCATACCCTCCTGCGGAATATCTTCAATATCATAGAGACGGTGCGGCGCACCTTTTTCAAAGCGAAATCCAACGATTGCATCCACAGGAAGCAAAATCTCACATTGGCACGCGCGTGCTTTTTCGATAATCTTCTTCACCGTTTCCATCAGCGTATGCTCACATAATGATTTGCCAACAGATATGCCTTGCGCGGCTAAAAAACTGTTTGCCATTCCCCCACCAATCACCAAATAATTGACCTTTTCAACCAAATGATTGAGCACAAAAAGCTTACTAGAAACCTTCGCTCCTCCAACAACTGCAATAACTGGACGCGTTGGATTTCCGAGTCCTTTTTCTAACGCTTGCAATTCCCCCTGCAGAGAGCGTCCCGCATAAGAAGGCAATAAATGTGTTATTCCCTCCACCGAAGCGTGGGCACGATGAGAAACTGAAAAAGCATCATTAACATAAAGATCGCCATTATGGGCAAGAGCCTCAGCAAAAGAACAATCATTCTTCTCTTCACCAAGGTGAAAACGAACATTTTCAAGCAGCAAAACACCACCATTTTGCAAATCATCACCTGCTATCCGTGCTGCCTCACCAATACAATCTGCGGCAAAAGCCACCGGTTGATTAATGATTTTTTCCAACGCTTGCACAACAGGGCGGAGTGAAAATTCTGCCTCCACTTGCCCCTTAGGGCGTCCACAATGGGAAAGAAGAATAAGCTTCGCACCACGCTTTTGCAGTTCCACAAGTGTTTCTTTATGGCGTTGAAGACGCGTTACATCACAAACTTCGCCCAGCGCCATGGGCACATTAAAATCCACCCGCACAAGGACACGTTTGCCCAAAACATCAACATCATCAAGCGTACGAAATCCCATAACTGTTCTCTCTTCACTTTCTGTTGTTTCAAACAAAATACAACACCTCGCTTATACATCGTAGGCAATTCCTCAAAGAAAGCCAACCCGTATCCTCTCACGCATGAGACAAAACACCTCAACCAAAACCCAACCATCTTTCCACGCAAACTCTTTTGCTTAAAAGCAAAAAACAAATACGCGGCCGTATTTTCTCAAACTTTGTTTCGTTCAAAAGCACACTCTTGCAAATTCTATTCTTTCATGAGGTTAAAAAAACACACATCCCCACAATACACAACACACCATCATGCAGGCACAGCAGCTTTTATCCAGCTACGTAAAGAGCAATCTCTAGGTGTTTTTTTCAAACAAAATGCGTTTTTATTTTTCATCATAAAACTTAACTTTTCAATATAAAAAAGGACCCGAAGGCCCTCATTTAGAGTGTTTTTGCAAAAGCCACTGCCGTATCACTCATGCGGTTTGAAAAACCCCATTCATTATCATACCACACCAAAACACGACAAAGCTGACCGTCGATGACCTTTGTTTGATCATTATGGAAAACGCCTGAATGCGGATTATGATTAAAATCACAACTCACAAGCTTTTCCTCTGTATAATCCAAAACTCCCTTAAGTGAACCTCGCGCAGCAGTACAAATGGCGCTATTAATTTCTTCAACCGTTGTGGAACGCTTAGCGGTAAATGTCAAATCCACCACAGAAACATTTGGGGTTGGAACACGAATTGACACCCCATCGAGCAACCCTTTTAATTCTGGCAAAACCAGCCCGACAGCCTTCGCCGCCCCCGTTGAAGTAGGAATCATAGAAAGAGCCGCAGCACGTGCCCGATACAGATCACGATGCATGGTATCCAATACCGGTTGATCACCCGTATAAGAATGGATTGTAGTCATAAAGCCCTTTTCAATACCCACCGTTTGATGCAAAACCTGCGCAACAGGCGCTAAACAATTGGTTGTACAAGAAGCATTAGAAACAACCCTATGCTCTTTGCTCAAAGACTGGTGATTCACCCCATAAACCACGGTAAGATCTGCACCCTCAGAGGGAGCAGAAACCAGAACACGCTTTGCCCCCGCATCCAAGTGAACACTCGCTTTATCACGTGCTGTAAAAATTCCGGTACATTCTAAAGCAATATCGATATCCAAAGCTTTCCATGGCAATTTTGCTGGATCACGCTCTGCCAATACCTTTATCAAATTGCCCTCAACATCAATGGCATCACCCACCACCTTCACATAACCTGGAAAACGCCCATGAACAGAATCATAGCGCAACAAATGGGCATTGGTTTCCACCGCTCCCAAATCATTAACAGCCACAACTTCAATATCGTGTCGTCCACTCTCCACAATGGCACGCAAAATATTGCGACCAATACGACCAAACCCATTAATTGCAACGCGAACCGTCATTTTATATCCTCATCGTTTTTAAGCACAACCTCTGGGTATTCGCTTCCACCAACCCCAAATCATCAACCCCTTCTTTACAGTTGAACAGAAAATATTGTAGCCAATATGACCAGCCCCTTTCTTTGTAAAGCACAAGAGTTATTTTTCCTCATTGATTTTTTCAAGTTCTTTTTCAACGGTAGCAATTACATTCTCACAAGTGATGCCAAAATGTGCATAAAGTGAATCTATCGTCCCACTCGCACCAAAACCATCCATACCAATAAAGATACCATCACAGCCAATAAAACGCTCCCACCCTTGTCGAACGGCAGCTTCAATTGCAATTTTAATGGGTGCCTCGCCAATAAGAGCACGTTGATAGGAAAGAGATTGCTGTGCAAAAAGTTCAAAACAAGGCACAGAAACCACACGGGTTGGGATGCCCTTCTCTTCTAAAAGCGCATGTGCCTGTACCGCAATTTGCAATTCTGAACCGGAAGCAAACAGAGTCACCTGCACATCATCACTGGCTGTTAGTAATTCATAAGCGCCAAGCATACAAAGATTTTCTTCTTCATATTCTTGTCGCAAAAGTGGTAAATTTTGTCGGCTCAAAGCCAAAGTAGAAGGTGTCCCGCGTGCTTTCAAAGCCAATTGCCAACACTCAACTGTCTCCATAGCATCAGCAGGGCGAAAAACAAGATGATTGGGCATTGCACGCAAAGAAGCCAAATGCTCCACGGGTTGATGCGTTGGTCCATCCTCACCAAGACCAATGGAATCATGAGTCATAACATAAATCACCCGCAACCCCATAAGAGAAGAGAGACGCATGGCAGGACGCATATAGTCAGAAAAGCACAAAAAAGTTCCCCCATAAGGAATAAAACCACCATGAAGGGCCAGACCATTCATCACAGCTCCCATGGCATGTTCGCGAATTCCATAATGCAGATAGCGCCCGGAAAAATCTTCAGCAGAGATAGCTTTCATCTGGCTGCTTTTCGTGTTATTAGAGCCAGTCAAATCAGCAGAACCACCTATGGTTTCAACAACGATCTCATTGATAACCTCAAGCGCCATTTCCGAAGCTTTACGGGTAGCAACCATAGGGCGCTCTTCGATGAGTTTCTGCTTATAGACATCGATAGCGCCATCAAATCCACCCAAGAGATCGCCCCGCATTAATCTTTCAAACTCCACGCGTTCTGATACGGGAAGAGCAGCCAATTTTTCTTCCCACTTTTGGCGTTTTTTAGCAGCATTAAGACCAGCTAAACGCCAATTATCCAGAATCTCGGCAGGAATAACAAAAGGCTCCGCATCCCACCCCAAAGCAATACGAGTTTCAGTAATTTCCCGTGCTCCTAAAGGGGCACCATGAACTTTATTGCTTCCTGCTTTATTTGGTGCACCAAAGCCAATGGTTGTTTTACAAGCGATTAAAGTTGGTTTATCAGAATTTTGTGCCTCTTCAATAGCACGTATAATTGCTGTTTGATTATGTCCATCGACTTTTTGTGTATTCCAACCAGACGCCTTAAAACGCGCCATCTGATCTGTACTATCAGCAAGAGAAATCTCTCCATCGATAGAAATATTATTATCGTCCCACAACACAATAAGCCTATTGAGTTTCAAATGACCCGCCAAAGAAAGTGCTTCTTGAGAAATCCCTTCCATAAGACAGCCATCGCCAACCAACGCATAAGTATAATGGTTAATAAGATCGCCAAAACGGGCATTCTGTAGGCGCTCAGCAATTGCCATTCCCACGGCATTTGCCAGACCTTGCCCAAGTGGCCCAGTAGTTGTTTCAATACCAACAATGTGCCCATATTCTGGATGTCCAGCAAGCTTTGATCCTAATTGGCGGAAATTTTTGAGATCCTCAAGAGAGATATCTTCATAACCGGAAAGATAGAGTAAAGCGTAGAGCAACATCGACCCATGTCCAGCCGATAATACAAAACGATCACGATCTGGCCAATGAGGATTTTTCGGATCATGAGCAAGGAACTTTGTATAAAGAACGGTAGCAATATCGGCAGCGCCCATTGGCAAGCCCGGATGACCAGAATTCGCTTTTTCAATCGCATCAATGGCAAGAAAACGAATAGCATTAGCCATCTGATTCTGTTGTTCAGTATTTGTCATAAATGATAGACCATTTCGTTAAACGGGTTATTTTATTGCTTTGTGCATATCTCTTATTAGAGAAAGACTTTTTCATCCTCAGGGCAAAATTTTTCATCACGTAAGTAATTAATACATTCCCCTCACACAATCCTTATTTACACATAATCATTTATGCCAATACTCTCAAAAAATCCAGCTTTTAATTAACATGTATTTTCTGCCTTGCTTGCTAAAATATTCTACATACCTAAAAATAAAATTCACGCAAGAAAAGAAAAGGATTGATTCGTTTTTGTATAAAAAACTGTTATAAAGATATAATCATCCAAAGGAAAAAAATGTCATGAATCAAGAAACTACGGTTTTCCCACACGCTTTAGAGCAATTGGAAAAAGCATTAAGAACCTTAGAAATCACTATTATAAACCGCAATGCTGTTATTGATAAAAACAACGAATGGGAAGAAGAAATACAACGTATGAATGCTGATCGTAGCCACCTTGCCCAAGCACTTGACAAAGCAGAAGCCCGAGTTGAGCGGCTGGAGGCTGTCAACAAAGAAGTCTCCAAACGTTTGATTAAAGCGATGGAAACGATTCGTGTTGTCATTGATAGATAGAAGGTTTGGATATATGGAAACTGTTTCTGTCACCATTGATGGTAAAGTTTATCGCATGGCTTGCAATAAAGGGCAAGAGGAGCATCTTATTGAACTTGCAGGACGACTAGATCAATATATCACACATTTGAAGAAAAATTTCGGTGAAATTGGCGACCATCGTTTATCGGTCATGGCCGGCATTATGATTATCGATGAAATGGAAGAAATACAACAAGAAAATAAAAAGCTACAAGAAGATTATCAGGCTCTTTTGCGGCTACACCATGAAAGAGAGCGTACTATGGGCAAAATTGTACGAAACACCACAGAACGCATTGAAAAACTCACCAATCAATTGCTTCAAGACAACCAAACCAGCTTTGATATTCAAGAACCAGAAAATTCATAAAAGCACATCAATCCTGATCTTGACCAGCAATACAAATCTCAAAGAAAAACGGCATACCAACAAAATAGCAACAGCCTCATGCGTATTGCAAAAGCGGTAAATGAAGAAAAATATTCTCCCCTTAAAAAAGCAGTATTTATATTTTCTATAAACTCCTGCTCTCCGATCAAAAAGCCCTTTCATAAATAAGATCAGACAAAATCCATCTTCGCCCCTATTTTACACTCAATGAACGGCCCTGCCTCACCTTCCTTTTTACCTGCTGCCAATTTTTCTTCCCACACAAGGTACAGCCCTAAACCAAAGCCAAGCGCTATGTTGTTTACACGATAGCTGATAAAGCAATAATATCTGTTCGGGATCTCCCGTAAAATACACATACCCCGAATACCTAAAGCAGTGTACAACGATAGCAGCTAGCAACTGCTCCAATATTCTGTCGCACAAGTGAGAAAAATAGCATCAGTTCCCGTTAACTCTAGAAAAAGATTACCCTCATCTAAACAACATAAATTTGATGTTATCCGATGTAGGGAACAATAAGACCTCTCATCAACACACCTTCTTCAAAACAAAGAACAGAAGCAGATTCAGCAGACAACACCACAGCATCACAACAGCAGCACTGAACGCATAAATAATTGTATGAGCATCAAAAACCCATGCCTATCTCAAACGACAAACAAACACAATGTCATAGTCAAAACATAAAAAACACCATACTGAAACGTTTCTGTTAAAGCCCCTTTGTTCCATCTTGAGAAACCGTAGCAATACGCAAGAGATTTGTCGCACCAGGCGTGCCAAGAGGCACACCTGCTGTTACAAGAAATTGATCTCCTGCTTGGCAAAAACCTTCTCGAAAAGTAATTGCTGCCGCACGATCAACCATATCCTCCAAATCGCGTGCATCATCGGTTACCACACAATGCAGCCCCCAAACCAAAGCCAAGCGCCGTGCTGTCTGCACAATAGGTGATAAGGCAATAATGGGTCTGTTTGGGCGCTCGCGTGAGGCACGCACACCCGTGGTTCCTGAAGCAGTGTAAGCAACGATAGCTGCTAATGCAAGTGTTTCAGCAATCTGTCGTGCCGCCAAAGAAATGGCATCCGTTCCCGTTGACTGAGGTGCAGGATGCGCAGCTCCAACCTGAGCCGCATAGGTGCGATCTTGTTCGATATACCGAGCAATGCGATCCATCATCAATACAGCCTCTTCAGGATAAAGACCAGAAGCGGATTCAGCAGACAACATCACAGCATCACTGCCCGCATACACCGCTGTAGCAACATCAGAAACTTCTGCGCGTGTTGGAACAGAAGAAGTAATCATAGATTCGAGCATTTGTGTTGCTACCACCACTGGTTTCCCGGCTAAACGACAGGCCTTGATCAATTCTATCTGAAGTGCAGGAATCTTTTCCAAGGGCATTTCCACACCAAGATCTCCCCGTGCAATCATAATAGCATCAGAGACATCAATAATCTTTTCTATGTGCTCTAAAGCTTGAGGCTTTTCGATTTTAGCCATCAACAACACTTTATTTTTCGTCAATTGGCGCACCGCGACAATATCTTCTGGACATTGAATAAAAGAAAGTGCCACCCAATCCACAGGTTGTTGCAAAACAGCCTGAAGATCAATCTTATCCTTTTGTGTCATCGAACCAAAAGGCAAAATGGTATCGGGAAAACTCACACCTTTTCGATCAGAAATATGGGTTCCAGCAACCACACGGCACTCAACCAAATGGCCATCACACAGCTGTGCACGTAGTTCCAACTTTCCATCATCGATCAACAGCCGATCTCCTGGTTTCACAGCCGCTAACACATCCTTATGGGGAAAATAAACCCGCTGAGCATCACCTGGCACATCACGATCATCCAAGGTAAAGCTTTGACCAATATGCAAATCCTCTTGCCCTTTAGCAAAATGCCCAATACGCAATTTTGGTCCTTGTAAATCCACCAAGATACCGATGGGGCGTTGAACGATTTTTTCAACCTCCCGTATATGCGCGATCACATCCCTCATTGTTTCACAGTCGGTATGGCTCATATTCAAACGAAAAACATCTGCCCCTGCTCTAAACAGCTTTTCAATCATCTCAAGGGAAAAAGAAGAAGGACCAAGAGTAGCAATAATTTTTACTTTACGGGCACGCTTCAAGGTTGCATCCTTCCTGAAAGAGTAGGAGTATTGACAACCGAATCATCCAACAAAGACTCCTCGGTTAACTGCACCATCCAGCTGCTTTGATTACCGGTATCAATTTCCTTAAACTCAGCCTTTTGATAACCTCGAGGAAAACAATCATGAACCCCTTGAATAATAAATTGGCTATCTTGTACACACATGGTTACAGAACCCGACCAATTACTTTTTTTCTGTGCAGCTTCTGCATAAAAATAATAAAACCGTGAAAAAAGCGGTCCTTCAATTAAAGTCTTACACCCTGTCTCTGGGACCACCCACCATCCTTCACTCACCCAGCCTGAAAGCGTGCGATAGCCAAGGGCAACACCAACGGACTGTTGGGTGCTATTACAAACTCTAAAATCAGCTTTCGCCAAAACAGCAAATGAGCACGACAGCAAAATGCTCACGAAAAAAACCTTCAGTTTCTTCTTTCCTTCCCATTTTTGTTTTTTAACAACCACAAGACCTCCTTTATCATGCAAGTGATTAAAACAAAGCACACAGCCCTTTTCTTTTTTAAAAACCTTTCAATTTATAGAGGTATTTTTTATCCTTTTTTACTTCTAGTGTCTTTTTATCAATGCATATATTTCAAAATTTTACAAAATATTTAAAGTCAATTTGTAAAAAAACAGTACAGCTTGATTGACCGGGTGTTTTTCAAGCTTTTCCAACAAAAATTTATCACTGAAAAAAACAACTTGTATATAAAGTCCGGAGAAAAATGCAATGAACACAGTAACTGATGAAACACATGCTATATCGGTAAACCAATTGCGTGCTTTTATCGAACGTATTGAACGATTAGAAGAAGAGAAAAAAACCATTTCTGAGGATATTAAAGAAGTCTATGCCGAACTTAAGAGCTCTGGTTTTGATGGTAAAGCTGTTCGGAGCATTATACGGTTACGCAAAAAAGAAGAACATAAACGCATGGAAGAAGAAGCCATCATCCAGCTTTATAAAGAAGCACTTGGTATGAGTTAGCAGATAAATTTTTGCTAAAGATGAGCAATGCATATCATTTGTGACAAAAATAGAGGCAACATGTTGCATTAAGGGCGAATATGCCTCCATGCAAAATAAAGCGCATAGAATGCCCTCATGTTGCCAATTTAGGCACTTGATTTTAAAATACTTATCTTGAAAGAAAGACCCTCAACAAATCTTAACTCATTTCATGCCAGCACTCGTAAATAGCGCCTAAATGATCTCATGAGTCCTTCTGAACAATTTTTAAATAGTCTCATGAATGCTATAATGATCTTTACGTTTAATCAAAATGCTCTCCCATTATGTATAACTTTCCCCCTCATTCTATACCTGTAGGCAAAAGCTGCTGCCTTTATTCAAAGTTCCTTGTTAATTTCTCCACCTTTTGAAATAAATTTTCCTAAACAAAAAAAGCATGTAAAAAAACATGAAAGAGATGAGGAAAATATATTTCTATGGGGAAGAAAACTATGGGAATTACAACAAAACGCACAATTTCTACCTTGATTTGTTTAGAAGATGCAGCGGAACTCTCTTCCTATTACCTGCGCAATGCGAACTATTTACGTCCCTTTGAACCAATAAAATCTGATGATTACAACGCTCTAACAGCTTGGAAAATACGAGCAAATGCATTCGCTTGTGAGAATATTCAAGAACGAGCATATCGATATGCCGTACGATTGAAAAATGAGAGCAGAATCATCGCCGTGGTAAATTTTACAAATGTGGTTCGTGGTGTTTTTCAAGCCTGTCATCTTGGTTTTTCTCTTGATGAACAACAACAAGGTAAAGGCCTCATGTTCGAGATTTTATCTGCTCTCATACACCATATCTTTGATGTTTACCACTTGCATAGAGTAATGGCCAATTATATGCCAGAGAATATCAAAAGCGGAAATTTATTGAAACGTCTTAATTTTGAAAAAGAAGGATACGCCAGAGATTATCTGATGATTGCCGGAAAATGGAGAGATCACATTCTCACTTCTCGAATTCATGATCCTTATAACCCAAAAAAAACAGCATAAAATATCATAAGGATTTTTACCTGTTGCGGTAATATTACCACCTCTTTGTGAAGACATTTTCTACACAATCTTCTATATCCCCGATGCATTCACTCTCTTTATACAACAATGCAAATTTGAATCATTGTTTTGTGCGCAGAGCTCTTTTTTCTCTCCAGTGCCACACATATATCTTATAAAAAATACAAAGAGAGAACGAGGGTAAAATATGACTCAAAATCTATAACAACATTCTTGCAAGAAATTAACGCTAAAGCGTTTTTATGATTGCATACACTCTATATCTTCACGCAACAATTCAAGTTCTAACCATTCTTCTTCTTTGCTCATACAATTCTTTTTCTTCTCTTCTAGCATTATTGATAAACGCTCAAAATGCTCTCTATCGTTGCAATAGAGTGCAGGATCAGAGAGTTCTTGTTCAATTTTTTTGATTTCATCCTGCAAAGCAGCGATTTGTTCAGGCAATTTTTCCAACGCATAAACCTGCTTATAAGAAAGTTTGCGCGGCTTGTTTTTCTCCTGCCGCTCCATAGAGCCATGATTTGTTGACGCGTTGGGATTTTCATTTTCCGATACACGAGAATTTGTAGGCACTTGACGCTGTGATAATGCCTTCCCTTTGTGCCTCAACAATGCAGCTTGTTTGTTTTGTGCAATCATATCACTATAACCGCCAGCATATAAAACCCAATGGCCATCGCCTTGGGGCGCCAACATATGGGTCACAGTGCGATCTAAAAAGTCTCTGTCATGGCTCACCAACAACACTGTTCCAGCAAAATCGGCAATAAATTCCTGTAACAAATCCAATGTTTCCATATCCAAATCATTGGTCGGTTCATCAAGAATCAAAAAATTTGCCGGACGCGAAAGCAATCGGGCAAGCATGAGTCGCGCTCTTTCTCCACCTGAGAACTCTTTGAGTGGTGTTCGTGCTTGTTCTGGTAAAAATAAAAAATCTTTCATATAAGAAACCACATGGCGCTCTTGCCCATTGATAACGAGAGTATCACCCCGCCCCCCTGTGAGATAATGCGCTAAAGTTTCTTCTTCATTTAAAATACGTTGTTGATCAAGCAAAGCCATGGAAAGGTTATATCCATGCCTTACCGTTCCACTATCCACCGCTTCTTGCCCAATTAAAGTGGAAAGCAGTGTTGTTTTTCCAATACCATTAGGCCCCACCAAACCAATTCGATCACCACGTTGAATCCGCAAAGAGAAATCTTTTACAACAACGTGATCACCATAAGATTTTGAAATTCGTTTTGCTTCAAGCACCAATTGACCGGAATTATGGCTTTTAGCAGCTGTCAAAAGTGCATTTCCCGGTTGCCCTGTATAGGTTTGATGCTGCTGTCTCAATTCTTTTAACGCCCCCAAACGGCGCACATTACGTTTACGCCGTGCACTTACCCCATAGCGCAACCATTGTTCTTCGCGGGCAATCTGTCGCCCTAATTTATGTTGCTCGAGAGCTTCTTCTTGCAACACCTTATCACGCCAATTTTCAAACTCCGAAAAACGCTTCTCCAGTCTTTTTGTAACACCTCGATCAAGCCATAGCGTTGAATGGGTAACATTTTCCAAAAATCGCCGATCATGCGAAATCACCACAATCGCTGAACGTAACGAGCATAACACACCTTCCAACCATTCAATGGTTGGCAAATCAAGATGATTTGTTGGTTCATCGAGCAGAAGAATATCGGGTTTTGCAGCAATGGCGCGCAACAGAGAAAGGCGGCGCCTTTCTCCCCCAGAAAGCGTGGTTAATTTTTCAGTTCCCACAAAGCCCAAGTTGGTACGAAGTTTGTGTATCCACGCCACATCAGGGTTATTATCCAGCCCTGCTTCCATATAAGCGTTAATATCTTCAAAACCTGCACAATCAGGATTCTGCGCAACATAACGCAGCGTGGCATGGGGGTGGCGAAAAATTTCGCCCCCACTCGGCTCACGCATTCCTGCAGCAATTTTTAACAGCGTTGATTTTCCACAACCATTACGGCCTACCAAAGCGATACGCGCTCCCTGCTCAACCGACAAGCAAGCTTGGTTGAGCAAAGGCGTTGTTCCAAAGGTTAGGAAAACGCGGTCAAGCCGCAAGAGCGGCACCGCCATTAACGAACGTGGCGCGGACAAGGCGCTTGATACATCGCACCTCTTCCATCACGGTAAGTACACAATTGCGGCGTGTGAACTTTTTGCGAACAAGGAGCTTTATAATAGCGCCCTTTATGCCCACGATAAGTGCACATTGGTGTTGACTGGTGAATAATGATTTGTCTTTCTTGTCTTTGCTGATTTACAGCAGCTCCTGTTACTGTTCCTGTCAAAGCACCCAATGCTGCACCGGTGAGTGCTGCTCCAGGAGTACCTCCTGTAAGCGCTGTTCCTGCCAAAGCACCTATTGCTGCTCCTCCCACGCCATAACGTGCAACGCGCTGATCATTTGTGGTACAAGCCACGGTGCTTAAACCAATGGCTGAAACAACTGCCACTTTCAAAAATGATTTTAACATATAAAACCTCTCTTTATCAATACATAGATATATCATTCATGCCAGCACTTCATTACTATGTCCCCTCCTACCTTATTCAAATATACCGGAAGAGTTTTATAGAATAGGTACAGACACCAACAATATAGCTTTTCCAGAACCTAAATAGCAAGAAAAGGTTCCACAAATACGGTTAGAAAGTGTCAAAGAAGAACCAAAAGGCACATTTTTATCACAAATCGGCCATTTAACTCCTGAAAGTGTTAATCCTTGTAAATCAGAAAAACCGATAACACTAAACAAACACCCATCGGGTAAATCATAGGATACAATTTTTGGCAAAACCGGCCATCCTTCCTCAAAACCACTTGTCAACAACACTGTAATGCCTTTGTCGGCCATCGCCAATGCCAGTGTCATATGAGAAAGACTATGATCACTTCTTTCTCCTCCAAAAGCACCACACAAAATAAGTTTTTTGGCGCCCTTTTGCAGAGCTCTTTCACATGCCAAAGCACTATCGGTCATATCTTTATCAGAAGGAAAAACCTCACGCGCAACATGACGATATTGGCTTATCAATGTTTGATTCGATGAATCAAAATCTCCCAGCCACAACTCCGGCATCACATGAAGTGCAGCTGCATGACGCATTCCACCATCGGCAGCAATCACCCGACTATTATGAATTTGAGTGAGCAAACGATCAGTGATACAAACATCTCCATTTAACAATATTGTAAATGTTGTCATGCTATGCCCTGCTTTCCGTAATGTTTCCCAAACATTTTTTTATAAACAAGTATTTTTTCATAAAAAAGAGCCATTTCTTGTAAACAAGAACCATGCTATAGTTGAAAGCACCCCACTCGAGGAAACTCAAAAGAATCCTTGTCAAAAAATTTCTTCTTACTTGTAAAAAACACGTACAAAAATACAAATGAAATTTGCCAAAATACAGCTCAAAAACAAAGTATATAAAAATCGTCGACTCCCAATTTTTCAACGAAACTTTTGTTTCTGCAGCAAAATTTATAGAGCATCTCTCATAAGCCTCACTCTTCTCCTTTCTGCTTGTCATACGCATCTTCCCCAAAATGATATGCTTTCTTCTGATTCTTCTGGAACAATCAGACGTGCCAGCAAAGACAATATCTATGTCACATTAAGCGCTCTACAACACCCGCATATTTTGCAAAAATATGGAGGTGCCTATCATAATGCAAAACTTGAACGCCTCCTGGCAAAGATTGTACAAAAACTGGCTGCTACCCTTTCACAAAAAGATCCTCGGCAACATTACTCTGTCACAATCTTAAACTCAGAGAATGTCAATGCATTTGCCCTCCCCAATGGTTCTATTTACATCACCCGTGGCATGCTTGCATTAGCCAATGATTGTTCAGAAGTTGCGGCAATTTTGGCTCATGAAATAGCACATATTACTGCCAATCACGGCATTTTGCGCCTGCAAAAGCAAGCTGAATTAAAAAATACAAAACACATGCCATCACGCCTTCTCACCCATGAGGGAAACAAACTTTACAATCCCATAAAAGAGCAGCAACAATTAGCACAATTTTCACGCAATCAGGAACTTCAAGCCGATTCCATTGCCCTAGAGATGCTCAAGCAAGCAGGATATGATCCGTTTGCCTCTCCACATTTTCTCCAATCAATGGAAGCCTATAGCATTTTTCGTCATCTCTCGGGCACAACAAATACCTCCTTAGACTTTCTAGCAAATCATCCAACCACTCCACAACGGATTCACCTTGCGAGAAAAAAAGCACGTAAAATCAGTGTAGGACACAGAGAAAAAACAGATCGTGATTCTTTTCTAAAAAGCATCGATGGCATGATCTTTGGTGGGAGTCCCCAAACAGGTTTCGTACGAGAAAATCGCTTTATCCACCCGCAATTGCGTGTAAGTTTTTCCGTTCCCCACAATTTCACAATAGAAAATTCAGCGTACACAGTTTGGGCAAGTGGACCAGAAAAAATTGCCATTCGTTTTGATTCTCTACCACGATCTTTTGAAAGGTCTGCCAATAATTATTTGAAAAGTGGTTGGATTGCAGGATTAGACGAATCATCTATCCAACCCATCACCCTGCAAGGGCTATCTGGAGCACGTGCTCGAGCAGCCAATGAACAATGGCAATTTGATGTTATTGCCATTTTACTCAACAACCATATTTTCCGTTTTTTGATTGCAGCACCACATGATTCTAAAAATTTTGCAGCAATTGCTGCACAAACAGTCCAAAGTTTTCACACCCTTTCATTCTCACAGTTAAAAAAGCTGAAACCCTTGAAAATCCGTGTGGTGCAGGTTAAACGGGGAGAAAGCGTTGCAAGCCTTGCCAAGCAAATGCAAAACACCGCACATAAAGAAAAACTCTTTCGCATTCTCAACGCTCTCTCCCCCACGCAAACCCTACGCGCAGGAACAAACGTCAAAATCATCACAGAATAAACGGTACAAAAGCGAGTTTTTCATCATTTTTACCCTTTTGATTCTTTCCTACCCTCTACTCTCTGAAGCATTTTTCACCCCAATCTTAATCAAGCGCCAATAACACCCCCATACACCTCATATCCCCTGCCCCCTTTAACGCTTATATCTCATAAGCATCTGCCGAATGAACGGTAAGGAGAGCAGAACGAAGTTTTTGTAAAGCGCGTGCTTCAATTTGGCGCACACGTTCCTTCGAGATTCCCAATTTTTCACCCAAAACTTCGAGTGTCGCTCCCTCTTCATTCAAGCGACGAAAACGAATAATTTCAAGCTCTCGTTCATTGAGAATTTGCAAAGCATCATAAAGCCATTGTGTACGCCGTTGTCCATCAATTGTTTGCTCAATTAAAGCATCAGGAAGAGGATTTTCATCTACCAGGACATCCATTTTAGCAACAGGATTATCACTGTTTTCAGAAACAGACACACTTAAAGAATTATCAGAACTGGAAAAACGAAAATCCATCGTTTCCACATCACGCACAGACACACCAAGCTTCTCAGCGATTGTGCGAAAAATATCTTGTTTTGAAAGAGCACTATCATCTTGCACCAATTTTGCTCGCAAGCGGCGAAGATTAAAGAAAAGAGCTTTTTGCGAAGAACTGGTTCCCCCTCGAACTATAGACCAATTTCGTAAAATATAATCTTGAATAGAAGCGCGTATCCACCATGTTGCATAGGTTGAAAAACGTACCTCGCGATCAGGTTCAAAACGCGCAGCAGCTTCCAAAAGCCCCACATAACCTTCTTGTACCAGATCCCCCAATGGCATTTTGAAACGTTTAAAACGGTTCGCAATCGCAATGACCAAACGCATATGTGCCGCTGCAATTTGGTGCATAGCCTCATCATCGCGTTTATCTTTCCACCGCAAAGCCAAATCATGCTCTTTTTGTCGTTCAAGATAAGGTGCTTGCATAGCAGAACGTATCATATCACGTCCTAAGCTTTTATCCGCGTCGCCATAATTTTTGCTGCCTTTGTAAACAGCATTTGAAAGATTACCCATAATAACCCCTTGCGATTAAAATTATCAAAATTGATTTGGTAACGACATCACTGTTCTTTCTCAAAAAAAGAACGCTAAAGTTGTTTGTTTGCACGGCACTACTTTAGCGTGTAATTTTATAATCGCAATGTTTTTTTTATTATCATCGCAAAACTTATTGTTATAAGATGATAATTTTACTTACAAAACAGCAGAGAATACCCCTATTATCGGCAAAAGATGCACGAAAAAACTTCCTTTTCATATTTTTGTGACAAAACAAAAAAGGAAAAAGATCAGAGAAAATAAATGCTGTTTTTTAACTATCAACTTACTTTTCCTTTAAATAAAAAGTTCATTATATGCTTTTATCTTTACATTACAACCAATACGTGTAATTACCCTCTATAAAACATTACAAGGTAAATGAAAAAATAAAGAAAATATTTAAAGTTAAGAAAGCAAAAAGAAGCATCAAAAAACGACAAGAATGATTGAAGCGAACGCAACAAACGTGTTAAAGGGAGGGCATAATGACGCAATTGCAAGAATAAGCTTTTTACCAGTCTAGAACTGAGAAAGAAAATACCCATGGATAGCAAGATTGTTCAACAGAATAATATTTTTCAGGATGATATTCTTATCGAAAAACATGGCAATGGAAAATTTGAAGGTTTTCGTTTTTATGCCAACAAGACCAAAAATGATCAAGAAAAAGATGCACAAAACTCTATAGAGAATGAAAATTTGATTCTTGCTTTTTCCAAACGTGCAATGCGTTTTTCTGCTTGTGCTAATAAAGATTTTACCCTTAGTTCTGATGGAATTGTGCGCTGGATTGGCCAACCCGTAGGGCAACTTGCTGCGGGGCAAGATTTTTTAAAACCCAAACTCATTGTCTTAGCAGATGCGCAATTAACCGGAGAAGCCCGCGATAGCGTAGTAAAACGCTTAGAACGTTTTGTGATCTTTCATTTCGAAACCACTCTACAACCACTCTTTGATTTACGCAATGCTGATAGTTTAACAGAGTCAATGAGCACTCTTGTCTCAAAATTGATTCATTCTTTAGGAATTTTACCACGTCGAGAGGTCGCTGAAATCGTCAAAGGTCTGGACCAAGAATCACGTTCTGTCCTGCGGCGGCTAGGTGTACGTTTTGGGGCTTTTCATATCTATATCGCAGGAATGCTAAAACCAGCACCAGTCCAAGCTATTACACTGCTATGGAATCTTCAAAATGAGGGGCATGATCAAACTGGTTCAGAAGAAATTTTTTCAGCATTATCTGCTGGCCGAACCTCGTTGGCTGTTGATCCTAGTTATAATCGGCAATTTTATCAGTTAGCGGGTTACAGAATTTTAGGGCAGCGAGCTGTACGCATTGATATTTTGGAACGTCTTGCAAATCTCATCCGCCCCACACTTCATTGGAAACAAGGCAGCGAACCAAAGCCTGAAGGCACCTATGATGGAAAAAGTTTTTTTGTCACGCCAGCCATGATGTCGATTCTTGGAGCCAACGGAGCGGATATGGAAGAAATTCTCAAAGCACTTGGCTATCAATCGCATGCCATAAGCAGCGCTGCTCTTAAAAAACATCTCTTGGCACACGCCTCTACCCATAGCCGTACAGCACAAGATATTCCTGCAGCAGAATGCGTTGGTGATCAATGGCAAACAATGCCAACCACCACACAAGAAGAAACAAGCGCTATTTCTCCTTATCTTGAAACACAATCCCATACCATAGATAATTTACCAGCAGCAGAGCCTGTTGGCGATTTTGCCAAGCAAAAACGCATTGCAGAAGAAGAAAAAATTGTTTTACTATGGCGCTATAACTACCAATTTCACCATAATACACAAAAAAAGCGTGATAAATCTGGGCATAAATGGCAAAATAAACCGAAAAAAATTTTCAAAAAGGGGGAAGGTACAAGTGAAAAGAGCCCCCGAAGCGCCATATCACAAAGGAAAGATTCTTATAAGTTTAACAAACATCACACTAAACATGGAAACAATAAATCACTTCAAAGAGAAAAGCTCCCTAATCCTGATTCACCTTTTGCAAAATTAGCGGCACTTCGTGATCAACTCACGAACAATAAAGACATAATTTCCTCCAAAGATCACTAAAATAAAAATGGAGTTCGATCTTGACCCACGTAGTAACCGACAACTGCATTCACTGCAAATATACGGATTGCGTTGAAGTCTGCCCCGTTGATTGTTTTTATGAAGGTGAAAACATGCTTGTCATTCACCCCGATGAATGCATCGATTGTGGTGTTTGTGTGCCAGAATGCCCAGCAGAAGCCATTCTCCCTGATACAGAACCAGGATTAGAAAAGTGGTTAGAACTTAATCTTCGTTATGCCCAAAAATGGCCCAATTTAACCGCAAAAAAAGACCCTCTACCTCAAGCAAAAGAAATGGATGGCGTTCCCAATAAATTAGAGAAGTATTTTTCAGAAAATCCAGGAAGCGGCGACGAATAAAGATACAAAGCGCACCACACATTTGCGAAAATTAAGAGCATTTTCTTCTAACCATAAAAATTCTTAAGCGAAATGATTGATTCTTTTGAATTTTGATGTTAATGTTCCTTTAATAAGATCATCTTTCTAAGTATTGTTCTTTGCTTTTTTTTAAAAAAAGCAAAGTATTTTTTGTTGGATTTAAAAGTACTCAACTTTTATGCTCATTCAATTAGTGTAATATACTTGGTGAAAGAATATTCAACCCTCAGGTTTATAGCCTGTTTTCCGATATATTTGTTGGTCATAAAGGGAGTAAACTAAGATATGGCATCCCAACACGGAACATCCTCCAAGGCTAAAGGTTTTGCAACTTCTGAATATATTGTCTATCCAACCCATGGAGTAGGACAAATTATAGCAATTGAAGATCAAGAAGTTGCAGGACATAAATTAAAACTTTTCGTTATTCATTTTGCAAAAGATAAAATGGATGTTAAAGTCCCCATTGCAAAAGCTATATCCGTTGGAATGCGCAAATTATCTGCTGTTGATTCTGTTGAACGCGCATTAAAAGTCCTACACGGAAAAGCACGTGTTAAACGCACCATGTGGTCACGTCGTGCTCAAGAATATGATGCTAAAATCAATTCGGGAGATCTCATTTGTATCGCAGAAGTGGTGCGCGATCTTTTTCGCTCTAACCTACAGCCTGAACAATCTTACTCTGAACGTCAACTTTATACTGCTGCACTTGAAAGAATGGCCCGTGAGATTGCTGTTATTAATAGTCTTTCTGAAACGGAAGCTATCAATCTCATAGAGATGCATCTCTCAAACAAACCAAAGCGTGAATTTAAAACAAAAAGAGATGAAGCAACCACAAATGACGAAGCTGTTTGTGCTGCATAATAAAATACTTTTCCATAAAATAAAATCGGCAACATGTCGGTTTTATTTTATGCTATCAGGCTTTTTGTGAAAAAAATATTTGGTAAAAATTTCACCAAATATTTCCACCTTAATGTTACGTGATCGAAATAAGTACAGTCTAAGTATTATTGCAATTTTATGCTTCCAAGAAAAGATTGATATCTTATCATCTTATGTCTTCAACCTCTTTATTACAAAAAGAGTTTTCTAAAAGACTTACTTACTAACTACGAAAGAAGAGTATTTCACGACATTCTCTCAACAAACGATACAGCACAGACAAAGCATAGAGAAGAGATCAACTTATCTCTCAAGATAACAAGACAATCTCACTTCACCACACGAGAAGAAAACTTTGCATTTCAACATTTCCATGAAGAAAAATAAGTAAAAATCACACAGGAATCGCGTACATGCTCACGCCCAAATGCATATATTAAAAAGAGACCTTATCACTTCATAAAAAGAGAAAATACTCAATCTTTAGGCGCTAAAACAACACGCCCGCGATACATCCCTGTTTTTAAATCAATATGATGAGGGCGACGCAATTCACCAGAATTTTTATCCTCGATATAAGTTGGCACCTTAAGGGCATCAGCCGAACGGCGCATACCCCGCTTCGATGGAGAGGTTTTTCGTTTAGGTACAGCCATAAAGAGATACTCCAAATCCATTAAAACAGAAAAAGCAATGTCAAAAATGACAATGCTTTTTAAAAACACCATGAAATCTGAAACCTTTATACACTGATTAAACAAAAGAGGCAATGTCAAAATGATAATACTCTTATCACAATTACAAAATTGATATTAGAAGAGACAATAGCATGCCCCCAAACTTGAGAGTTTTATACATTGATTAAAAACCTTTAATTGAGTCTTTTACACAATTTTTGTTTGGCTTTAGCAGAGACTCTCGCATAAAGTGGCCATAAGAAGTAAAAGGGCAATTGATTTTTTCATAAATTTTGAAGCAAATTGATTTAAAAAAACAAGAAAAAGCAACAGCCTTTTTTGTAAATGCCAAGATTTTATTTTGCCAAACCAAAGGAAGCAAGAATGCACGAATTTACTACCCTTCTTGCAAAACACGGCCAAAGTGTTGAAAATCGGCTTAACACACTGCTTAGTAGTCAACCACAAAATGGTGAAATTTCCCGCCCTGAGATGTTGATTAAAGCCATGCGTTATGGTGTATTGAATGGCGGAAAACGCCTACGTCCTTTTCTTGTACTTCAAAGCAGTGCCCTTTTTGATATCCCTGCAGAAAACGTTCTCGATGTTGCCTGTGCTTTAGAGTGTGTTCACTGTTATTCCCTTATTCATGATGATCTCCCCGCCATGGATAACGACATACTTCGCCGTGGCAAGCCCACCCTCCACAAAGCATTCGATGAAGCAACAGCAATTCTGGCAGGCAATGCCCTTTTGACATTTGCCTTTGAAACCATTGCCCATAAAGCCTGTACACTTTCTTTTGACACAAAAATAAAGCTAATCACAGCACTTGCACAAGCATCAGGACTTGGTGGTATGATAGGCGGTCAGATGCTTGACATTGAAGCAGAAAAAAAATTGCAAAAAAGCAAAGATATTATCACACTACAACGCATGAAAACAGCTGCTCTTATAAGCTTTGCTTGCCAAGCAGGAGCACTCATCGCCAATGCTTCGAAAGAATTAACAGAAAAACTTGCTACTTTTGGAACTTATCTTGGTTTAGCCTTTCAATTAACGGATGATCTTCTTGATTTCACCACCAGCAGCGAAGTTCTTGGCAAAACCGCTGGTAAAGATGAATCCGCGCAAAAAGCCACTTTTGTTCGTCTTTATGGCATTGAAGAAACACAAAAAAAACGAGATGAATTCATTGCTAAAGCAGAAACACTTCTACTCCCTTTTGGTGCCAAAGCAAAACCACTCCTACACGCTGCCCATTTTAGTGCAACACGTAAAAATTAACGCCTCCATAAACCCTCACACATATCATAAACAAAACATAAGAGTGATAACAGGCAAAAATGAAAACCCACCAGCAATAGAATATATAAAGCTTTTTTTATTTCAGTTTATAGAACTAATTTTTTCCAGTTTGCCCAAAGCGTGTATGAATATAATCATTCAAAATTGTTTCAAACTCTTCAGCAATGTGATCACCGCGCAAAATTTTTACCTTTTTTCCTTCGATAAAAACAGGTGCTGCTGGACTCTCACCCACCCCGGGTAATGAAATGCCAATATCAGCATGTTTTGATTCTCCCGGTCCATTAACGATACAACCCATCACAGCAACCTTTAAACTTTCAACACCAGGATATTTTTCACGCCAGACAGGCATATTTTTGTGCAAATCCGCTTCAATTTTTTGCGCCAATTGCTGAAACACTGTCGAGGTTGTGCGACCACATCCAGGGCAAGCAGCAACAACAGGCAAAAATTGCTGAAACCCCATCACTTGCAAAAGCTCTTGCCCCACCTTTACTTCTCGTGTCCGATCTCCACCAGGTTCAGGCGTTAAGGAAATACGAATGGTATCGCCAATTCCTTGTTGTAACAAAATTCCCAAAGCCACAGCAGAAGCAACAACACCCTTTGTTCCCATTCCTGCTTCGGTCAATCCCAAATGGAGCGCATAATCACAACGCCCTGCCAAACTGCTATAAACAGCAATAAGATCTTGCACATCACTCACCTTAGCAGAAAGAATAATTTTATCACGCTCCAACCCAAGCTCTTCCGCAAAAGCAGCTGAAAGCAAAGCCGACTGAACAACCGTTTCCCGCATAACTTCAGCAACAGATAAAGGATTTTCCTGCTTTGCATTTTCATCCATAAGCCGTGTCAACAACACATTATCAAGAGATCCCCAATTCACACCAATGCGAATAGCTTTACCATACCGACAAGCGATTTCGATAATTTCTGCAAACTGGCGATCCTTTTTTGCACCAAAACCGACATTACCAGGATTAATTCGATATTTTGCCAGCGCCTGTGCACAAGCAGGATGTTCTGATAAAAGCTTATGTCCAATATAATGAAAATCCCCCACCAATGGTATAAAAAAGCCTAATCGCTCCAATCGCTCACGTATTTTAGGCACAGCAGCAGCAGCTTCATCACGATCAACAGTGATGCGCACCAATCGGGAACCAGCTTGCCAAAGAGCTGCAACTTGTGCAACGGTTGCATCAATATCAGCAGTATCAGTATTGGTCATTGACTGCACAACAATCGGATGATGACCACCAACCATCACATCACCAACTGCAACTCCAACAGACCAGCGACGTTCAAGAGGTTTAGATAAAAAATACGCTGTGTTCATCAAGTCCTCAAATTTTCAAAATCTAGCACTTATCGACTATCATTTCATTGACTCATCTCTGTCCCCTTAAGGATGAAAATTCCTTCAAATTGCCAATCTCTTTACGGATGAGGCTTTCTCAAGATGCTCTCATCTTATTCATCACTTCTGTGATTTATTTGAGCTGTCTATTCACTTCATGGAATCATTGGATAAGCCTTATCCTAAATATCCCGTTTAATTTTACACTTTTACACCGGGTTTATTCAAAAGAAAACTGAAATGAGACAAAGGACAAGTCTGTATGCTTATCACACCTTCCCCCTTAAAAGATAATTTTTTACAGCATGACAAATAATGCTTATGGCAATATAATGTAAAAGACACCGTTTCATTCAATCAAAGCATTTGTCTTTTTACATCAGCGACAAAGAGCGCCATTAATGCAACCTTTCAATTTCCAAACCGTTATAGCAAAGCCCCACACACAATTCCAATTCTTATAAAACAATATCATACATGAAGGAGTCAACAAATGTATCTATTTTCAACCCACGCCAAAAATGCTAAAATTAAGAAACGCATTGCAAAATTAAAAAGTGAACTTATCCCTGTCAGCCAATGGGGCTCCTCTCATAATGACAGCTTTGAAAATATCTCTGATATGCTTAACACATGGAAACAAAAAGGCCGTCACGCGCTTTACCACCTCAATGAGCACGCCACAGAATTGAAGAAAAAAGTAAAAGAACACCCTAAAACAACCTTCGCCTTAGCTGCTGGATTAGCTTTAGCTGGTTTTTTGCTGGTACGCAAAAACTAACCAGAAAACCAGTTTTTTTAACGTATCCCCGCCCCTTTTAATGCCTGTTTTATATCGGGCATTTTCCTCTATTTTAAAAACCATAACGTTAAAAAACGTGATAAATCACCATAATCATCTCGATAAAATCACATCGCACCCTAACGGATGAGGGATCTCCCACACCACCAATCTGATGACAGATCGCTTTTTTCGAGCAGATGAAAAAGCTTATATCAGCACCCTAAAAGATAATATTTTACAATAGTGCAGCTACCAGCTTAAAGAGATGTATCATGATAAACCAAACAAAATCCTCTAAAGTGAATATCCACTTGCTATAAGAAAAAGGTATAAAGAGCAAACTCAAAAAACCCAAAATTCTACCCTCCAGAGTCGGCACGCTGTGAAGTATCTACATATGTAACAACAGACATACCAGGAATGAGCTTTTCAACCCCTTCCTGTCCAGGATCTATTGCAATACGCACTGAAATACGTTGGGCAATTTTAATAAAATTGCCCATTGTTGTATCTGTTTTTAACAAAGAAAATTCTGAACCTGTTGCAGGCGCGAATCGAACCACACGCCCTTTTAATTTCTTATTGTTCAATGCATCAACAGAAAAAATAACCGGTTGCCCAACACGCATTTGAAAAAGCTGTGTTTCCTTGTAATTGGCAATAATCCAAATATCATCAGAAATGACAGAGACCAATTGCGTACCAGGCAAAACATATTGCCCTACCCGCGCACCAACCAGCCCAACATACCCTGTTTTAGGAGATAAAATCTTGGTATGATCCAGATTAAGTTTAGCCAATTCAACACTAACCTTTGCGCTCGCCACCTCTGACTGTAAACTTTGTCGTTCAAGATCCAACTGCTTTTGCAATTGGCGTTTTGTTTCAAGCGCCGCCAACAATTGTGGGAGAGGGCGAAAAACAGAACTGGAAGTATCAGTAAAACTCAGCTTTTTGTTTTCAGGAAGAACATTGGAAAATGCTTTTGAGCGCGCTAATTCTGCTTCTGCAGCATTAACTTCTCCCTGTAAAATCTGAGCTTGCAACACAACACTTGCAAGTTTTGCATTTTTTGAATCAAGAACAGCCTGTGCTCGTGCCAACTGTTGGCGAAACAAGGCATCATCGAGTTCAAACAAGAGCATTCCCTTTTCAACGCGTTGATAATCTTGCACATAAATTCGTGAAACCACACCTGAAATTTGTGAACTAACCAAAGTCACATTGCCTTTAATGGAAGCATTATCGGTTATTTGAATGGTACTAACAAAAGGAGGCAACCTCCACGCCCATAAAATCAGCAAAATACCAGTAATACCTGCAAGGAATGCAATAAGCGTTGCTCTCGATCGTAATGCTTTTATCACTTTTTGCACCCCTTTTCACGAACATGAAATTGCTTTGTGAATGTATAAAAAGAACATAACTTTATAGATATTTTGACAAGAAAAACAGCAAAAGCAAGCATGGCAATATAAAAATACAGTCGAAAAACATCATCATAAGCAAAAATATTTGCCGTTAACTTAAACTTTTCAATCAGCCCAGATGTACCTTGCTCATCCGCCAAAAACTGAGAAACAGAAGCACCATAATGGGAAGAAAATAAAGTATTGACCTCCCCTGAAATAAGCGGATCGGTAACAACAATATTTTGCGTTAAAGATTCAAAGTTTTTATGGGCGAAAAAAAACTGTAAACTGCCAAAAAAAGCCGCTCCCATTAATCCCCCTGTCACTTGTGTCAACAAAAAGACAGCAATAAAACTTAAAACATAACGTGGTCCTCTCTCGCCAGATATCACAAACCCTCTGCAAAGAGCAGGCGGTAAAAAAAGTGCATAACTAAAACTCACCAAACCTTGACTAAGCATCATATCTTGAGGCTGTGTTAAATAGTTCACATGGCTGTCCAAATATGTCCCAATCGCCAAACAGCCCAAAGAGACAAGATAAAAATAATCTTCACGCCCAACACGTAAAAAAACACACAAACTGCTCCCCCTAAAAGGGTCCCCAATATGATCGCAAGATACATGGGTGCCATCTCACGATTTAGCAAACCAAAAAGATTAAAAAAACCTACTGCTAAAGTTGACCGCTCCAGTAAAAAAACATGAAAAATCAATAAAATGAGAACAGATTGCACCATTTCTTTACTGAAAAGCCAACGTAAATCAATCAAGGGCTTTTCTCTATTAAGTTCAATAATAATAGCGATAGTCAAAGAAAAAACGGCAAAGGCCAACCCCCAACCAATCCATGGCGCTTCATACCACCAATATAATATACCAACAGACATAATCACCGCATTGAGTCCAAGTCCCAGTGCAATTAAACCATAACTTACCCAGTCTAATTTCTGAATAACCTTATTGCGTACCACAGGGGTTAGCGGAAGGGCATAGATACATCCCAAACTGATAAGAACCAACCCCATTTCCAATGCTGAAAGACTTGAAAATCCACCACTTTCCAATAAACCAGGCGAGATCAACCGTGATAGAGGCGCTGCTAGGGCAGCATTCATATAATTCAAACTCAAAGCAACAGTAAACTTTTTTGCTGGTGCAAAAGCTTCCATCATATAAAGAAGCGCGAGTGAAGCCATGGGTGCCGCAGCAATCCCAGCAAAAAAGCGAATAATCAATGCGGAACGCAAATCCGTAACAAAGAGCTGCAAAATACAAACAAAAACAAATCCAAGAATTGATAATTCAGCAAAAGCGCGAAGCCCAAACTGGTAGCGAATTTTGATCAACATGATAGCAACGCTCACATTAGGCGCCATATAGGCAGCAACCAACCATGTCGTTTCGGTTAAAGTTGCATGAAAACCGCCAGTAAGATGAACGATGTTAGACTGAACAACATTTGCCCCTAAACCATAAGCCCACTGCAAAATAAACGAGGCAAAAATATACACAAAACACTTTGGCAAAGGTCCCGCAAAAACGCGACCTGGATGAGGAAAAGGTTTTCCTCCTCTTTTAGCAGACATAACCGTACTCTTTTTTCCGCTCATGTCGCTTTATTCCTGTATAACCCTTTACGCCTCTGCTACCCTAAGATCTGCAGCCATTAATTGATGAAAAAACTCCTCGATCTTATGATTTGTTTCATCACCTGTTCCCCCTGCCAAGCTTGCTTGTACTTGCAAAATTTTCTGCTCCAACGCATCAAAAGAAAGCTGTTCCACAGCAACAACATGCTCCACCAAAAGAGAGCACCCCAAGGAGGTAATATTCGCAACACCCCCGCAAACAGCAAAGAGCCTTTCCCCTGCAGAAGTATGAATACGAACACTGCCCAATACAATGCTCGCCACCAGCGGTGCATGATGTGCCATCACTGTCAACGCGCCTGACGCTGAAGGAAGAACAACAGATCTCACCTGTTCTGAAAAGACAATTTTTTCAGGCGACACCAATTCAAACAAAAAATGCTCTTCTCTATTGTGTTCCACAAAAATCTCCACGAGGCCACATAAGACCTCTTGCTGTGTTTATTGACAACAAGCATTCATTGACGGATATCTTCTTATGAAGAAGCCTCTGCAATGAGACGCTTTCCTTTTTCAATGGCTTCATCAATCGAACCAACCATATAAAAAGCTGCTTCCGGCAAATCATCGTAATCACCAGCACAAAGACCTTTAAAGCCCTTAATTGTTTCTTCTAAAGGTACGAGTTTACCTGGTGAACCAGTAAAAGCTTCAGCCACATGGAAGGGTTGCGAAAGGAAACGTTCAATTTTACGCGCCCGCCCCACCAACAATTTATCATCTTCAGAAAGTTCATCCATTCCAAGAATAGCAATAATATCTTGCAGTGCTCTATAACGTTGCAAAATGGTTTGCACTTGACAAGCAACAGTATAATGCTCCTCACCCACAACCAATGGATCAAGCATACGTGAGAAAGAATCAAGTGGATCAACGGCTGGATAAATTCCCTTTTCTGCAATTGAACGAGAAAGAACCGTTGTTGCATCCAAATGGGCAAAAGATGTCGCAGGAGCAGGGTCAGTCAAGTCATCGGCCGGAACATAAATCGCCTGAACTGAGGTAATAGAACCAGTTTTTGTACTGGTAATACGCTCTTGCAAAGCTCCCATATCGGTTGCCAAAGTTGGCTGATACCCCACAGCAGAAGGAATACGCCCCAAAAGAGCAGAAACTTCGGCTCCAGCTTGGGTAAAACGAAAAATATTATCCACGAAAAAGAGGACATCTTGCCCCTCATCGCGGAAACTTTCTGCAATAGTCAAGCCTGAAAGCGCTACGCGGGCACGGGCTCCTGGTGGTTCATTCATTTGTCCATAAACCAGCGCACATTTTGACCCTTCTGTTGAACCATTATTCTCTTTTGGATTCACATTCACACGACTTTCGATCATTTCATAATAAAGATCATTTCCCTCACGTGTGCGTTCTCCAACACCAGCAAACACAGAATAGCCACCGTGTGCTTTTGCAATATTGTTGATAAGCTCCATAATAAGCACGGTTTTACCAACACCAGCTCCCCCAAACAAACCAATTTTACCACCTTTAGAATAAGGCGCTAACAAATCAACGACTTTAATACCAGTGACAAGAATTTCTGATACGGTTGATTGTTCGACATATTCCGGAGCATCTTGGTGAATAGAGCGCGTTTTGGTTGTTGCAATTGGCCCCACATTATCAACCGGTTCTCCAATCACATTCATAATACGTCCAAGTGTTGCTTCACCAACAGGCACACTAATCTGTGTTCCTGTATCAAAAACCTTCTGACCACGAACAAGCCCATCGGTGGTATCCATAGCAATGGTACGCACGGTATTTTCACCCAAATGCTGGGCAACTTCCAAAACCAATCGATTGCCTAAGTTATCGGTTTCCAATGCATTAAGAATATTCGGTAACACACCTTCAAATTGCACATCAACAACAGCACCAATAACCTGTTTGATCTCACCAACAGCACCTTTTGCATACCCATTTTCTTTTGCAGGGGTATTTTGAGAAGAGCTATGCACAGGCGTAGAAGAACCCTTTACACTTGCTTGAGATTTCGAGGCGGCTTTTTTCACGCCTGAACGAGCAGCAGGCTTCTTTTTTCCAACTTTTGCTGCTTCCTTACTTGACGTCACTGCTTTTACCATCAATCTTTACCTTTTCAATTTACAGCGCTTCAGCGCCCGCAATAATTTCGATCAATTCTGTTGTGATCTGCGCCTGACGCTGACGATTATAAGCCACCGTCAATTTATTAATCATTTCACCTGCATTGCGCGATGCATTGTCCATAGCCGTCATCTTCGCACCCATTTCACCAGCGATATTTTCTAACAAAGCGCGAAAGACTTGCACAGAAAGATTACGCGGAACAAGTTCATCCAAAAGAGAGACAGCATCGGGTTCATATTCATAAATAATAGGCTGTGAAGCTTCACTTTTATCTGCTTTCCCGAAAACATCACTTTCCTCCACCGCTTCTTTTGGAGAAAGCGTTGGAATTAAACAAAAAGTCATTGGGCGTTGATTAATCACGGAAACAAATTCAGAATAAAACAGCGTACAAACATCAAATGCTCCTTCATTGAATAAATCAATGATTCGTTGACTAATCATAGCAGCTTCAGGAAATCCAATGCGCTTTACAGCATGCAAATCGATGTGATCAATCATCAATTCCTTGTAATCACGTGATAAAATATCAGCACCTTTTTTGCCCACTGTCAAAATCTTAACAATTTTACCAGCAGCAAGCAGTGTTTTAATCTGTTCACGAGCACGACGTGCAATCTGCACATTAAAAGCACCACAAAGCCCACGCTCAGCAGTACAAACCACCAAAAGATGCACATCATCTCGTCCCGTACCCCGCATAAGAGGCGGAGCATCAATCCCATCAACATCAGCTGCAACACTTGTTAAAATAGCAGCCATCCGCTGTGCATAAGGGCGCGCAGAATGCGCAGCTTCTTGTGCACGGTGCAATCTTGCTGCCGCAACCATTTGCATGGCTTTGGTAATCTTCTGTGTTGCCTTAACCGAGGCGATACGGTCTCTAAGATCCTTCAACGACGCCATTTAAGCATTCCATCACTTCCATTACGAAAAATTCTTCGCATAAGACTTAAGAACTGTAAGCAATTTATCCTTGAGTTCATCGGTTAGTTGTTTTTGCTCAGCAATCGCCTTTAAGAGATCTTGATAATCACTGCGTAAAAGTGTCAAAAGTCCCTGTTCAAAGCGCGCGACATCAGCAATAGCCAAAGAATCAAGATAACCATTCACTCCAGCAAAAATGACAGCAACCTGCTCTTCTGTTTTCAGAGGAGAAAATTGTGGCTGCTTTAAAAGCTCTGTCAAACGTGCCCCACGATTTAAAAGACGCTGGGTTGAAGCATCCAAATCAGAACCAAATTGGGCAAAAGCAGCCATTTCTCGATATTGCGCCAATTCACCTTTGATCGAACCAGCCACTTGCTTCATTGCTTTAATCTGCGCAGCAGAACCAACACGCGACACAGAAAGACCAACATTCACAGCAGGACGAATCCCCTGATAAAACAAATTGGTTTCCAAGAAAATCTGCCCATCGGTAATAGAAATCACATTTGTAGGAATATAAGCAGAAACGTCATTTGCCTGTGTTTCAATGACAGGCAAGGCTGTCAAAGATCCAGACCCATTTTCAGCATTCAGCTTAGCAGCACGCTCCAAAAGACGCGAATGAAGATAGAAAACATCACCAGGATAAGCTTCACGTCCAGGAGGACGACGAAGCAAAAGAGACATTTGACGATACGCAACAGCCTGTTTCGACAGATCATCATAACCGATCAAAGCATGCTGCCCATTGTCGCGGAAATATTCACCCATAGCACATCCAGCAAGAGGCGCAATAAATTGCAAGGGAGCAGGATCAGAAGCAGTTGCCGCAACGATAATGGAATATTCGAGGGCTCCGCGTTCTTCTAGAATTTTCACAAACTGTGCTACCGTTGAACGTTTTTGACCAATAGCTACATAAATACAATAAACCTTATCCTGCTCGCGCCCAGAATCTTTTTCGTGGAAAGATTTCTGGTTCAAAAATGTGTCGAGCAAAATCGCTGTTTTCCCTGTTTGCCGATCACCGATCACTAACTCACGCTGTCCACGCCCAATGGGAATGAGAGCATCAATAGCTTTCAATCCGGTTGACATTGGTTCATGCACAGATTGACGTGGAATAATTCCCGGAGCTTTAACATCAACACGACGGCGCTCTGTCGCCTTAAGAGGTCCCTTACCATCTATAGGATTTCCCAGTGCATCGACAACACGCCCAAGCAAAGCGGGTCCCACAGGAACATCAACAATAGCACCCAACCGTTTAACGGTATCACCTTCACGGATATCACGATCAGAGCCAAAAATCACAACCCCAACATTATCGACTTCCAGATTAAGAGCCATACCACGCACGCCATTTGAAAAGGCAACCATTTCACCAGCTTGGACATTATCCAAACCATAAACGCGGGCGATACCATCTCCAACAGAGAGAACCCAACCAATTTCTGAAACTTCAGCCTTTTGGTCAAAGTCTCTGATTTGTTCTTTTAAAATTTTTGAAATTTCAGATGGTCTAATATCCATCAGCTGACCTCTTTTTTCAATGCAAGCTTAAGCGAAGATAATTTTGTTAAAAGAGACGTATCAATCTGATACGCCCCCACACGAACGATCAATCCACCAAGAATTGTTGGATCAACAAGGATATGTAGTAAAATTTTTCCCCCAACAACACCTTCCAAAGCCACGCGCAACTCTTTTTCCTGTTGAGGATTCAATGGGCGCGCAGAAACAATCTGTGCAGAAACTTCTCCACGAGAGAGAGCAACACGACGTTGGAAAGCATGTAAAATACCAGTCAAGGCACAAAGCCGACTGTTTAGTGCAATAACACGCAAAAAATTGCCAACAATCTGACCAGCGCCCTCATCAGCAAATTTGATGTGCTCACAAACAGAATGCATCACCTTAACCTGCTCTTTTATTGAAAAAAATGGGCTCTGCACAAAGCGTTTTAAATCTTCATTTTGATCCAAGACAAGCAAAAAAGATGCCACTGCCTTTTCAACCCCTTCAACGTTTCCTGCCTCTTGAACGAGGTCAAAAAGCGCTTGCGCATAGCGCTGATCTACCAATGGCAGCGGTATAAGAGAAAATGAATCCGACACGAAATACCGCCTCTTTCCCTTGAGCGACTCTCTGATAGTTATCAGATGAAATACAAAAGATATCCCGAATTTTAAGAATCTCTTTCTTAAAACCCAGAACGAAAAACTTTTGGGTTTCTAGCATAGACATCATCGACTCGCAACACCACAAACCTACGCTTTTTGAAAATTTTAAATAAAATATTCAAAATATTTTTAAACAAGGATTTTTCAGAGAACCATCAGTTTTTCTACATTTTCTTTTGACATTCTCTGATAGATTTTTCAAGCTTTTTTTCTTCGCTCCATAAAGGCACATAAACAAACTGCAAAAGCTCTCCCTTGCTGAAATATTAAATTCGTTTTTGAGATTTTTTTTCTACCACTACCGAAAAAATGTATTATTTCAAGCTTATAAGCAAAAAATAATAACAGATATTTGCCTTAAAATAGGGAGAAAGTTGATTTTCCCTCTTTTAAGAACATCTCGCCAAGTATATTTCCTCTTAAAATGCACCCATTAAGCATCCCTCTTCATTTTATACCGCGTTGCTAAAGAAAACTTTGTGGATCAATATCAATCTGAACCCGAACTGAAGAAGGCATTTTGGGAGCATTTGCAAGCATCGTGCGAATAAAGCCTTGTATATCAAAAGAACGCAGCCCTTGTAATAAAAGTCGAAAACGATAACGCCCTCGAATGAGAGCCAATGGAGCTTCCGCTGGCCCCATGACCGAGATATTTTTTACTCCTGGTGCAACTTGGCGCAACACCCGTGCATAATGTTCTGCCGCTTGACGTTTTTCTGAAGACACTATCAAAGAGGCGAACCGCCCATAAGGAGGAAGATGATAATGCTGACGCATAGCAATCTCATGCGTGTAAAAATTCTCACGCTGGCGTGAAAGCAAAGCTTGTATCACTGGATGATCGGGTTGATAAGTTTGCAATAATCCTAAGCTTTCCAATCCCATACGCCCTGCTCTCCCAGTCACCTGAGACAAAAGCTGAAAAGTGCGCTCAGCAGCACGTAGATCGCCATTGGCAAGACCAAGATCAGCATCGAGTACCCCCACGAGAGAAAGTCCTGGAAAATGATGCCCTTTAGCAACCAACTGTGTTCCAATAATAATATCAACCTCACCATTGGCAATTGCTTGCAATTCGCTTCGCAACTGACCAATACCGCCTTTCAGATCCGTTGAAAGAATCAATAACCGCGCCTGTGGAAAAAGCACGCCTATTTCTTCGGCAATTCTTTCCACACCAGGTCCACAAGCCACAAGATGGTCTAATGTCCCACATTCAGGACAAGCTTCTGGAAGCGATTGATGATATCCACAATGATGGCATTTAAGCTGTCCTTGCGCGCGATGTTCAACCAACCAACTCGAACAATCACTACAATGAAAGCGATGGCCGCAAACACGGCACAAGGTTAAAGGTGCATAACCACGAC
The DNA here is from genome assembly GCF_000273375.1 of Bartonella birtlesii IBS 325. Taxonomy (NCBI): domain Bacteria; kingdom Pseudomonadati; phylum Pseudomonadota; class Alphaproteobacteria; order Hyphomicrobiales; family Bartonellaceae; genus Bartonella; species Bartonella birtlesii. Next base: position 345,543 of record NZ_CM001557.1, read on the forward strand.
GATTAAGAAAAAGCAACGCCTGTTCGCCTTTCTCAAGCGTTTGTTTTAAAGCATTCTCAAGAACAGAGGAAATAAAACGCCCCTTTTCTACCCCCCCTTTACGCATATCAATAACCCGCAACTGTGGCAGTGCAGCCTCTTGAAAACGCGATGGTAAATGCACCTTTTGATAACGTCCCCACAAAACATTTACCTGACTCTCAATCGAAGGTGTTGCTGAAGATAAAATAACAGGAAAATGCTCAAAAGACCCCCGTGCAACAGCCATATCACGCGCATGATAAAAGACACGTTCTTCTTGTTTATAAGCAGTATCATGTTCTTCATCAACCACAATCAATCCAAGGTCATGAAAGGGTAAAAAAAGTGCTGAACGCGCTCCTGCCACCACCCGCACACGCCCTTCTGCCACCTGGCGCCATACGCGTTCCCGACGACGCGGTGCCAAATCAGAATGCCATTCCGCCGCCGCTGCACCAAAACGTGCATGAAAGCGATCTAAAAATTGTTGTGTTAAAGCAATTTCCGGCAATAAAATCAAAACCTGCTTACCACCTGTAAGCGCTTGAGCAACTGCTTCAAAATAAACTTCTGTTTTTCCTGACCCTGTCACACCATCCAGCAAAAAAACCTGAAACTGAGAAGACAAAACACCCTCCCGCAACAGATGCGCTGCTTCACTCTGTGCCCCCTCTAATTGAGGGGGACAAAAATTCGGATTAGGCAGCCCCACAAGAGCAGGAGCAGGTACCATAACCTCTTCAAAAATCCCCAGTGCTTTTAAACCTTCAACAACGGAAATAGAAGTTCCTGCAGCATGTGCAAGCCCAGAACGTGTCCAAACCTCACCATCGCGTGCCAACTCTAAAACCTTTATACGTGCTGGTGTTAAACGTTCCACATCCCCCCCACAATAGCGCAAGCCCTGTAATTGTGCTTCTGGCTCTAAAGCTGCCGGGACTCCTAAAACCAATCGTGCAACAAGACCAACAGGAGTCATCGTATAGCGGCTAACAAACCGCAAGAATGCGATCATCTCTGCCTTTAATGGCGGACAATCAAAAACATGAAGCAAAGGGCGTAATTTTTTACCCACTATTTGCCTATCTTTTATCGTTTGCTCTCCCATATCAACGACAATGCCACAAACTTGCCGCCCCATCACTGGAACACGAACAAAAGAGCCAACCTCACACACCATAGACAAAGGAACCTCATAACTATAAGCATGCGCAACAGGAAGAGGCACCAATACTGCAACAATTTTTCTCTCCCTTACATCTTCCATCACACTTGGCTTCATCTTTTATCTCAAATTTTATATGAACTTCTCTATCGCAGATTTTTTTATAAAGGATCTCTTGCTGATCTTATCATTCTAGCCCTACCAATCACCCCTTAACCGCTGTACCACCCACCACAAAATCATAAAAAAGCTACAGCTCCCGCAAAGAGTTATACCTCCTCCATAGCGGATAAAGATCAAAAACGATAAGCCCATACAGAAAAAAACACCCCAATAGAAGTAATTTTCCCCTCTGTTACATATTCTATTATTTTCCACAGCAACTTTATATCAGCCCTTTTATAAAACCAGTATTTTCATCTTTAATATTTTCGCAGTAATATTTTCGCAGTAATATTTTCATAGACAACCTTTTGGATGTAGAAAATGATTGATCCAATTTATTTCATTCTAATTTCCCAAACCTTTTCACACGCCCCCATTATTGATAAACATATCAAACAAGCAACTTCATCCTCTATAAAAAATGGAACTCTATAATTATTAAGCATTGCATAAAAAACACTAAGCGCTAGCAGCCATTTCCCATATTTATTCTCCCTGCGCCTATTTTTCTTATCCAACAGCGAATTTTTTCCCCTTGCCGATTTATGCTATTGCCTATTCTGTAAGATTGCCACACGCCCTCTTGCTTTTGCCATAAACAATAGCGCATAACAAAAACAAGTTACAACATGAGAGACTTTGAATAAAAAGCACAACCAAGGAGATGAGAGATGAAATTTTTTGTGGACAGCGCCAATATTGAAGAAATCCGAGAATTACAAAATTTAAATCTCGTTGATGGTGTGACCACCAACCCCTCACTCATCTTAAAATCAGGACGCAATATTCTTGAAGTGACAAAAGAAATTTGTAGCCTTGTTAATGGACCTGTTTCTGCCGAAGTTGCAGCAACAAAATTTGAAGATATGATGAAAGAAGCAGCTGTTTTAGCAAAAATTGCCGACAATATCTGTATCAAGCTTCCCTTAACATTTGATGGATTAAAAGCCTGTAAAGCCCTGACAGCAAAAGGATTAAAAACCAATCTCACCCTCTGTTTTTCTGCCAATCAAGCTGTATTAGCTGCCAAAGCAGGCGCAACATTTGTTTCACCATTTGTTGGCAGAATCGACGATTGTGGAAGTGATGGCATTGCACTGTTGCATGAAATCCGCACAATTTATGACAACTACAACTTTGCAACGCGAATTTTGGCAGCTTCCATTCGTACCGTTAATCATGTCAAAGAAGCAGCATTAAGTGGTGCAGATGTTGCAACCATTCCACCGGCAATCTTAAAAGCACTGGTGAGCCATCCTCTAACCGATAAAGGGTTACAAATCTTCCTCGAAGATTGGAAAAAAACCGGACAAAATATCGTTTAATATTTTGCAAGAACTCAAAACAACACAAAAATCTGTACCGATAAGTTCTCTAACCACATGCTCTCGCGCGTCTTTTCCATAATATATTCTTGAATAACAACCATACATAAAGACGCGCTCATGGTCCTCATGCTCTTAGAGCTCCGTCGCAAACATTTCCCCATACTGTCTCTCAAACTTATCCCATCAGCAATCTTAGAAACGCTGATGAGCTGCCTCACCGATTAAAGGATACAAACCTTGACCAAAACGATTGATCAAAAAACTATTTAATGTTTTGTCAAATCTCTTGAAAGCAACATGAGAATCTGTTCGGCTAATTCCTCAGCCACACGCTTCCGCGCATCTTCTTCTGCTTGCATTGTTGCATACTCTTGGCGCAACCGTTCAAAAGACGCGCTCACAGTTCCCATACCGTCAGCAACAGGCATATTTTTCATATCCTGCAAGATATAGGAAGCTTTTCCCACCACAGTTCCAACAGAAGGTCGCCCCTCCTTTTTCCTATCGAGATCAACCTCGATCTGTACAGAGCTCCTTGTAAACAGAGATGTTTGCAATGTTAATTGATAAGCTGGAGAAGCTACTTTACTGCCATTTCCGTACAGAAGAAATAACAGATGATTACGCACCATTTGCCCAAAACGATCTGAAGGCTCTGCAACAACAATGGAAGCTAGTTTTTCGGAAAGATTCAAAGATTTTTGTTTTGAAGACGAATCATCAAAAACAGAATCTACAGAACCTATTGTTGTCGAAATCCCAGATGCGTGATGATAAAGCGGTTCAACTATACATCCACACAAAAGCGTGGACAAACCAGCTAAGCCCACAAGAACAAAATTTTTAAACAACGACATTCACAATCCTTTTTGGAACAATAATTATTTTTTTTACCGATTTCTCGCCCAAATGCGCCTTTACAAAATCAAGAGCTAGAACAGTTTCTTCAATCATCGCTACAGTTGCCGTTGCTGCCACAGTAACCTCACCGCGCTTTTTACCATTAATCTGTACCGGCAAAATATAGGAATCTTCAACAATTAATGCGGTATCATAAACAGGCCAGGCAAGCTCACAAATCAAATTTTTTCCTCCCAAAACAGCATGACACTCCTCTGCCAAATGCGGCATGATAGGTGCAATCATAGCAAGGAAAAAATCCACTGCTTGGCGCAAAGCTGCCTTCATTTCATCCTCAACATCTGCTACCTTATTTAACAAAGGTGCCATAATATTCAAAAATTCATAAAGGCGTGCAATTGCCCGATTAAAAGCAAATTTTTCCAAATCATCTTCCACGGCATAGAGTGTTCGATGCGTCACTTTTGAGAGTTCCAAAGCCGCCCCCTGGTGCCCAGCACGGGGTGCCACTTCTCTTAACAGTGGAGCACTCAAAGCCACATGGCGCCAAACACGTTGCACAAAACGATGCGCTCCTTCAACACCCGATTCGGTCCAAATAACATCTCGCTCAGGAGGAGAATCGGACAAAACAAACCAGCGCACAGTATCGGCTCCATAGGAGGCAATAATATCATCAGGATCCACGACATTCTTTTTTGATTTGGACATTTTTTCAATCAAACCAATCGTCACCTCGCTTTGATCGGTTAATTTATAAGCCTGCCGCTTTCCATCCTTTTCAACAATAGTAATTTCTGCTGGAGAAACCCACCCCTGATCATCCCGATAAGTTTCATGCACCACCATACCCTGGGTAAACAGCCCCTTAAAAGGCTCGTCGATCTTCACATAACCCAACAATTTCATGGCACGCATAAAAAAGCGCGCATAAAGAAGATGAAGAATGGCATGCTCAATTCCGCCTATATATTGTTGCACGGGCAACCATTCCTCTGTCGCTTGGCAATCAACAGGTTCCTGTGCAAAAGGAGCAGTAAAACGGGCATAATACCAAGAAGAGTCCACAAAAGTATCCATAGTATCGGTTTCGCGTTTGGCAGTCTTTCCACAAACAGGACAAGCAACAGTTTGCCATGTTTCATGACGCGCAAGAGGATTTCCAGGCTGATCAAAAGTGACATCATCGGGCAACACAACAGGCAAATCAGCACGCGGAACAGGAACCACCCCACAAGATGTACAATGGATAATTGGGATAGGGCACCCCCAATAACGTTGACGCGAAATCCCCCAATCACGCAAGCGAAATTGCACAGTCTTTTTTCCCTGTGGCTGCCCCCCAAATATTTGCTCCTCAAGCCTTTTAGCTGCTGCTTCAAAAGCTTGTTGCGGTGTCAAGCCATCCAAAAAGCTGGAATTGATCATCACGCCATCACCAACATAAGCTGTTTCAGCAATCACAAAATCTTCCCTCTCAACCCCCTTTGGCAAAACCACCGGTCGCACGGGAAGATCATATTTACGTGCAAAATCCAAATCTCTCTGATCATGGGCAGGACAGCCAAAAACAGCCCCCGTTCCATAGTCCATCAACACAAAATTAGCAATATAAACAGGAATATGCACCGCCACATCAAAGGGATGAACAGCCAAAAGCGATGTACGAAATCCTTGCTTTTCAGCGGTTTCAAGTGCCTCAGTTGTTGTTCCACCACTCCGACAACTCTCGACAAAAACCTCCAGCTCCTTATCTTTCTTTGCAAGAGCCTGGGCAATGGGATGATCAACAGACAGCGCCAAAAAGGAAGCGCCAAACAGCGTATCAGGTCGTGTTGAATAACAGACAACCTCACGAAATTCTTCACAAACCTCATCGGCTCCTTCTATGGATTTCAAAGCCCAACGAATCAAGAGTCCCTGCGATTTACCGATCCAATTTTTTTGCATAATGCGGACTTTTTCGGGCCACTGTTCAAGTTCTTCAAGCCCTGCCAGTAAATCTTCACCAAAGTCACTAATTTTGAAAAACCACTGGGTCAATTCCCGCTGTTCAACCAACGCACCAGAACGCCAACCCCGTCCATCAACAACCTGTTCATTTGCCAAAACCGTGTGGTCAACGGGGTCCCAATTCACCTTAGCCACTTTGCGCGCCACCAACCCCTTTTGATAAAAATCAAGAAACAGCATTTGCTGGCGATGATAATAATCCACATCACAAGTCGCAAATTCCCGTGTCCAATCTAGTGAGAGCCCTAATTGCTTTAATTGCCCACGCATCACAGCAATATTTTGATAAGTCCAAGTTTTGGGATGCACCTTATTTTGCATAGCAGCATTTTCAGCCGGCATACCAAAAGCATCCCACCCCATAGGATGGAGCACATTAAAGCCCTTTGCACGTTTATAGCGTGCAACAACATCTCCCATAGCATAATTACGCACATGCCCCATATGAATACGCCCTGAGGGATAAGGAAACATTTCCAAAACATAATATTTTTCACGTCCATCTTCTTGGGCAGTCTGAAAAATCTTTTTTTCATCCCAAATCTTTTGCCATTTTTGTTCACGGGCATGTGGATTATAGCGTTCACCTATATTATAACGTTCAATCGTCATTTCTATGATACTCTTTTACAAAATTGAACTAAAAAATGTTTTATTATGCTTGACCATGGATTAACCTCATCGTCAATATTTTCCATAAATATTTCATGAAGTATTTTACAAATAACAACGCAATCACTAAATTAAAGAGACAAAGTACGAAAATATGAACACACACACCAACCCATCCGATCTTTCCCCCGATCCTTCCATTAACGCATGGCAAAATCTACAAAAAGACATTATTGAAACATGTAAAGAATACCACCGCCCTCCAGAAAAGGTACAACTGATTGCTGTTTCAAAAACCGTTTCCATAGAGAATATACGCCCTCTTTTACAAGCAGGTCAAACTGTCTTTGCAGAAAACCGCGTGCAAGAAGCCGCGAAAAAATGGCCTGATTTGCGTCAACAGTTTGAAAATATTGAACTTCATCTTATTGGTCCTTTACAATCGAACAAAACAGCACAGGCCATCAAAATTTTTGATGTCATTCAAACAGTTGATCGTGAAAAAATAGCAAAAAGCTTAGCCGAAGAAATGCAAAAACAACAAAAACATCTCCCTTGCTACGTTCAAGTCAATATTGGTTTAGAATCGCAAAAAACTGGCATTTCACCGCAAGAAGTGGTCCCTTTTGTTGCCCAGTGTAAAAATCACTATGGACTTGACATAATTGGTTTAATGGCCATTCCCCCCATACAAGAGAATCCCGGACCCTATTTTGCCTTGCTAGCCAAACTAGCAAAACAAGCCGATCTCCCAAAGCTTTCCATGGGCATGTCCAATGATTTTAAAACAGCTCTACAATTTGGTTCGAATGTTCTTCGCATTGGCTCTGCTTTATTTGGAAAACGTCCTGTGTAAAGCAATTTCTTCTCATGCCAATTCATTCCCCCTTTAATATAAATTCATTCCCATTAAAAAATCTACCAAAAGCCAAAAACAACAAACATGAGAAAAAAAGCTAAGCTTCCAAAACTCTTCACCAACATGTACAATAACTTCAAAACAGCCCTGCAATTTTTTTCTCATATTTTCATACTTTGATTTTACCTTGCAAAATATCCCCCCTAACCACCTCATCACCAAAAACATATTCAATATGATTATCGCGACGATTTTTATGGAAATTCACGAATTCTTTTAACTTCTCCGATAGGCATTAAAAAATTTCAACGACACTTCAATTTTCGTATAGCTTCTTGGCATCATAAGCACTTCAAATGCACAAGAAAACACTAAGAGTCATACTCCCAACATAATAGCAATCATAAGAACAACGAAAGCTATTTAAAAAATCTAATTTTTCAGGAACTTAAAAAAATTTTATAATATAAATACACAAAGCAGCACAAAATACTCTCTTCAACATAATGACATCAGATTTTAAAATTGACTATTCCAATCTTTGTCATTTAATCTAATCTCAAAATGAAAAGCTTACGGGGAAGTTTTGCCTAAAAAGATCATGGCTAATTTTTCCCTTACAATAAATGAAAAGAGGGAACTTATGTCTGAAAAAATCTATCCAATACCAGAGGATATAAAAAAAAATGCTCTCATCAATGAGAAAACTTATCATCAGTGGTATCAAGAAAGCATCAATGATCCAGAAAGCTTCTGGGCAAAACAGGGGCAATGCATTGAATGGTTTAAACCTTTTACAAAAGTAAAAAATACTTCCTTTCATGATGATGTATCAATTCAATGGTACGAGGATGGAATAACAAATGTTGCCTATAATTGCATTGATCGCCACCTAAAAAACCATGGTGAAAAAATAGCCCTAATCTGGGAAGGGGATAATCCTTATCATGATAAAAAAATCACTTATAACGAACTTTATGAACATGTTTGCCGTTTTTCCAATATTTTAAAAAACCACGGCATCAAAAAAGGGGACAGAGTCACCATTTACTTAACCATGATTCCCGAAGCAGCCTATGCCATGCTTGCTTGTGCCCGCATTGGTGCCATTCATTCGGTAATTTTCGCAGGCTTTTCTCCTGAAGCAATAGCAGGACGCATTGTTGACTGTGAATCGACTTTCATCATTACCGCTGATCACGGTTTGCGTGGCGGCAAACGAATTAACTTAAAAGACAATGTTGATCATGCTATTGAGATTGCAGCCCGCCAGAATGTACATGTGGATCAAGTCATGGTCATACGGCGCACCTGTGGACCAATCGATTGGGTAGAGGAACGGGATTTTTGGTACCATGAAGAAATTGCTTATGCAAAAACAGACTGTCCAGTAGAAAAGATGAATGCTGAAGATCCGCTTTTTATTCTTTACACCTCAGGCTCGACAGGCAAACCCAAAGGTGTTTTGCATACGACAGCGGGCTATCTTGTTTATGCCGCGATAACCCATCAATATGTTTTTGATTATCATGCTGATGAAATTTACTGGTGTACCGCTGATATTGGCTGGATTACGGGGCATTCTTATTTGATTTATGGACCTTTATGCAACGGCGCCACTACTTTAATGTTTGAAGGCACTCCAACCTTTCCTGACAAAGGCAGATTTTGGGAAATTGTTGATAAACACAAAGTCAATATATTCTACACTGCACCAACAGCTATTCGGGCCTTAATGGGGGCAGGCAATTCATTTGTTGAACGCTCGAAAAGAACATCCCTACGCTTGTTAGGTACCGTGGGCGAACCCATTAATCCAGAAGCATGGGAGTGGTTTTATCATACGGTTGGTAACAATCACTGCCCCATTCTTGATACATGGTGGCAAACAGAAACAGGAGGGCATATGATCACCCCCCTCCCCGGAGCCACACCCCTTAAAGCAGGCTCGGCGACACGTCCTTTCTTTGGGGTTCAACTGCAAATTACAGATGAACAAGGAAATATTCTAGAAGGAGAAGCAGAAGGCAATCTATGTATTATTGACTCATGGCCAGGACAAATGCGCACGCTCTATAATGATCACGAGCGCTTTATCCAAACCTATTTTTCCACCTATAAAGGAAAATATTTTACAGGCGATGGCTGTAGACGTGATAGTGATGGCTATTATTGGATTACAGGACGGGTAGATGACATTCTCAATGTTTCTGGACACAGGCTAGGTACAGCAGAAATTGAATCAGCACTTGTTTCTCATCCTGCCGTTTCAGAAGCTGCTATCGTTGGTTACCCTCATCCCATTAAAGGGCAAGGAATCTACAGTTTTGTCACCTTAATGGAAGGAACAGCGCCAAGTGAAGAATTGCACAAAGACCTGATTAAACATGTCAGAAAAGAAATAGGCTCCATTGCCATATTGGATAAAATTCAATTTGCCCCTCAACTTCCCAAAACACGATCAGGAAAAATTATGAGACGCATTTTACGCAAAATTGCTGAAAATAATTTTGATGATTTAGGAGATACTTCAACCCTTGCTGAACCACAAGTAGTTGATGATCTTATTACCAACCGCCAAAATAAAGAAACCATGGTCTAAGACACAACAACACCACGAGGGCTTTAGCGTCTTGCTAAAGCCCTCAGTAAAAAAATAAGCTAATACTATTATTCTGCCAATATTGTTATTCCTGTTTGTCAACTCAAAATCCAACTCAAAATATTGTCACCATTCTTAATCTATATTGAAATCCTTCATAAAAGATATTTTGACACTTCAGATGTTTTTATCCACGCATGCATTTCCAGCGCAAATGAATGATTTATATTCATAATAAAAAGGCTTGCCATGGGTAAATTTTACTATTTGTAAAAATTTTTTATCAAACTATTTTAGCAAAATAAAAAACCACAAAGACTAAAATTATAAAAGATGCATTTTAATGCACATTGAAGCGAAAAATGCCCAAACCTCATCAATCACAAAACGAATAAGATCGAGGTTAAGCCCAAACAACAGGTAGAGCAATGCTCATGTTTCTGCTAGAAACACCTTGGAATTCCTGCTAAAATCATAAATAAAGGTAAAATAAAGAAATATAAGAGATATTTTACAAACAATATTTCTCAAGCATAAATGAGAAATATTGCATATTATGAGCCATGAATAAGATTGAAAACAATAGGAGCAAAAATCCTGAAAATGATACACTATAAAAGCAGAAGTGGTAACGAAAAGTGATTCATTTTGAAAATGTCGGTCTGCGCTATGGAATGGGGCCTGAGGTTCTTCGTGATATTAGTTTTCATATTCCTGCTGGCTCATTTCAATTTCTCACCGGTGCCTCGGGAGCAGGGAAAACATCATTGATGCGTCTGATGTTTTTAGCGCTTAAACCAACACGCGGTCACATTGATTTATTTGGAATGGATACGGCATTGCTCAAACGGCAAGAACTTCCAGCATTACGAAGGCGTATTGGTGTGGTCTTTCAAGATTTTCGTCTCCTTGATCACATGACCACCTATGAAAATGTTTCTTTACCCTTACGCATTAAAGGGCAAGAAGAAGCAACCTATCGCAGTGAAGTGGAAGATCTTCTCTGTTGGGTAGGCCTAGGCGATCATATTCATGTTTTACCACCAGTTCTCTCTGGCGGAGAAAAACAAAGGGTAGCCATTGCCCGCGCACTCATTGACCAACCTGAAATTTTGCTTGCTGATGAACCAACAGGAAACGTTGATCCACCTTTGGCAAAACGTCTGCTCCGTTTGTTTATTGAATTAAACCGTTTTGGAACAGCTGTTGTCATTGCCACCCATGATATCGCCCTGATGGAACAAGTCGCAGCACGGCGTATGCTTCTCCATAATGGACGGATGACAATTCATGAATAAGCCTTTCCCTATTTTTACCAGCAATCAAAAAAACACCACGGCTATTATTCCCAGCAGCAATATTTCTAGGCAAGCACTGGTTGCAGTCATTGCTATTATGACATTTCTCTCAAGTCTCACATTAATCAGTGTTGATTTAGTTCAACGTGCAGCTTATAGCTGGAGTCATCAAATTAGCTATGAAGCAACCATTCAAATACGCCCCATGGAAAATGTTGATATCGAAAAATCTCTTCATGATGCAGTAACATTGGTTAAAACATTTCATGGTGTAGAAGATGCAACAATTGTTGACCAAACAGCCACAGAAAAATTGCTCGAGCCATGGCTTGGAACAGGTTTTAATTTAAATGAATTGCCCCTTCCCCGTCTCATCATCGTTACCCTAAAAGACAAGGAAGAAATTGATTTTTATGCCATCAATCAAGCAATCAAAACACAAATTCCAGGAGGTCAGTTTGACGATCACCGTATTTGGGTCAAGCGTTTTACAACCATGGCTCATACCACTGTTTTGATTGGTTTTGCAATTTTAATACTGGTTTTAGGCTCATTGATACTCACCATTATTTTTGCTACACGCAATGCACTGGCAGAAAATGCACATATTATCAATGTGTTATATTTTCTTGGCACAGAAACCCTTTTCATTGCGCGACAATTTGACTGGCATTTTTTTAAAACTGCGCTGCGTGGTGCATTATATGGTGGTATCATAAGCGCAGTTCTCTTTCTTATTTTTGCTTTTTGGACAAACTATAACTTAGGGAAAGTAGAAGTGAGTCAAATAACCGCTTTACTTGGACATCTTTCCATAAGTTCTCTGCCTTATGGAAAAATCATTGGTCTCATAGTTTTTGTTTCTTTTCTCACCATGTTTACAAACCGCATGACCATTCTTGCACAACTTAAAAAAATGGATCAATGCGAAAACGGCCTCTTTTAATTTTATGATTCACAACGTCTGTAGTTCTTATTCAATGATACAAGACACTTCCAAACTCTCTTTTAAAAAGTATAACCTATACCACCCATGGCGCCGCTTGTTTCGCTACTTTCCTCCAACAGCACTTATCCTTTTGATAATCGTTCTGCTCTTCTGTATTGGTTTTATTATTTTTTCTGAAAAAACCGAGCGACTTCAACCGCCAAATCCTTTACCCAAAGCTGATGCAATCATTGTTCTGACAGGAGGAGAAAACCGCATAGAGACAGGACTTAATCTTTTACGAAAAAAACTTGGTTCACGGCTTTTAATCAGTGGAGTAAATACAACCACCAATCTGAAAAGTTTCATGCACAGCACATATATTACGCCCCAGCTTTTTACCTGTTGCGTCGATATCGGGTATAAAGCCACGAATACCAAAGGAAATGCCGAAGAAAGCGCTATTTGGATCAAAAAACACCATTATAAAACAGTGTATATAGTTACCCATGATTACCACATGTGGCGCTCAATACGTGAACTCAAACACTTAATGCCTAATATCAATTTTATTGCTTATCCTGTTAAAAAAAACGGTGATGAAAGCATGATACAACAGATCAATCAAACCCGAATTCTTGCATTTCAATATATCAAAACCATTGAAGTATACATAAGAACGGCATTCTAACCTTTTCACACTATTTTTCTAAAAATTTTGCTATTTGGCTGATCACGCCATGCACTTCACTCTATAAGCCTCAACAAGCAAACCCTGCGCTCATGGAAAGCAAAATACTCCCCCAAAATACACTTGTGTTGCACATTCATAATCTTGTGTTAAAAAGAGACATTCAAAGCTCATCTCAAGGCACTCTCCATGCATAATATCTCCCAAGAATAATAACTTTCCAGACTGCTATAAATTCCATTTTACGTTTCTATAAAATGCAAGCAGCACTCTCAAATAATAATGCCCCAATCTCGCAATAGCTTTATCTAAGGAAATAATTTTTATTTCTGCAATCTAAACAGATTTAAAATGAGAAACTTCTGTATTTGTCCTGAGAACTCACCCCACACTCTCACAAAAAAACCAGCATCACGCCTCATATAATAAAGTTTCAGCTGCTTTCTATCACCACCTCGATGCTATTTTACAGCACAATGGATAAATGAACATTTTCAGTTTCTCTCACTTCCAATTTTGGCAGACTGCGAACAGTTTTCATTGTTTCCAAACTTACAGTAATAACCCGCTGAAACAATTCCAATGGATAAGCCGGATTACCCACCGTCTCAACAGCATAGCGATTAGCATCATTAACAAGACCACTCGCTTTATCCGTTTTGACAACCTGCCGTTCCATAACCCATTCAAGAGCAGACCTGCCATTGATCACATAATCATAAGCTTCAAGAGGAATATTCTGCATCGTGATATATGCATTATAAACCACTGTACTTTTATCAATGGCACCACGCCTACCAGCAAATTTCATCGCTTCAACACGGTAAAAACGCACCGCATCAGAAATCATCAAAGTGCGTGGATCGCCCTGTTTATAGGTAACAGGATAGGGCTCAACCTCTTCATAATTCATATGCAAATCACCAAGCTTTCGCCCCGCTGTTACAAAAGCCCAAAAATCCTCTACCTTTTTCACTGTCGGAATTCGTGGCAATTGTCTAGAAAGATTATGCGCATAACGCGCACGATATTCTTCAGAATGCAAGATCCCGTAAACATAATAAAATAAATCATCCTTTGTAATCATTTCACCAGGATAGGCAGCCTTAAAATAATTTAACCCTTCATCCGTGAGTGCATCACGCCGCTCTAAACCAGCTTTTTTGCTTTCCTCTGCAAAATTTGCAAACAAATGAACCTGATCTTCCTCTGTACCTCCTAAGGACTCAGCATTTTCATAAACATACCGTGGAAAACATTGTCCATTATCTATTGTACAGTAATCTGGCAGAATTTTAGTCATAAGAACAGAAAAACCGCTTCTTGCTCCAGTTCCTGTAACTTGTATCACTTTATTTTCAACGGCTTTTCCCATAGGGAATATACGCGGCATTTGGTAAACGCTATCATTAAGAGCTCGATTATAATAAAGCCACTGTCGTATAAAAGGACGATAAAGACTTTGTGTTAAGCAATCTCTCTCAAAGTTAAAAGACTTTCCTTTTACTAAATTTTGTTTGAGAGAATAATTCCAGCTAATCTTTTTAGCATCTGTATCAAAAAAATCGTCTACAGCTCCTATACGTGTTTTGCGATCAGAATGTAGATGCGCAGCATTAAAACGCTCTACTTCGCTATTATAGAAAGCAATCATGTGACTCATATTGTTCGCTAGAGCTTGACTATTAAAGTTATATGCCCAAGCATCACGACTGGTTTTAAGACCAAGTGAAAAATTTTCAAAGAGTCTTTTACCTTCACCCTTCTTATCACCTAAGGCTAAAAATTTTTCAAAATCACTGTTGCGCTGATCCAACCAATCACCATGTTCATCTGGTGTAATTATCTGCCAGCCATGTTCATGCTTGATACCACCAATACTGCCCAACCGCTGAAGCTCACGTAGTTTCTCTTTTGTCGAGAGATTATCACCAATATCATGATAGTAAATTTTACAATGCTCCGTGACATTTGGATTTTTAACAAATAATGTCACAGCAATTCCTGTCATGCTTCCACTACCGAAAACATTTTGCCCTTCTTGAGCGCGCCCCTTGCTCAACATATTTTTGCGAATATCACCCCGCAAATTGAAAACATAAATGCTCGAAAATTCCTCACACAAATTTTTTCTGATTCCATCCATTGATAATTTTTCAATATAACCCGAACCAGTCACAAAACCAATAACACCACAGTCTTTTATGCGGTCACTTGCCCAGCGAATGGCACGAATATAACTGTCATAAAGTTTATTAAAATTGCTCGCACTAGATTGAGCAGCATAGGTTTCACGAATACGACGATCCAATTTAGAATAGCTTATATTCTGCGCATTATCGTTTTCGCTTTTTTGCCCTACAGAATAAGGAGGATTGCCAACAATAACACGAATATCTAACTCTTTCTGGCGCACCCGACGTGTGCTGTTATCCACCAGCAAATCACTGATCAGGTCTTTTTCTTGCTCATAAAGCTGAAATGTATCGGTCAGACAAATTTTTTCGAACGGAACATAATCTCCCCCCATAAGACCATGATATGTCATCTCAATATTAATAGCTGCGATATAATAGGCTAAAAGTACAATCTCATTGGCATGAATCTCATGACAAAATTTGTGCTTCATCTCCTCTGGTGTAATCAACCCCGACTGTAAAAGCCGCGTGATAAAAGTTCCCGTTCCTGTAAAGGGATCCATGATGTGAATACCAGATGAGCCAAGCGTTTGCCCAAATTCTTGCTCTAAGACATCATTAACAGAGTGCAAAATAAAATCCACAACCTCAACGGGGGTATAAACAATGCCTAGTTTTTCTACAGTACGTGGAAAAGCATAACGAAAAAACTTATCGTAAAGCTCTATAATCAACCTCTGTTTTGCTTTTGGATCCGTAATTCCACTGGCGCGTAATTCTACACTTGCATAAAATTTCTCGAGATCTTTAGATTCCTTATCAAGATTCGCCTCATCAAGCACATCAAGCATACACTGCATAGCACGCGATATAGGATTCTCACGTATGAATTGATACCCTTCAAACAACACCTGAAAGACAGGACGCGTGATAATATGCTGTGCCAACATCTCAATCGCATCAGCCTCTGTAATCGTATCGTTTAAATCATCACGCAGTTCTGCCACAAACCTGTCAAAGGCTTGACGTGCCTCAGTATCTGGCTCTGCAAGTATGCCTGTTAAGCGCGTGATATGATTCTTAGCAATCTCAGCAATGTTGCTGGCCCAATCCTCCCAATAATCACGTGTTCCACATTTCTTGACGATCTTTGCCATAATCGCACGAGCAAGTTCATCCACTGGGAAAGAAAGCTCTCCTTGTGCTTCATCTGTAAGAGTGAAATCATATCCCGGTGCTCCAATTCCCGCTCGTGCCGGTTGTGCGCGTAATGGAAAATTGTCTACAACAGCTGTAACAGCCTGTAACTCAGTACTCTGCGTGACGCCAATAATCTCAATCTTACTGCTGATATCCTGCCCCAAAGATGCCTTATTAATCGTCGCATCAAAACGATCATCATGTGCCCGCAAAGCATTTAAAATTTGCCAAACAACCCGATATTTATCATTGTTGTTCAAAGCCTGTTCTACTGGAGTCCCAGAGGGAATGCCAATCGGCAAAATGACATACCCCATCTTTTTGCCCTCAGAACGACGCATCACCCGCCCAACGGACTGAACAACATCAATCTGACTCTTGCGTGGATTTAAAAACATGATCGCATCAAGAGCCGGAACATCCACCCCCTCAGACAAACAACGGGCATTGGTCAAAATACGACAAACATCATCCTCGCCATCAGCTTTCAACCAATCAAGCAAAGCACCACGATCCTTCGCATTGAAAGTGCCATCAACATGCTCGACTTCACACTTCAGAAATGACTCATTTTCCGTATTTTTTTTCGTATACTCAAGATATTCTTTAACAACCGCAAAAAATTCATCACGCACCACTTTAGAACTTTGAATAGTCTTACAAAACGCCAAAGCACGATGCATAGGATATGGATCCGCACCAACATCAGCCTTCAGATCTTGTTTTGTCAGTGCCTTATAACAGCCGATAATCTTTGTGGCATCATCAAGAACAAGTTCAGATTTGCCATCACTAAGACGCTTCTGAACAGCTGAACTGACCAATTGTTCATCCACTGCTAAGACAATAACCTTATAATCTGTTAAAAGATCATGTTGTACTGCCCATGAAAAACCCCGATAAAAAACTGTTTTTCCAAAAAGCTTTTCATCATCCATCGAAGCGAGAACCGCATTAACTTCATGAGCGCGACTTTTTACGTTATCACCAAAAATGCGAGGTGTCGCTGTCATATAAAGGCGCTTCTTGGCACAAATAACATCATTAGAATGCACCTTAACAAAATTGGATTCATCCTCTCCTACCAGTGTTGCCCCTGTTGTACGGTGTGCCTCATCACAGATGATAAGATCAAATGTTGGTAAACCATACTTTTTCTGGGCATCAGAAACCACCTGAATAGATTGATAGGTTGCAAACACAACGGTCATCCTATCTGCAACATCACCGCTCGCACGTTCTGCAAGTTTAGCAGCATCAGTTGTCGCCGGGAAAGCAAGATCAAACACATCGATTTCAGCAACATCATCACTACTCTTGCGGCGCTTTCCCACTTGTGTATCTGAACAGACAGCAAAGGAGCGTAATCCCATTTCTGTATCCGTTGTCCATTCACGGACCGTCTGTGACATCAGCGCAAGGGAAGGAACAAGAAACAAGACAAACTTGCCTTCACCCGCCAAATCCTCAGCAATTTTAAGACTAGTAAATGTCTTACCGGTACCACAAGCCATGATGAGCTTACCACGATCTGCTTCCATAAGCCCAGCACGCACATCACGCAATGCCTCCACTTGATGTGGACGCAGCGTCTTTTTATCTTCCAGTACAATTTTGTCTTTGGCTGCAAAAATTTCCCAACAGATCGGACTTTGCCGTATATTAGAAAGACCGATCCGTATAACAGGAATACTCTGTCCCCGTATCATTGTTTCAGCGTTATCACTCCAAGCATTTTGAGTACTGTCTATAATAACACGTCGCTTGAATGGTTCTTTCCCTGATGCTGAAATAAAACTATCAATATCTGCTTTTTTAATCCGATATGCTGCATCATAAAATTTACATTGGATTGCCGCAAAACCCTCTTCATCACGAATCTTTGCTACAAGATCAATACCAGTATCACGACCATCCCAGCCATTTTCATGAGCCCAATCTTTAAAGGTCTGAACCTTTTCATACTGATCAAACTGAAGAGGATCATGCCTCAAATAAGCAAGAGCAAAACGCTCAAAATATGTACCTTTGTCTCGTTCGGTACGTGCTTCATTACGATATGTCTGTAAAAGTGACTGCAGTGTCATGTCCCCCCCTTCAAAACACCTCTAACTATCGAGTCTAGTCAATTTCGTCAATGTCTACTTCTCTATCCAAAAGATTTTAGACTGTATTCACTCAATATATTCATAACAGAATACGACTCTCCGCAAAACAAGCAGAATAAATTGAAAAAAATACTTATCAGAAAAAGAATGGAATTTGCTTTTCAAGCACAAAATCCCATGCATTTAACACATTCGCTCATCAATCTATATGGCAAATATCTTTTTTACGAAAATGATTTACAGCTTAAACCTATAGCTTTCTCAAACTACTTCATATTTTTTCAAATGCACAAAAACACACTGATAAATATTATGCAAAGTAACAGTAGAAGACCAATTTACATACCATTCCATAATCTATTTTTCACTTTTTTTACTAATATATCATCCACTACATAAAACTGCTTGAGAGAACTTAACAAGTATTTCCCTATCCACGCCCCTTTTGCACAAATACTTTTCCAATAAGCGCCTCATTCCCTATGAACGGAACAACAATACCTATGCCTCAATCGATGAACACCTAATCACGCGAGAGAGCAACAACAGGATCAAGCCGTGAAGCTTGCCGTGCAGGCGAAAAGCCGAAACATATTCCAATAAGCGTTGAAAAAGTAAGAGATATAATGATTGAATCAATCGTATAAACGAGGTGGATAGGTGCCTTAAACAGCAAAAACAAACCACCAATAGACAGCCCAAAGAGAACTCCTACTCCACCACCGATGACACAAACCAAAATTGCTTCAATGAGAAATTGCTGTAAAATATCACTTTGGCGAGCCCCCACTGCCATACGCACCCCAATTTCATTAATCCGCTCTGAAACAGTAACCAGCATAATATTCATCACCCCAATACCACCCACAATCAGAGAAATAGCGGCAATTGAAGACACCAAAAGTGTTAAAATATGTGTGCTTTCCGTAATACGATCACGAAAGAACTGAGAATTTCTAATGAAAAAATCTTCTCCACCATGACGCATAATAAGGAAATGCTTCACCATCTTCTCCGCTAAATGTGAATCAATATGATCCGCAACCTTCACGGTAATTGCCCGAACTTGTGTTGTTCCAAGAAAACGCGTTTGTAAGGTTGTATAAGGCAAATAAACCTGCAACGTATTTGAAGTACCTCCCCCCATATGTTGCGGATCCACCACCCCAATAACACGCACGGGAACATTACCTACCTGAACAACTTTCCCTATCGGATTCTCATGACTATGAGGGAAAAGTACAGCAAGTGCTTCTTTTTCAATGACGAGATCAGCCGCCCGCTCATGCACACCTTTCTGATCAAACAGCTGCCCTTGAACAGCTTTGAGTCCTTGTGTTTGAAAATACTGTTCTCCCACCCCAGAAACTATAACATTAACTTCAACAGCACCAAAACGGATTGTAGAACTTGTTGAAATTTGAGGTGTTACACCAGAAACATAGGGCAATCCTGACAGTGCGTCTGCATCCGCTTCCACCAAACTAGTTATTTTTTCTGCTTGTGGATCAGAAAGGCTTTTTCCAGGTAAAATTGTTAATGTATTGGAACCTAAACTTTTAAAATTTTCCATAATTTTTTCCCGCGTACCATTTCCTAAAGCCACCATAGCAATAATCGCCCCAATACCGATAATCACCCCCAGCATTGTTAAAAAAGTTCGCATTCGGTGGGCATTCATTGCCAACAACGCCATAACAAATGCTTCACGAAACCGTTCAGCAAAAGAACGAAAAAAACCCAGTATTTTTTGATCTTTTAGATTGTGTTGCTCTTGAAGAGGTTGAACTCTCGTTTTTGTTTTTGCACCTTTTGAGAGCTTATCAGCAATAATTTCTCCATCACTAATTTCGATAATACGATCTGCTCTTTTAGCCACCTGCATATCATGCGTGACAATGATAATGGTGCGCCCTTCTTCTTGATGAAGCTCATCCAAAATACGCAACACTTCTTGGCCACTCTGTTTATCAAGTGCACCGGTTGGTTCATCGGCAAGAATAACCTCGGCATTATTCATCAATGCCCGAGCAATTGACACACGTTGTTGTTGGCCACCTGAAAGCTGATTTGGACGATGATTTATCCGATCTCCCATCCCAAGACGTGTTAAAAGACCCTCTGCACGTTGTTTTCTCACATTTGGTGCACACCCTGCATAAATAGCTGGGATTTCTACATTACCAAGCGCTGTTAATTCATTAAGCAAATGGTAGCGCTGAAAAATAAATCCAAAATGATTACGCCGCAAAGCAGATAATTCATCGGCAGAAAGGAAGGCTGTTTCTTTGCCTGAAATCCAATAACGGCCAGAAGTCGGTCGATCAAGACAGCCCAAGATATTCATCAACGTAGATTTTCCTGAACCGGAAGCTCCTACAATCGCCACCATTTCACCGCGCTTAATGGTAAGATTGATATCCTTTAAAACAGTGACAAATGTTTCCCCGGCAGGAAATGTGCGCACAATATTTTCTAAAACGAGGACAGCATCTGCTTGCTCTGTCTTCATGGCTTAATTCTCATCTTTGTTATGTTTACTAGGAATATCTGGCATAACTCCATCAGGTGAGCCTGTAATAACCACATCCCCCTCATCAAGCCCTGAAACAATCTCTGCCATCACCTTGTTATTAAGCCCAACGGTTACTTGTTTTGCCACAACTTTATCTTTCTTCACCAAAACAGAAACCCATGCTGTGCGCTCTTTTGTTTCATCACGCAAAGCATCACTTGGCACCAACAAAACATTCTGAGCACGCCCTAAGATGATATGAACTTGCGCAGTCATATAAGTTCGCAGAAAGTTATCTTTATTATCGACATGTATAATCCCATTATAATAGATAGCCGATGATATGAGAGCACTAGAACCTCCCGCCATACCAGGGTTAATACTTACATCAGCACGAATTGCTTCAGGAGCTGGCTCTACTCTTTCTAGAACTCCCTCATAACGACGTTGTGCATTCCCCAAAACCGTAAAATAAAGAGGTTGTCCCGCCTGAACTTTAAGAATATCAGCTTCTGAAATTTGTGCTTTTATCGTCATTTTTGACAAATCACCCAAAATAACAATTGTTGGTGCTGATTGAACCGCATTAACATTTTGTCCTTCCTCAACAACGGTTGCTAAAACAGTTCCCGCAGAAGGAGCGGTCACGCGGGTATAGCCTAAATTAACCTCTGCACTTTCCACATCAATTTGTGCCTGTATAATCTGTTGACGCAGCTGAGCAATTTGCGCTTCGTGTATTTTCACTTGTGTTGCAGCATCATCGAGATTCGCTTTTGAAATTGCCCGTGCTTCGATCATTTTTTTCTGACGTTCTAAATTTTTCTGTGCAAGGGTGAGATAAGCCTCTTTTTCCACCAAACTTGCATAATAATGAGATAATGCAGCCTTTTTTCTTTTCAGATCATTTTCTTGATCTGTAGGGTCAATTTCTGCCAAAAGATCACCTTCTTTGACAACACTTCCAGGAGCAACACGCATAGACACCACACGCCCTGTTGCGCGCACACCAACAGCCACCAACCGATAAGGACGTACAAGACCAGAAGCCAAAACACTTTCTTCAATATCACCACGTTTTACCACTGCTGTCATATAAGCAGGCGTTGATGTTCCAAAAAAAACGGAACGCAACCATAATAAGATGACAAGGAATAGAACAGTTAAAAAGAAGGAAAGTTTTTTTCGTTTTTTAATAAAATTTTTTATGGAATTTTTTTTCATCGCCCTACCTTTGTACGCAAACGGTGTGCATTATCGACAATTTCTGGCCGCGACACATCAACAACACCATCCCAACCACCACCCAACGCCTTCATCAACGCAACATATTGAGTAACCAAAGAAACACGACTATCCTTAAGTGCCATTTGCGTAGAATAATAGGAACGATTAGCATTTAACAATTCGAGAAAGCTGGTATTTCCATTTTCAAAAAGAGTGCGTGAAAGCTGTAAAGAATGGAAAGAAGCTTTATTTGCAATGATAAGCTTTTCTAAACGCTGATGTTCTTTGGTTAATCTTACCAGCGCATTTTCCACATCTTCTAAAGCTGCCAACACAGCAGAGCGATAAGCAATAAAAGCTTGATCACGCTGTGCACGCGCCACTTCAACAGAAGCCATAATCTGCCCCCCATTAAACAAAGGAAAACGAAGCCCAGGCCCAAAAGACCACCCAATCGTTGAACTTTTCCACAATTGATTTATTGTCTCTGCTGCTGTCGAAATATTACCAGTTAAAGTAAGTGATGGATAAAGATCTGCTTGACGCTGACCAATCCGCGCTGTTGCCTGCGCATATTGGCGCTCAGCCCGTCGCAAATCTGGACGTGTTAACAAAATATCAGCTGGAATTCCTGCCGGTATTGGCCATTTTGGTTGCGGAATTTTCGCGTGTTTTGCATTTTTTTGTAAAAGATCTTGCAACGCCGTAGGCACACGACCCGTTAAGACAGAAAGGCGATGAATACTCATTGCCAAATTCGCTTCCATTTGCGATATATCTGCCTCTGTATTCGCCACTTGTGCTTGTGCATTTAAAACATCAAGCTCTGAAGCATCACCTGCCGTTAATTTGCTCCGTATTAATTCATATGTTTTACGTTGTGATGAAGCAATTTGCTGCACAATCAACAACTTTTGTTGCCAACCACGTAACTGAACATAATTTGTTGCCACATCCCCCAAAAGCGTCACCATGGTAGCACGCATATCTTCTACAGAAGCTTCAAGACCATAACGTGCAGCTTCAATAGCCCGCTTATGCCCACCAAAAAAATCAAGCTCCCAACTGGCATCAAAACTACCATGATATTGGTTGAAATATTTTCCTAACATCCCATCAGGTGTTCTAGAACTATTACGCGTTCCTGAAACTGAATTTGCCACATTTGGCAAAAGAGAGCCAATAGTTTGCCCTAAACTGGCACGTGCTTCACGAACCCGTGCCTTAGCAATAGCAACATTATTATTTTCAGAAATTGCATCATTCATTAAGGCATTCAAAACAGGATCATTCAAACGCCGCCACCATCCAGCAAGTGTGACCACACGCCCAGCAGTCTGTACAGACCGCTGTCCCCAATGTGTAGGAACACGAAAAGATGTTCTCTGGTAATCAGGCCCTACCATACATCCTGATAATATAAAAAAACATAACAAAACACTATAAAGTAATCTGCTAGAAACAACCCCTTTGAGATTTCTGATATACATCGAGTCTCCCATATTTCTTCAGAATCAATTACAAATATTAACACTTTATTTACTTGTTATTTCAAACTTAATGTAAAAAATCAAATATAGTTTGTACTGGCACATGATCTGAAGGTTGCTTCCACCCCCGTGCAGCACGGAAAATTGACAGGTCAGTCATAAAAGGAGCTAAATCTGGAGAAGACCAAATATGGTCCAACCGCCGCCCACGATCTGAAAGCGCCCAATCGCGTGCACGATAACTCCACCATGTATAAAGTTTAGTAGGAACAGGAATATGCATACGCATCAAATCAACCCACCCCCCTTGATGACATAAAGCCTGTAAACGTTCTGTTTCAATGGGTGTATGGCTTACGACCTTCAACAATTGTTTATGAGACCAAACATCCTCTACCAAAGGAGCAATATTTAAATCCCCCAGCAAAAGAGAAGAAAGACCATTTTCTTGATGTGCACGGATAGCAGACATCTCTTCTAGAAAATCAAGTTTATGGCGAAATTTTTCATTGACATCAGCATCAGGCACATCCCCCCCAGCCGGAACATAAAAATTATGAATTTGTATCTCTCTGCCATAAATTTCAACAATGACTGAAATATAACGACAATCTTGTTTTTGACAAAAGAAACGCTTTTCAACATTTTTAAAAGGCAAACGCGAAACAATTGCCACACCATTGTAAGATTTTTGTCCACTAAGTGCAATATGCTTATATCCAGCCGCTCTAAAATCCTCCACTGGGAATAAAGCATCTGGACATTTTGTTTCCTGTAGACACAAAATATCGGCAGCAAAAAATTCCAAATACTGAAAAACCTGTGCAAGACGCAAACGAATAGAATTAATATTCCAAGTTGCAATACGAAAGACCATCTCTTTCAACCCCAATGAATAGCAGCACACTATTTTTTTGCGGGAAGTGTAAACGTCCCATCGGCAAACCGCACACCCGTGCGTACATTCGTAATTTGAACAGTGGTCTCTAAATTCTGTTGATCAATAATTGTCCATTGCCGTAAAGCAGGGCTTTTAGCATCAAAAACCATCTTAATTTGTCCTGCTCCTATGCTTTTGTCCCGCAAGACAATTGTCACCGCTCCTGGATTCTCAAAAAATGCTAACAAACGCCCAGATGATATATTAATTTTATCATCTAAGAGAAATTTCATTGGCGTTTGAGTAAGCTGTGAAAAATTCCAAGTATTCAGCGCGCGATTGTTAATTCCTATAAATTGACCATCAGCAATAATCTGTAGGGGGATCTTTTTGTAAATAAAACGAATTTTTCCTGGTCTCTCTAAATAAAATGTTCCCTGAGACATTTTTCCCTGTGGACTAAATTGAATAAAGTCACCTGTCATTGTTTTAATTGCTGCAAACTGATTAACAATGTTCTGCGCCCTCACCACTTTATTGGATGCCACCTTATTAAATGATTGAGAAAAAGTAGGAGAAATTAAACACAAAAAGATCATAATCCCGACAAACCCAAAGGCTCTTCCTTGTGATAAAAAAGACGTTTTCATAGAAAATGCTCCCAAGCAATACATATTTATTTTTTAATTTAGTAGAATAATGTATAGATACCCTTCTCTAAAAGAAAAAGATATTCTTTAAAAGAACTATCAAAAGATTTTACCTCAAAAAGACTCTTCTTCGGCAGGCACCAAAATTTCCCGCTTCCTCGCATGATTTGTTCAACTCAATAATACCCTCTTCTTCCATCCGCTCAATTAATGAAGCCGCACGGTTATAACCAATACCTAAACGGCGTTGAACATAAGAAGTTGAAGCCTTACATTCATGAGAAACAAAACAACAGACTGATGATAAAAATCACCTACTAAAGCAGAAGATAAAGCAACACCCACACTCTTCTTTGCAATCTCTTGCGTAATACTCTCCAAATAATCAATTTGCTCTTGAAATCTGAAAGTTATTAAATTTTCCCCTTTTCCGCATAATTTGCCGCACTTATGATATCCTCTTTCTCCTAACGCTCAATGAATAAAATAGCACAAACGATAACGAATTCTCAACGGTAAATGAAATACCAAAAACACATCTTTGCTTACTGAGATATTCTTTTCTGTAATAAAAAATATTTTTATAATAATGTACGAAAGTAATAGCGATTTACCATATAATAAAACAACAACTAATAAATAAATACTCTTAAAAAATCTTTTTTGAAAAGACTCTCACAAGTTTTCATTTTAAAAGCGTTCTTCTTCGGCAGGCACCAAAATTTCCCGCTTCCCCGCATGATTTGCCGCACTAATAATACCCTCTTCTTCCATCCGCTCAATTAATGAAGCCGCACGGTTATAACCAATACCTAAACGGCGTTGAACATAAGAAGTTGAAGCCTTACGATCACGAAGAACAATTGCAACAGCTTGGCTATAAGGATCATCTGCTGCAGGAGAAGCAGCAGAAACATCCGCATCATTTTCTGCGACCTCTTGCGTAATGGTTTCTAAATAATCAGGAAGCGCTTGCGCTTTAAGGTGCATGACAACCTGTTCCACTTCATCATCCGCCACAAAAGGTCCATGAACACGCTGGACACGCCCTCCTCCCATCATAAACAACATATCTCCTTGTCCTAACAATTGCTCAGCGCCCTGTTCGCCAAGAATTGTTCGGCTATCAATTTTTGAACTCACCGAAAAAGAAATGCGTGTAGGAAAATTGGCTTTAATGGTGCCAGTAATCACATCCACTGAAGGACGCTGTGTTGCCATAATCACATGGATACCGGCAGCACGTGCCATTTGTGCTAAGCGTTGCACTGCTCCCTCAATATCTTTACCAGCAACCATCATCAAATCTGCCATTTCATCAATAATAACAACAATATAGGGCATAGGACTAAAATCCAGTGTTTCCGTTTCATAAAGAGGCTCACCAGTCTCATGATCAAATCCAACTTGAATGGTACGCGCCATTTTCTCTCCCTGACTTTCTGCCTCTTTGAGACGTGCATTAAACCCATCAATATTGCGCACATTCAGTTTTGACATTTTACTGTAGCGTTCTTCCATTTCACGAACAGCCCATTTAAGCGCAATTACTGCCTTTTTAGGATCTGTCACCACAGGTGTTAACAAATGAGGAATGCCATCATAAACCGAAAGTTCAAGCATTTTTGGATCCACCATGATGAGACGGCACTGCTCAGGTGTCATACGATAAAGAAGCGATAAAATCATGGTATTAATGGCAACAGACTTTCCCGATCCTGTTGTACCTGCCACCAAAAGATGAGGCATTTTTGCTAAATCCGCGATAACAGTCTCGCCTCCGATTGTCTTACCCAAAGCAAGTCCTAACTTTGCCTTGCTCTCAACAAATTCTTGCGCTTGTAACATTTCTCGTAAATAAACCATCTCACGCTTTGCATTGGGCAATTCTATTCCAATAACATTACGTCCTGGCACCACGGCAACACGTGTCGAAATTGCACGCATTGAACGTGCAATATCATCTGCCAGCCCAATAATACGAGAAGATTTAATACCAGCTGCCGGTTCAAATTCATACAAAGTAACCACCGGACCAGGACGTGCATCAATAATTTTTCCCTTCACACCAAAATCTAATAAGACCCCCTCAAGTTCCTGAGAATTGGCCTTCAAAGCAGCAGGAGAAAGTTTTGCATCGCGAACAGACGGTGGAGGGACCGAAAGATAATCTAAATGGGGAAGGAGAAAACCACCATTGGAAGAAGTGGTTAAAGATTTCAAAGCACGCTTTTTAATAGGAGAAACGCGCGTTTTTTCTTGATTTTCCTGACATTGTGCTTTTTCATCCCCAAAAATGGGCTCAATCCTATCTTGTAACTTTCCCAATGACTTTTCTTGCCCTCGAGAGCGATTCTTGAAAGAGAAAAGACGAAAAAAACGTGCTTGTAAAAAATAAAAAATATGTAAAATAGCTCCAAAAGTTGTAACAAAAAAACCATTCTGCACTTCATCTTCGGCATGCTCTGTGTCTTCTAACACATCCAAGTGAGGCTCAACAATTTCGTTTTTTTGAGTATTTTTTACTTTTCCTTTTTTTGTCTGGCGCCGCCATACCACATTACCCGCAAAAGCAGCCATTAAAAAACCTAGCATGATAACAACAAGACTCAGGAGCACATTCTGAAACGGTGAAAGAAAAATAGGAAAAATAGAATAGACAGCACTTAAAACCTTATCTCCCACAACCCCACCCAAACCCATTGGCAATGGCCAATACGTAAAAGAAGCAACAGGTGTCATAAGTGCAAAAGAAATTAAAAAACAAATCGTTGATATCACCCATAAAAAAAAGCGAAAAAGTAAATTGTAGATATTTTTTTGTGCCAATAAAAGAAACGACCAAAATAATGGTGGCAACAACACACCAAGACCAGCAAAACCAAAAAACTGCATGAAAAAATCTGCAAAAATAGCTCCTGGCCACCCCATAAAATTCGTAACTTTATTTGTACTCGCATGCGTTAATGAGGGGTCTGCAACATTCCAAGTTGCCAAAGCAAAAACGCAAAAAATAAGGAAACCCAAAAGCCCAAGTCCAATAAAAACACCAATTTGGCGCAAAAACATTTCAAGAAGCCTTGAACTGTAAGATTTTCGCACTTCTAATGAATCATAAGGAGAAGAACTTTGATGCATCTATCAATTCCAAATACAAAACCTTCACATTAAAGATGTTGTAGAATTATGACCGTAAAATATTAACACAGTTTTAACCATCACAATTATAACTATTTTCTTAACCTTTAAGAGCCGCAAAACACTTTTCTTCAAAAAGCTAATATAAGCTACATTCATAAAAATCAAAAATCCCATATTGCTTTTATCTGATTTCAGTTTTCTTTTGCATACAGTTAAGCATAAAATGATAAAATCAAGTAAAATGCCCCGGATATTTTCTCCGTCGAATTATTAAGGTAAAGTTTAGAATAACTGACGCAAGTGATTAACAAGAGAAGAAAACCATAAAAATAGCCTTTTTATCCACCAGCAAGCGTAAGAGAACAAGTGCGCCTATTAAAGCAAGAAAGAAATTAAAATAAAACGCGAAATATTGTATAATTATATAAAAAGGAATGTTAAAGTTGTCTTATTGAAGACTGAACAAATAATCAACAATGGAATGAAGTGTTGTGTATTCTGACCAAGATAAAAATATAAAACCCAATAAAAAAGCAAAATCCAATAAAACGGCAAAACAATGCGATCTTCTCATTGCGGGGGGAGCAATTGTCGGTTTAACGCTGGCGGTATCGCTCAAACAAGCAGCCCCTGAACTAAAAATCAATATCGTTGATGCTGCTCCTCAAGAAAATATCCCTGTTTCCAATATACGGACCATCGCCCTTGCTGCTGCTTCTCTTCGTATGTTAAAACAATTGCAATGTTGGGAACATATAAAATCTTCTTGCCAACCCATTCACTCAATGATCATTACCGATGCATGCACAAATGATCCCGTCAAACCAACTCTTTTAACCTTTGAAGGAGAGATTACTCCTGATGAGCCTTTCGCTACTATGGTAGAACACAGAGAACTCATCAAAGCTCTAAAAAAACGTGTAAAAGAACTCGCTATCCCTGTCATTACAAACGTGCGTGTCATTGATTTTCACCAAGAAGAGCAACAAACAACCGTTACTTTAAGCAATGCAGAAATTTGGCAAACCAAATTGCTTATTGCAGCTGATGGTGCCCATTCGAAATTACGTGAAAAAGCGGGGCTTAAAAATTTTTCTCACCCCTATAAACAAACAGCCATCATCTGCACCATCGAACATGAAAAACCTCATCATGGACAAGCCATTCAACATTTTTTCCCTGCAGGTCCTTTCGCACTTCTCCCTCTCAAAGGTAACCGATCCGCTATTGTATGGAATGAATCCCATAAAATCGCACAATATTACCTCAAAGCCGATACTCTTATTTTTGAAACAGAACTCGAAAAACGCATTGGCCACAAACTTGGGAAGCTTTCTTGGAATGGTGAACGTCAAGCTTTTCCTTTGCAGCTCTCTTTAACACACCAATGCATTAAGCCTCGTTTTGCTCTCATTGGTGATGCTGCCCACACAATCCATCCCCTCGCAGGACAAGGGCTCAATTTAGGATTACGCGACAGCGCCGCGCTCGCCGAAGTAATTATTGAAACAGCACGATTGGGGCTTGATATTGGCTCCCTCACCGCTTTAGAGCGCTATCAAAGCTGGAGACGTTTTGAAGTTGTTCGTATGGCTTTCAGCAATGACTGGCTCAACAAACTCTTTTCTAACGATAATCTTTTCTTACGCATGATACGCGATACCGGTCTTGGAATTGTTAATAAAATACCAAAAATAAAGAAATATTTTATTCAAGAAGCTTCTGGTCTTACCCCTCATGCCCCACGTCTACTACAAGGACTCCCTCTTTAAGAAAAGCTAAGAAAAGACTATACTATTTCACTCTTTGCAACTTTTGTATAAAACTTCTCCTGAGCTTAAAGTTTAAACCCTTTGCCTAGTTGCTTCACACCAAAATTTTAGAAGAAAAAATAAGAAATATACAACATTTTAATTTATAATAATTTACTATTCTACCTATTCAAATTTACCTATTATTAAAGTAAAAAAACGAATATCATCAGATTTTTTCTATTTCAAAGCTGTTTTATGAAATCAATCAAAACTATTCCCTTGCAGATCAAAAACGGCATTAACATATGAATTAACAACACCTAAGGGCAAAAAATCAAAACACTTCTTATAAACGCTCCACAATGCAAGAGCTATCATGGCAAGAGCTATCATGGCATTGTCTAGCAAATAATATAATGCTGCCAATGTACACCTTCATAAACGTAAAAGGAGTGGTGCATAATGGATTTACATGACACCATAAAGCTCCTACCATCACCGTTTGTTAAATTATATATGCCCCTTTCTTTTCTGTATTGTAAAAAACAAACAGAAGATAAAAAGTTATCCCATCTTTTTATTTTCAATACACCCTATTGCATAAATTTTAATAATAAATATTTTGCACAGGCATCATACAATCCTATCAAAATATTAAAATCAACACTAATTATGGAAATTTTATTACCCAAAATACTTTTTCATTCTTACCATACAAATGATAAAAAATTAAAATGAAGATCTAATATCTACAACCACACTAAAAAAGACAACAAAATCACAAAATATCAAATGACCACTCTACAGATCAACATTTGAAAAACATAAGGGTATGCATGTGACAATATAGCTGTTTCACTTAAACAAATCGGTGCATTCTATCATTTTATTTAAGAACTCAGTATATTAATATCTCAGGTCAGTATTTTATACATCGAATTATCCTAAAGGATACACAGCTTGTGTTGATCTCTTTTGTGCTTCTTTTCCTTTGTAGATATTGTATATGCATTATGTTACTTCTAATTCTTCAAGCGCATAACCACTCTCCAGCCATTCCTTAATCCATTTTGGCCTACGCCCACGTCCATTCCATAACTCCCATTGATTATTAGGATTTCTATAATGCCGTTCTTTACTGACAAGATCAGCGATATCGATTCCATGTGCACTAGCAATTTCAAGAATTTTTCGCCGTGCATTCTGTTTTTCTTTTGCTTGCCGCCTTTTCAATTCTACATCAATTTGGGCACGCATTTCTTGTAGCTCATCAAAATTCATATTTTTGAGATCATTCACCTTAATTACTCCCCTTGCAAAAAATAATTGCGCCTCGCCATATTTTTAACATAATTATAGACAATTTTCGCCTATTTGTATCGAAATTAAAATTACGATGAATATATCGCTTTAACGGAGATGTACTTTGAGCCACGAAAAACTGGTTATTGGTGTTTCAGTTTTCACAACTATATCCTTTTTCAGCTCAATCGCTGGAATTGGTAAGTGTAGTGCGCAAATACCACTACATCTCCCTGATTCTCATAAATCAGCGGTTAAAAGTAAATATAAATCACCGCTCTATAAACTATGGCAATATGCCGCGAAGAACAAGCCCTCTCTCTATAATAGTGATGTGATTCATTCTAGCGGTAAAAAACATTCACAGCTACAGCGGTTTTTCACTACGTATCAATATTTTTCGGAAAAATTTATACAGCTAGAAAATTGTATAAAGCAATCAATCTCAGAAACTTCTCGAAAGTGGTTTCTATGTGAAAACATCTTTTCTTTTCATAAATGCAATAACGATAACATAAATTTGTATAATATACTCTGTTTTATCCTGCGCATTTATCTAGTTCACCAGATATTAGCATACGTTAGAAATATCTTTAAAAAAAGCCAGATCTATAATTGCAAAGGACGTTCTAAACTAAGCAATTTTGTTCTGCAAATCTATAAAAATGCCATAGGACAATATGGCAAAGAGTCACATAAAATTGATGTTTGTATAAATAAAAATTTTCATCATAAGGTGTGCCTCTTATGATTATTTCAAATTTCATAATGTTTTCTGCTCTATGCACACCAATCCAACAATCTACAGCATTTTCGGCTGTGGTCGTAAAGGAATCTTCGGCAAACGTCTGTGCAATAAATGATAATGGATTATTACAGCAGCCCTCTTTGTTTGGAAAAACAGTTGTGAAAAATGAACAGTATACACAGAATGGACATAATTTTGACGTATATTGGGAAAAAAATAACAATGAAAATCTGAAATGGTTTTATTCTTTTTTTCCTACTTTACTTGCCCCTTATAGGGACTTTAAGGTTGTGCAGACTGCTTTAAAGCATTGTTGTGAGCAAATAAGCCCACACTACAGTATTAGACAGGCTGTACTCAATTTTCATAATATAGAAAACTTTAAAAATGGTTTTGCCAATGCTGATGTACAGAAAATCTCTTCACACATCGAAATGAAAACTTCTACGTTTGTAGATAAAGAATCACAAAAACTTATGAAACTTCAAAGAGAAAATGAAGAACAGATAATTGAACTGGAATCTCTGTCTCTTTTCTTAGAAGAAGATGCTTTTACACATAAAGCAAGTGGTGTTCATGATGCTTTTAAAACTGAGAATTCTTCATTGGTAGAGCCTTCATTGGAAGAACAACAGGAACAATAATTACTATATTTGTCAATTAGAATGACAATTTTGATATGATAGAGTGATGAAAGGTAGATAAAAAAATATTAAAGCTCTAATTAGTAAGATTGGATACAATCTTTTCTAATTGAGGGCAAAATAATGAAAATGATAGAACAAAACAGTGTTGATAGAGCATTTAATCAAAAGGCCGCGCGTGAAATTACGATTGTAATGCGCTCAGAAAGAGAATGGTACTTTACATTTGTTGCAGATGACCCAGTAACCGGTAAACCAAACAAATATACACTCCTTACGCAAAGAGGAAAATTAAGAACTTGGGCTGATCCGAAATATCTTTTTAAATTTCTTCAGGAAAGAGGGGTTATCTACGGCAGTTTTAGTCTTAATGAGGATAAACAAAATGAAACAAGCAAATATTCTTCAAAAAACAATTCATAATAAAATCATCACAACGATTGCATTTGTAACTGCTTTTTTTATGACACATTCAGTGTGTGCTCAAGCACGCGCTTTGGATAAAGCCAAAACCGCTTTGGAAGGGCTTCAGGCACAATTGAAAATCATTATTCCTATTGCTGCCGCTATTATACTTTTGTGCTTAGCAATTGGTTATGCAGGACGTTACATTGAAAAAGATACTTTTGTGCGCTGGGCAGTTGGCGTTGTCATCGCTGGCTCAGCGACTGAACTTGTCGCTATGTTATTTCAAAACGGATAGTGCAGAGAGTTGTAAAATAAATATAATATTCATGAAAACCTTAGATGAGAGCATAAGATGAGACAATTAAATAATATTCAATCAAAGAATAACAATCTAATAATTGTAATTTCTGCAGCTATAACCACCTTTTTTATGGCTTATCCTGCATCTGCAGAATTAAAACACGCTAAAAAGGCTTTAGACGATCTGAAAAAAGATCTTATTGACAACATTATCCCTATTGCTGCTGCCGTTATACTGTTGTGCTTAGCAATTGGTTATGCAGGCCGTTATATTGGAAAAGATACTTTTGTACGATGGGCGGTTGGTGTCGTCATCGCTGGTTCAGCGGCTGAACTCGTAAAAATGTTGTTCGGCCATGCATAATTTCTAGCACAAAATGCTTTTCTTTAAGAGAAATCTACATTCAGTAACAGCTTTTAACTTATGCTGCAAAAAAGACAAATATTATTAGAACTTTAATGAGAATAGGACATGAAACAACAAAATAACCTCCAATTGAAAAATAATAATCGTATCATTGCAATTTCTGCAGCTATAACCGTATTTTTTATCACTCATCCTGTATACGCTCAAAATACTTTGAAAAAAGCTGGAGATGCTCTAAAAGCTTTACAAGATGATCTTATTGAGAAAATTATTCCTGTTGCTGCTGCTATTATCCTTTTGTGTTTAGCAATTGGTTATGCAGGCCGTTATATTGAAAAGGGTACTTTTGTACGTTGGGCAATAGGCGTTGTCATCGCTGGCTCTGCTACTCAACTTGTCGCGATGTTATTTAAGCCATAATGAAGTTATGTGCAGACATTATTTTAACAAAATAGATTTTACTTGATATTAAAAAAATAAAAATAGCATTCATGAGAATAAGAAATGAAACAATCAAAAAATAATAATCGTATCATTGCAATTTCTATAGCTTTAATTGCATTTTTTATAACTCATCCTGTATATGCACAACTACAACATGCGGAAACTGCTTTAAAAAAATTACAAGATGATCTCGTTCAAAAGATTATTCCTGTTGCTGCAGCTGTCATACTTTTATGCTTAGCAATTGGTTATGCGGGGCGCTACATTGGAAAAGATACTTTTGTACGATGGGCGGTTGGTGTTGTCATCGCTGGTTCAGCAACTGAACTTGTCGCAATGCTATTCAAAGCTAATTGAGATCAATTATGAAACGAATACAGCACAAAGTGTTCTCAAGAAACTTTATTTATGGGTTGTAGGTACATCTATAATAATGTCATTTATGCTGTGAAAAAGGAAATATTCTCGAGAGTAAATTCAATTATAATGAGGATAAAAAATATGAAACAAATAAATATTCTTCAAGCAAAAATTGGCAACAAAATCAGTACTATTATAACTTCAATTATATTCTTAATGGCCCAACCTGTGTGGGCCCAAACAACCACAAAAGACATAGATGTCCTAATAAGCATGCAATATGGGCTTAGTATGATTATTCCTATTGTTTGTGCTATTATTCTTTTATGTCTCTTACTTATTTATGTGTTTCGTATCATAGCAAGGGCTACATTTTTAAGATGGGCATTCAGTGTCGTTATCGCTGGAGCAGCATTTTATATTAGCCATATATTATTTTACATCCAATAACTAGAGCCTAACATGAAACCACAACAACATGAAGCATTTCCATTATTTAAAGGAGCAACTCGCGTTCCAACCGTTTGGGGCGTACCGATGATGCCATTCATCGTTATGGTTATAAGTGTAGCCGTTGTTGCCATGATGATAAATATCTTTTTGTGGGTAATTGCTCCACCATTATGGTTTATTATGATACAAATTACCAAAAACGATGATAAAGCATTCCGTATTTGGTGGCTATGGATTGATACCAAGCTTCGTAACCGCAACAAAAGTTTTTGGGGAGCTTCAAGTTATAGTCCCTCTGATTACCGCAAAAGGAGATAAACATGATGGCTGTTGAAAACAGCAAACGTCTTGCCTCAGAGACACCTGTAAGTCTGTTCATACCCTATTCGCACCATATTACAGATACAATTATCTCTACAAAAAATGCGGAATATCTATCGGTTTGGAAAATTGATGGACGTTCGCATCAAAGTGCGTCAGAGGAAGATATTTTTCAGTGGACCAAAGAGCTAAATAATACCCTACGTGGTATTGCATCAGCCAATTTATCATTGTGGACACATATCGTACGCCGCCGTGTCTATGAATATCCTGATTCAGCATTTGACCAAATGTTTTGCTATCAGCTTGATGAAAAGTATCGACAAAGTTTCACTGGTTATAATCTTATGGTGAATGACCTGTATTTGACTGTTATTTTCCAACCGATAGCAGATAAAGTTATGTCATTCTTTTCTCAGCATGAACGTGAAACGCTCGATCAAAAAAAGATGCGGCAGGAATCATGTATCAAAGCCCTCAACGACATTAACAACACTTTAGCTCAATCGTTAAAACGGTACGGTGCAGAGCTTCTTGGTGCTTATGAAAAAAATGGCCATGCCTATTCTTCTGCGCTTGAATTCCTTGGAATGCTTATTAACGGCGAATATAGGCCTATGCCAATCTGTTATGAGCGTTTTGCCGACTATATGTCTATTAATCGGCCATTTTTCTCAAAATGGGGTGCTCTTGGAGAATTACGCACAAGCACTGGAATGCGTCGATTTGGAATGCTGGAAATTAAGGAATACGACACAACAACCAAACCAGGTCAATTAAATGCTTTGCTGGAAAGTGATTTCGAATTTGTCTTGACACAAAGCTTTTCAGTACTTTCGCGACATGCTGCTAAGGATTATTTGCAACGCCACCAACGTAATCTGATCGATGCTCGCGATGTGGCAACAAGCCAAATTGAGCAAATTGATGAAGCATTAAACCAGCTTGTCAGTGGACACTTTGTTATGGGTGAACATCACTGCACATTGACCATTTATGGTGAGACAGTTCAACAAGTCCGTGACTATATGGCAAAAGCAAATGCAATATTGCTAGATGCTGCAGTATTGCCAAAACCTGTAGATTTGGCTATAGAAGCTGGTTATTGGGCACAACTGCCCGCAAATTGGAAATGGCGGCCGCGTCCAGCACCAATCACGTCACTAAACTTTTTATCATTTTCATCTTTTCATAATTTTATGTCAGGCAAACCAACTGGAAATCCATGGGGGCCGGCAGTCACAATTCTGAAAACAAACAGCAAAACACCGCTTTATTTTAATTTTCATGCTTCTAAAATTGAGGAAGATTCAACAGATAAACGCTTACTTGGCAATACCGCCCTTATCGGGCAATCTGGTTCCGGTAAAACAGTGCTACTTGGTTTTCTGTTAGCGCAAGCACAAAAGTTTAAACCAACAACCGTTGTTTTTGATAAAGATCGCGGCATGGAAATTATTATTAGAGCTATGGGTGGTCGATATCTAACATTCAAGCCTGGTAAGCAAAGTGGTTTCAATCCTTTTCAACTTCCTCCAACACAAGATAACCTGATTTTTCTAAAACAGTTTGTTAAAAAATTAGCTGAAGCTGGTGGTGAAGTTACACATCACGATGAAGAAGAAATTAACCAAGCTGTCATGTCTGTCATGAGCAGCAACATTGACAGATCGCTGCGTCGTTTGTCTTTTCTTGTACAATTCTTACCAAATCCACATTTAAATGACTATAATGCTCACCCATCTGTTCATGCTCGTTTGATAAAATGGTGCGAAGGTGGTGATTATGGGTGGTTATTTGATAACCCTACTGATGCACTCGATCTTTCAACACACCAAATTTACGGTTTTGATATTACTGAGTTCTTAGATAACTCAGAAACGCGTACACCAGTCATGATGTATCTGCTTTACCGCACAGAAGGAATGATTAGCGGACAGCGATTTATGTATATTTTTGATGAGTTTTGGAAACCTTTGCAAGATCCATATTTTGAAGATCTAGCAAAAAATAAGCAAAAAACTATCCGTAAACAAAATGGTATTTTTGTTTACGCTACACAAGAACCCAGTGATGCCTTGGAAAGCAATATAGCCAAGACACTTATTCAACAATGTGCAACCTACATTTTCTTGGCCAATCCCAAAGCAAATTACGAAGATTATACA
Organism: Bartonella birtlesii IBS 325; assembly: GCF_000273375.1. NCBI lineage: Bacteria > Pseudomonadati > Pseudomonadota > Alphaproteobacteria > Hyphomicrobiales > Bartonellaceae > Bartonella > Bartonella birtlesii. The sequence goes on from NZ_CM001557.1 coordinate 382,704, forward strand.
CAAGGTTTTAAACTAACAGATACTGAATTTGAACTGGTTAAAGGCCTTGGTGAATTTAGTCGCCAGTTTCTCATCAAGCAAGGCGACCAATCTGCACTTGCAGAGTTAAATCTCGGCAAATTTCATATGACAATCGATGGAAAAACTAAAGAATGCGACTTTAGTGAAGAGCTTTTGGTATTATCAGGTACACCTGATAATGCAGAATTGGCTGAAAGCATCATTACTAAAGTGGGTGATGATCCAGCAATATGGTTACCAGTTTTTTTACAACATATAAAAACTGACAGGAGGGAAACATGAAAAAACAGGTCATTTCAATAGCAGTAGCAATAACTTTAGGGGTTTCAAATCCGGTAAAGGCTTTTATAGTTGGAGGGATCCCAGATTCATCCTCATTACAAAATTTTTTTGGTTGGTCTTCCTCAAGCAAAAAAACAAGTTCTCCACAACAAAAGGCAACTCCTCCACAACAAAAGAAAATGCCACCTGTTACACCTCTCATCGACATCTTAAAAAAACAACTTGAGGAGACGAAAAAAATACATGAATCTATAACAGGAAGTCAAAAATTCGATACGAGTAAACTTAAAAATATACCAACAGATCAAACCAGTTTTTTTCTCAAAACTCCAGAATTAGTTTATTATCAAAACAATGGTTTAGCAATATCAAAAGCATTACCGAATATTTTGCAAGGAGAAGAAATTCCTACCTCTATTCGTGAATCTCGGGATTTTATCGGTAAACGTATCCAATATGCAACCGCCATCGATAAAGCTGTAAGTTTACAAACTTTCCAAGAAACAGAAAATCGTTTTAATCAAATCTCAGAACTCGTAGAAAAAATAAATACAACAACCGATTTAAAAAGTATTGCTGAATTACAGGCACGCATAAAAGGCATGCTAGCCATGATTCAAAATGAAGCGACAAAATTGCAAATGGTCACATATTCACGCAATGCAGAACAAGCACTTATTAGTCAACAAAAGCAAATACGCAATATGCGAATTCTTAATAGTGAAAATAAAGGAATGCCAATAATACGATCTATACGATAATTTTTCTATTTTATTGATCCTTTAT
>NZ_CM001557.1:384465-512115 GCF_000273375.1 Bartonella birtlesii IBS 325
ATGCCAAACTATAAGATAAAATTTTACAATAATTTTTCTATTTTATTGATCCTTTATATTTCTGCTTTTAAGAAAAACTAACATAATCAATATAAGGACCCTCTACAATACACTGAAGGAATAGTTAAAAAGTTTAATCCTTCTTAAAAACAGCTCCAATAAAAAATATTCCGAGGAATTGTGTAAATACAATGAAACTCACAACATGTGACCATGTTGAAAAGTAAAAGAAATTAAAATTCACTAAAGAGGAATGCTATGGACTTCAAAATGTTTACCCAACTGTTCAGTCATATTGATCAGGCAACAAAAACATATGTCACGGATATCTCCTCAAAAGCAATCATAACAATCACGCCTTTTGTATCCATCGGCCTTACCATCGCTTTCATTCTATATGGGTGGCTTGTTATTCGTGGCGCCATAGATATGCCACTCTCTGGGCTTGTAAACCGCTGTTTTCGAGTAAGCATTATTACTTCTATTGCCTTAACAGTAGGTCTTTATCAAAATGAAATCGCAAATTTAATAATAGAAATGCCTCATGATTTATTAAAAACGCTGTTTAATAATCAAAACGACAATAAGCAATTAATCAGCTTGATCGACAAAGTCGCTGAAAGAGGGTTCGAACGTGCAAGCGAAGCTTTCGAAGAAGCTGCTTTCTTAGATGCTGATGGCTTACTCTATGGGCTCTTCGGCATTCTTATTTTACTTGCAACAAGCTTCCTAGCTGCAATCGGTGGTGCATTCATCCTGCTAGCAAAAATTATTCTTGTACTTCTCGTAGGTTTCGGACCTCTCTTCATTATTTCCTTACTTTGGCAGCCAACTTATCGTTTTTTCGAACAATGGATAGGACAAATTTTGAATTATACGATTTTTTTTGTACTCCTAGCCACCGTATCTAGTCTGCTAATGAACATCTTTGCAAATTACATGACTGATCTAAAATTCGATGGAAAACAAAATATAAGTTATGCACTAGGCGGTGCTTTCATCCTGTCTATTATCTCCATTGTACTGTTGCTCAAACTGGCAAATATTGCCAATGCTCTGGCAAAAGGTATTACATTGGGGCATCTATGGAAATTTAGATGAAATAGGTAGACCTGTTTCCCTAATCAGCACACACCAAATGACAAAATCAGCTGCCCGTAAAAATATCCACGCTGCAAATGAATATTTCCGTAAAAAATGAGATCACTAAATGAAAAAAATAAAAGATAATCAATATATTTTGTAATCAAAATTGAAATAATGACAAAAAAATGTTAAAGATATATATTGCAGTTATAAAACGGGAGCATTAAAATGAAAAAAATTGTTTTTGCAATTTTGATTGCAAATATTTTATCGGCTTGCGCGTTAGCGCCAAAGCCAAAACAACCAAGTAATTGGAACCGCGTACCGATTAATAAAACAATTCCTGCCGAAATTCAGCGAGGAGCCATATGAAAAAACAGCAAGCTAAACAAGTAACAGCTGAAAAACTTAAGAGTTATTATGAAGAAAGCCGAGGTTTAGAACGCGAACTTATCAACGAATTTGTAAGATCGCGTAGGACAGCATGGCGTGTAGCAAATGTCGTTGGCATTTTTGGGTTGTTTGGCATGATATGCGGAGTTGTTGGTTTTTCACAACCAGCTCCAACACCTTTAGTGCTACGCGTTGATAACACAACTGGCGCGGTTGACGTAATTTCTGTGATGCGCGAGCATGAAACTAGCTATGGCGAAGTTGTAGACAGATATTGGCTCAACCAATATGTCCTTAACCGCGAAACTTACGACTACGATACTATTCAGCTCAATTATGACACCACAGCACTTTTAAGCACAGCAGCTGTTCAACAAGAGTTTTATAAAATCTATGAGGGAGAAGATGCGCGTGATAAAGTACTTTCTAACAAAGCACGTATCACAGTTAAAGTGCGGTCGATCCAACCAAATGGACGTGGTCAAGCAACAGTACGATTCACCACGCAACAACATGACAGTACAGGTGCTGTTGGAGTAAAACAACACCAAATTGCAACAATTGGTTATACTTATGTTGGTGCACCAATGAAATCATCTGATCGATTGCTTAATCCTCTTGGTTTCCAAGTGACAAGTTACCGCACCGATCCGGAAATACTGCTAAATAATTAAAGAATTGATTATTATGAAAAAACTTACGTTCCTTGCCTTACTATCTTCATTTTCCTTTCTTTACACGGTGCCTGTACAAGCACTCAAAACCCCATCAAATTCACAATATGATCATCGCATTCGCTATGTAACATATAATGTGGCTGATGTGGTTCAAATTGAAACCGTTCTTGGGGTGGCAACACATATCATCCTTGAAGAGGGTGAACGCTACATCACGCATGCTTTTGGTGATTCTGATGCTTATGCCTTTGCACATAAAGGACGACATATCTTTATTAAACCCAAAGCAGAATTAGCTAATACGAATCTCATCGTTGTAACAGACAAACGTAGCTATAAATTTCGATTACAGTTCCGAAATGATCGTGCTGGAGCCACCTACGAATTAGCTTTCCATTATCCTGATACAAATACTCAAAAGTCAGAAGCAAACAGCCAACACCTTGATATTGAACGCGGTTTTCACCAAGGTGTAAAAGGCTATAACCTCAGCTATACCATGAGTGGCAACCAAGATATTGCTCCAATTAATGCTTGGGACAATGGGCGTATTACCTATTTCAAATTTCCTGCCAACATGGATATGCCATCAATTTACCTAGTAGATGCTGAAGGTAACGAGAGCTTAATACCACGTACCGTTATAGGCAGTTCCAATGATATTATTGCCGTTCATAAGGTCAATCCCAAATGGCTCATACGACTTGGAAAACGTGCTTTAGCTGTTTTCAACGAAGCTTATGATCCCAATGGTGTAGCGAATACAACTGGGACAGTATCTTCGATGGTCCATCGCGTTAACAAAGGAGGTAAATAATGTTTGACAATAAGAAAGGAGATGAGATCAATAAAAACGCGGAACGAGGTTACGCCGAGCAAAAACATATTGAAGGTGCCTATGGTAGTTCTGAGTTAGGTTTGGAGCGTCGTCCAATAATTCCCGGTGCTCGTGCATTATTAATGGTAGGACTCATTGTCATAATAGCGGTACCAATTGCTCTGACTTGGAAAGCTTTAAAAATGCGCAATAGTATAGAAGTTGAGGAAGAAAAACCTCAACAGACAGTGCAGCAAATCATACCAAACTATGTCCCTCGCGTTATAGAGGAGCCAAAAGTAGAAGAAGAAGAAAAAAACCTGAAGATTCAACACAGGAAATTCCAGCAACCTTAGCAAAACTTCTTCAAACAACAATTCCTCCACATTTGATCAAAGATTCTGAAGAGTTGGCGCGCAAACGTATGCTTAGTTCCGGTCTTAACAGTGGCGGTAGTAGTGAAGGCTCGACAGAACCGTCAAAAAATAACGCATCTAATGACGATAGAAATAGTGGTGCATTATTTGATCACCTTCAGCCGGTACGCTTAGGTCAATCACAAGCAGTACAGCTCAATAACCGTGATCTCTTGATCACACAAGGAACACAGATAGATTGTACACTAGAAACAAAAATTATCACAACCCAACCGGGAATGACAACGTGTCATTTAACACGTGATGTTTATTCTACAAGTGGTCGGGTTGTTTTGCTCGATCGTGGCTCTAAGGTTGTTGGTTTTTATCAAAGTGGCATACAACAAGGACAAACACGCGTTTTCGTGCAATGGTCGCGCATTGAAACACCTTCCGGTGTTATCGTTAATCTTGACTCACCCGGTACAGGTCCTCTTGGAGAAGCTGGTATTGGTGGTTGGATTGATACGCATTTTTGGCAACGATTTGGCGGAGCAATTATGGTGAGCATCATTGGTGATTTGGGAGAATGGGTAAAAGACAAAATTTGGCGAAAAGATCGAGATAATAAAGAGAATAAGGAAAGAGTACAATCCCAAGGCGTACATAACGCTGAATCGGTCGTGACTGATGTTCTCCAAAACTCAATCAACATTACACCAACACTTTATAAAAACCAAGGCGAGCGCGTGAATATTTTTGTTGCTCGAGATCTGGATTTCAGTGATGTCTACAGCCTCGTTACACGTTAATGGAATACAAAAAGACCAAGCAGTTGCGCAACTTCTGCAACCGCTTGATCATTTCTTAGAAGATCCAAAAATTACTGAATTATCGATAAACCGCCCCTGTGAAGTGTGGACAAAAAACTTCGAGGGTTGGCATGTGCATAATGTACCAGAATTAACGGCTGCTTTTTTGCAAACGCTTATTACAGCCATTATCGTTTATAATGGTATGGCGCCCCGAAGTATTAATTATGTACGCTTACCTGGTGGACAACGTGGTACCATTATACAAACGCCAGCGGTTATCGATGGCACACTATCTTTTGTAATTCGTAAGCATTCCCTCATAGTTAAGACACTAGAGGAACTGAACAATGAAGGTGTGTTTGATAATTTTGCCGATGTCAGTTTTAATAAGCCTTTAGAAAAGGAAGCAGAAAATCTGTTATCGAAGCAAGATTTCACACGACTAGAGCCATTTGAAGTACAACTTTTGCGTCTCAAACGCGATAAAAAAATTCTTGAGTTTTTGGAAGAATGCGTGCTGCATAAACGCAACATCATTATTGCAGGCAAAACAGGATCAGGAAAAACGACATTTGCCCGCTCGCTCATTGAAAAAGTACCCATAGAAGAACGCATGATCACTATTGAGGATGTCCATGAGCTTTTTCTGCCTAACCATCCAAATCACGTTCATATGCTGTATGGTAACGGTGCAGGTCGTGTTCCAGCTGATGAATGTTTAGATGCATGTCTGCGTCAATCGCCTGACCGTATTTTTCTTGCCGAACTACGTGGCAACGAAGCATGGGAATATCTCAACTCGTTAAACACTGGACACCCAGGATCAATTACAACAACACACGCCAACAATGCTTTGCAAACATTTGAACGATGCGCCACATTAATAAAAAGATCAGAAGTTGGTCGTCAGCTTGATTTAGAAATGATAAAAGTAGTGCTTTACACTACAGTGGATGTGGTGTTATTCTTTAAAGATAGAAAACTCTCTGAAATCTTCTATGATCCCATTTTTGCTAAATCAAAGATAGTTTAAGTAAAACTCTTGATACAAACAAAAGCGGCCGTGACAATTTGTCACGGTTTTCTTTTAAGGTTTCGCACTCCTATTACCTTTTTGGAAAGTTTTTACTCCCTTACAACGGAGGAGATAAAAATTGATGAGAAAAACCAATCCATATCCCAAATTTTGCTTCTGCTCATTTTTCTCATTTATTTTTTGTAAACTATACATTTGATACAAAAGAGAAAAAATACTTACAAAATAAATTTCTTAAAAGGATAATTTTCAATTTATGCAGCTTTTATAAAATATTCACAGGCGGTAATTAAAAATAAACTGTTGCTATTATAATTTTTTTAAATCTTCATACAAAAGCAGAAAAATTTTATAAATTGCTTCGCGCACCATCTCAAAAAGTGTAAAATCATATATATTCTCGACTCTCACATCATTCCTATAACTGACTTTTTAAAGACGGCGTTCAACCATGAGCTTTTTAATCTCAGCAATTGCTTTTGCTGGATTTAATCCCTTCGGACAAGTTTGCGCACAATTCATAATCGTATGGCAGCGATAAAGACGAAAAGGATCTTCTAAATTATCAAGGCGCTCCCCACACATCTCATCACGTGAATCAGCAATCCAGCGATACGCTTGAAGCAAAATAGCTGGTCCCAAATAACGATCACCATTCCACCAATAACTCGGGCATGATGTTTGACAACAAGCACATAAAATACATTCATAAAGTCCATCAATTTTTTGGCGATCAGAGTGACTTTGCAACCATTCTTTGGCAGGTTCAGGCGAAACGGTTTGTAACCAAGGTTCAATTACGCGGTGTTGGGCATAAAAGTGCTTCAAATCAGGAACCAAATCTTTAACAACCGGCATAGAGGGCAAAGGATAGACCTTAATGGGGTGCTTTACATCATCCATACCTTTAGTACAAGCCAGCGTATTAGCCCCATCAATATTCATGGAACAGGAACCACAAATACCCTCACGGCACGATCGGCGAAATGTCAAAGTTGGATCAATATGATTCTTAATGAACAAAAGCCCATCTAGAATCATAGGACCACAAGCAGAACGATCCACATAATAAGTATCCAGATGAGGATTTTCCTCATCATCAGGTGACCAACGATAAATATGAAATTCTGTCAGTTGCGTAGCACCTTCAGGTTTAGGCCAAATTTTTCCCGGTTTTACTTGAGAATTTTTGGGAAGTTTAATTTGTACCATAATTCATTCTCCCCTTAATAAACACGCTTTTTAGGTGCAATGCGTTTTAAATCAATACCACCATCTGCTTCAGCTGTTAATGGATCAACATGAACAGGTCGATAGGACAAAGTTACCTTACCTTCTTTTGATAAATGTGAAAGCGTATGTTTGCGCCAATTTTTATCGTCACGCTCTGGATAATCTTCACGTGCATGAGCGCCTCGACTTTCCAAACGCGCTTCTGCGGAATAAACAGTGGTAATTGCATTAGCCATCAGATTTTCAAGCTCTAATGTTTCAACCAAATCAGAATTCCATATCAGTGAGCGATCTGTGACTTTAAGATCAGCTAATCCATCCCAAATTTGACTTATCCGCCGACATCCTTGTTGCAAAGAATCTTCCGTACGGAAAACAGCAGCATCTTCTTGCATAGTGCGTTGCATTTTTTCACGCAATACAGCTGTTGGTGTTGCTCCTTGAGCAAAACGTAAACGATCAAAACGTGCCATAATTTCATCAACCGCCGCCTCATTGAGAGGAGGAATTTCCGCATCTCGATCAATGACTTCACCGGCACGAATTGCAGCAGCACGACCAAATACAACAAGATCAATTAACGAATTTGATCCCAAACGATTAGCACCATGAACAGAAGCACATCCAGCCTCTCCCACTGCCATCAAACCTGGTTGAATACGATCAGGCGAATCAGCCGTTGGATTAAGTACCTCTCCATAATAATTGGTAGGAATTCCCCCCATATTATAATGCACCGTAGGAAGGATAGGAATAGGTTCTCTTGTCACATCAACGCCAGCAAAAATGCGTGCTGATTCGGAAATTCCTGGTAAACGTTCGTGCAATATGGCGGGATCAATGTGATTGAGAACCAAATGAATATGATCCTTTCTTGGACCAACACCGCGCCCTTCGCGAATTTCAAGGGTTATACAACGCGATACCAAATCCCGTGAAGCCAAATCTTTAAAGGAAGGTGCATAGCGCTCCATAAAACGTTCACCCTCAGAATTAATCAAATAACCACCTTCACCCCGTGCCCCTTCTGTAATGAGACAGCCAGAACCATAAATCCCTGTGGGATGAAACTGAACAAATTCCATATCCTGCAGTGGTAATCCGGCACGTGCAATCATTCCACCCCCATCACCCGTACAAGTATGAGCCGATGTTGCTGAAAAATAAGCACGCCCATAACCACCGGTTGCGAGAACAACCATTTTGGCAGAAAAACGGTGTATCGTGCCATCATCAAGATTCCATGCCACCACACCGGTGCAGACTCCATCGGTCATGATGAGATCAAGTGCAAAATATTCAATAAAAAACTGCGCATTATGCTTTAAACTCTGTCCATAAAGTGTATGCAAAATGGCATGTCCTGTGCGATCAGCTGCTGCACAAGTCCGCTGAACAGGTGGACCTTCACCAAATTGTGTTGTATGCCCACCAAAAGGACGTTGATAAATTTTACCTTCTTGCGTACGTGAAAAAGGCACCCCATAATGTTCTAATTCATAGACAGCAGCAGGTGCATTACGCACCAAATATTCCATTGCATCGGTATCACCCAACCAATCAGATCCCTTTACAGTATCATACAAATGCCATTGCCAATTGTCAGGTCCCATATTGGAAAGTGAAGCTGCAATACCCCCTTGCGCCGCAACAGTATGTGATCTTGTTGGAAAAACTTTTGTAATACAAGCTGTTTTTAATCCTTGCTCTGCCATCCCAAGTGTTGCCCGCAATCCTGCACCACCTGCCCCAACAACCACAACATCGAATTTATGATCGACAGTACAATAAGGAGCATTCCCTGCTCTCGCGCCTAGAGATGATACTGTACCTGCCATATCTATTAACTCCCTAACGCAATTTTCAAAAGAGCAAAAATGGTTATACCCCCCAAAATAAAACAAAATAAAATATTTAATACCAGGAAGAATATCCGGAAACCTTCACGTGGAATATAATCCTCAATAACCACCTGCATTCCAAGTTTCATATGATAAAGCACTGAAACCGTAAATAATCCCATTAAAATAGCTGCAACAGGATGAGCAAGCCGTGCGCGCACAACGCTATAGTCCTCTCCAACGAGAGAGAGAATGAGAACAATAAAAAAGATTGAAAGTGGTAAATTTATAAAACCTGTCAAACGCTGTAACCAAAAATGCTCTGTTCCCTCATGCGCACTTCCACGCCCACGTACTTTTGCAAGTTCCGTTCTAAAATCTTTTTTCATATCCTTCTCCACCCCCAGCTAAACAATGCTATATCCAATAAGCCAAATTACAAGAGTCATAATAAGAGAAATAAACACTGTTGCCCATGCCACCATGCTTGCTTTTTCTTTAGCCAAAAGAGAAGGTTTCAAATCCCAAATAATATGACGAAGTCCACCAACCATGTGATGAACGCCAGCAAGCGTATAAAGAAACAAAATACAAAGCCCAGGCATAGAACTATAAATCTCATGAATGACTCTAAATGTCTCAGCCCCACAAGCAATTGCCAGTAACCAAACAGTGAGAAAGACCATTCCAAAATAAAGAGCCATACCGGTAAGGCGATGTGCAATCGACATCGCCATTGTAATAGTCCAACGATAAATACTAATATGAGGGGAACGAGGGCGCTCTTTTATCCTAATTGTCTCTGTCATAAAATATCCTGACCTGGCTTTTACTGCAACCACATCGTGAGCGACAAGATTCGCACAAAATGCCAAGTGCATTATCGTTTCCACTTATCTGGCATTTTAAGATGCCAATATTACAGGTCGGTTGTCTCAAATAACGGATTAAAGGTCACGCATAAAAAAACCGATTGTTTTACAGCTATATGGCCATAAAACACGCTTTAATCTAATACAATTTTATCTTCACGTCAAAGGTCTAACATCATTTCTCAAATTAAATATCTATTTTTTCAAATAGATTCCCGCCCATTTCTAAATACCAACGCTATCTTTCAAAAACCGTGAAAGATAGCCACAATTCAAGAAAAACAAGACACTGAAGGCTTTAAGAAGCATTTTATGCATACTCAAAACCACTTCTTTAACTAAAAATACGAACCACGAGAAATAAAAAGCTGCTTTTATATAAATTCTAGTAAATGCAGCTCTTATTCGGCAACTGGTTCTGGTGTATCTGTACTTACAGCTGTTGCTTTTACAACCTCAGAAAGCTTTTCAGCCTTTTTGCGATAATCTCTCTTTTCAGCGATACGTGCAGCCTTACCTCTCAAACCACGAAGATAATAAAGCTTTGCGCGACGCACTTTACCTCTGCGCACAAGCTCAACACCCTCAATGAGGGGAGAATATACCGGAAAAACACGTTCAACACCTTCACCATAAGAAATCTTACGCACTGTAAAGGTTTCATTTAACCCACCACCTGAACGTGCGATACAAATTCCTTCATAAGCTTGAACACGCGTACGTGTACCTTCGCTCACACGCACCATCACACGCACGGTATCACCTGGTTGAAAAGCTGGCAGTTGGCGTTTTTCTGCAATTTTTGCACATTGTTCAGCTTCGAGCTGTGCGATAATATTCATTTTTTTATCCTTCATGTTCTTTATCGAACAGTCAGAGCGCTCAACTCTTGCCGAAAAAAGCTTTTTCATAAACAGAAAAGAAGTTCTTTAGGCTATGCATTACACAGGAGCGAATACACCATTCCTTCATTTTATGGAACTATAGAAAACTCTTTTAAACAGAGAGCCATGCCATACACCACCTTACAACATGAATCAAGTTTTCTGACGATTTTTATCATAACGCGCATAAAGATCAGGACGCCGTTGACGTGTTAACAGTTCAGCTTGTTGTTGCCGCCAATCGGCGATAGCTTTGTGATGTCCTGATGTCAACACTGATGGAATAGCGCGTCCTTCGAAAAGAGCAGGGCGCGTATATTGGGGATGTTCCAGCAAACCATTCTCAAAACTTTCGCATTGCGCAGAAGCCGCATTACCCATAACACCGGGAAGAAGACGTATAACAGCATCTAAGAGAACCAATGCCGCTGTTTCCCCTCCTGAAAGAATATAATCCCCAATGGATATTTCTTTCAATTCTCGTGCTTCTATTATCCGTTCATCGACACCTTCAAAACGTCCACAAACCAATGTCACTCCTGCTTCATGCACCAGAGAACGAGCATACGTCTGGTCAAAAAGCTGCCCACGGGGACTCATTAACAATCTTGGCGAATCATTTGGACAACTATCCAGTGCAGCCGCTAACACATCCGCCCGCATGACCATACCAGCCCCTCCACCAGCTGGTGTATCATCAACACTATGGTGTTTATCCAAAGCAAAATCCCTAATTTGCACAGTCTCCAGCGACCATACCCCCTTCTCTAAAGCTTGTCCGGCTAAAGAATACCCCAAAAATCCAGGAAACATTTCAGGATAAAGTGTTAAAATGCGCACATGAAACTTCATTATTTATTCTTTTATCTCCACCTTATCCCCGCAAACGGCATGAAACCAATAGACAACCACGAACACCATAATGCGCAATCCACAGCTCCCTATTTCCTTGGTATAAAATATCCATATTCCCTGCTAACCTACCTTGCAAAAAATTCCAAAAATCCAAGAATATTTTAAGATTCACACAGATATCTAGAATCACATTCTTACATTTTTTTATTATTTTTTGCCCACAGCTTTATTTTTGGGCTTAAGATGATTTATTTTTTCTCAGATATCACTTAAACCAGCGGCCACTGGATCAACAACCAAAAAGCCAGAAGCAAGGCAAATTTCTGGCACAGCTGCTTTGCTAAAAGGAATAAGCACAGTTTTACCCGTATTCAAACGCATTTCAAGCAAATCACCAGCACCAAAATTAAAAAACCACACACCTCACCCAAGATTTGACCAACACCATCCTGGACACGAAGTCCAATTAAATCAACTTGATAAAATTCATCCTCAGTCAAATCTTCTACCAATTGATCACGGGTAACATACAAGCGAATACCTTTTAAGTTTTCCGCCATATTGCGATCCTCAATGCCTTTAAAATGCACAATCGCGTTATTTTTTTGCATGCGAAGTGTTACAATTTCATAACAACGCTCCATATCATCATAAAGAACGCCATAAGCCTTTAAATGCTCTGGTTTAGCACTCAAGACTTTTATCAAAACATCTCCTCTTATACCATGGGCGGAACCAATAATGGCAAGATAGACTTTATTTTTAAGATTTTTTTATTATAACTCATAAAAAACATTATCTCTCACAAATGAATCTTTCACGCGTAATTTTTTGTTCAATCTTGTTGCCATATGAGACATATCTTTCCTTAAGACCCTTCTTGGTAACAACAACAAATTAATATAAAAGGAGAAGTCTTATGGCAAATGTTATGCTATTTTACAAAGATATCACCCCAATCAACAAAGTTTCCCATAAAAATCTAAAATTTGCGCCTCCAAATGATATGTCTTTTGCCAAAGACACTCACTGGGTTCCTCTCGCAAGCAGTGAATATTTTCAAGCAGCACTAGATTATCCGATTTTATTTATGTGCGCAGAAGATGAACAAAAGAAACTGCATTACACATCTGCCGCTCTTGTTGGTCTTTCTAATGACGAAAATGACTACATTGCCTCTGATAAAAATTGGAAAACAAATACTTATGTTCCAGCTTTTGTCCGCCGTTATCCTTTTGTTCTTGCGCAACTTAGCAATGAAAAAGAGCTTTCCGTTTGCTTTGATCAAAAATCAGGCATGTTTAATGAAATAGCCGGCACAGAACTTTTTAATTCTGATGGTTCTATTTCCCCTTTTATGGAAGAACGGATTCGTTTTCTTGAAAGCTTTAAAATCGCTATGGAAAAAACCACTGAATTTATTGATACCCTTGTGGAGATGGATCTTCTTAGTCAAAAATCAATCAATGTGAAAAACGATAAAGGTCTTTCAGCCCAATTAGAGCATTTTTGGATTGTTGATGAAGAAAAACTAAATAAACTCTCCGCAAGCCAACTTGCCAAGCTGCACAAAAATGGTTTCTTAGGATTAATCTTTGCACATCTCATGTCAACAAATAACCTTCTAAAAATACTCTCTCTCAAAGGGGAAAAGCAGTTTGCCAATAATGAAAAGCAATCACAAAACGAGAAGAGTGAAAAACTTACAAAGAAAGAAACACTCAATTAAGAAATGCCCATAAAAAATGACACGAGAAAAGACAAAAATGTTCCTCTCATTCCAGCAGACCATACTGTTTTAGCAGAAAGAAAAAATTGGCTAGACTGTCTGCAAAAAACGCGTCGTATGGCTACAAAAACAGTAGAGGCCTATGAACGTGATACACGACAATTTTTGTTTTTTCTCTGTCAACATTTGGGTCATAAACCAACCTTTAATGATCTTGCCAATTTGCGTGTTGTTGACTTGCGAGCTTATTTAGCTTATCGGCGTACACATAACATAAGTGCACGTTCTTTAAGCCGAAGTATAGCGGGTTTACGCTCTTTTTTCAGCTATCTCTCGCGTAAAAAAATTGTCACTATTCCCGCCGCCCAGCTCATCAGAACCCCAAAACATCCAAAATCTCTTCCAAAGCCTTTAGCAGTACAGTCAGCACTTCATTTAACCAAGCAAGAAAACCAACAAGAAAATGAACCATGGATCATCGCTCGTAACAGTGCTGTTTTAGTGCTTCTCTATGGTTGTGGCATGCGAATATCAGAAGCCTTAAGCCTCACACCAGAACAGTTTTCTGATCCTCAAAAAACAAGCTTATTCGTGACAGGAAAAGGGGGGAAAACACGCCTTGTTCCTCTTATCAAAGTTGTTAATGAAGCCGTACAGAATTATCTCAAATGCTGCCCCTATCCTTTAGTAGACAATCAACCAATGTTCCGCGGTGCAAGGGGTGGTGTCTTGCAGCCAGCCATTATTCAACGCGCTATGCGAAATTTACGAGCACATCTTGGTCTACCAGAAACAGCAACCCCACATACATTGCGCCATTCTTTTGCCACCCATCTTTTATCACGAGGTGGGGATTTACGCTCTATCCAAGAACTTCTTGGTCATGCTAGCCTTTCTACTACCCAAGCCTATACCCATGTGGATACAGAGCATCTCTTGAAAATTTATCAAAAAGCACATCCACGTTCTTGAAAGATTTACAAAAAAAGAAAATTAAAGATGCAGCTTCCAACACTAAAGCATAGAATACAGATTGTAAGCTTCTTCTAAAAAACTTAAAATAAAAGCGCCTAATGAATCTTCGCGGCGTATACCTATTAAAAACTGTACTCCTTACCTACAAACTATTACAAAAAGAAAAATTAAACAGATGCAATCTCCAACGCTAAAGCATGAACACAAGTTGCCAATTCTTTTTCTAAAACTTGATAAATCGCCCGATGAATTTCCACGCGTGTCATTCCTTTAAAAGAAGAAGATGAAATTTTCACCCGAAAATGTGTTTCTCCTTTACCATCAAAAGCGTGTTCGTCATGTGGGTGGCCCTCATGAAGGTGACTCTCATTGATCACCTCAAGTTTTTGCGGATGAAACGCATCTTGAAGCTTCATCTTAATCGTTGTTTGAACTGATGTAGACATTTTTATTCCTTCATAAAATGAACGATGCAAAGCATCTTATTGTGGAGCAAATAAGTGTGAAAATAAATTTTTCAAAAGTCAATTCTTGTAAAATTAATCGATTTTGCATAAATCAAAGATATGACAATAAAATCTAAATTATTCGACTCAATTCGAATCAGCTCCAATAAAAACAAAAAGCTGAATCAGAAACACAGCAGTGCCAGTGGGAAGGTTGTGAAAAATCAGCATCCCATAAAGCACCAGCGGGCCGAAATCACGAAGGGCAGTATCTGCATTTTTGTATTGAGCATGTGCGTGCCTACAATAAGAATTTTAATTATTTCTCTGGTCTTAGTAATAAAGATATTGCAAAGTTTCAAAAAGATGCCCTCACAGGACATCGCCCAACATGGCCAACCGATTTTAGCAATGGCACATCGAAAAAAACAGCTGCCAGTTATGCGCGAATTCGCTCTGGTACAGCGGCCTATCAAAATCGTATGCGTGATCCCTTTACGCTCTTTAACAAGCGTCATTCAACCAATAATTCGTCGCGAAGGTTAAAGCCCTTAGAAGCAAAAGCTTTTGATACATTAGGCTTGCAAGCAAATGCTTCATCTGAAGATATTAAAATGAAATATAAAGAGCTGGTAAAAAAACATCATCCTGATTCTAATGGTGGCAACCGCTCTTCAGAAGAACGTTTTCGCGATGTTTTACACGCTTATAATTTGCTCAGGAAAGCTGGTTTGTGCTAAAAAAATACACTCCAATACCCTTATTTTATTCTCACTGTAGGAAAATTCTAAAGAGCAGGCAAAAGGATATTCTAAAAATTCCATGGTTGCAACCACTCTTTTAGAGGGGTATTTTTGCGATATTCTATCATACCTATAATTTGCTTAAAAAAGCTAGTCTGTGCCAAAGAAAATTGTCTCTATTAAATCTATTCTCACTCAAATTATCGTTATTTTCACAAAATATGATAAAATATAAATCTGTTCTTTCCTATCTTAAGACTTTCATTATAGGGCATTGCATAAGTGCTCTAACTCTTGTATCGTTTCCTAACAAATGGAGATAGCATTCTTTCCCTTCCAGAAAAACCATGACAAAAACAAATCTTACAGTAGAAAATGTGCCCGATATCACACTCTGTGCCCGTGATCTGTTTCATATTGATACGGATATGAAAGTTCCTGCCTTTAGTACAAAAACTCCCCATGTTCCAGATATAGATCCCGATTATCTTTTTGATCAGCAAACAACTTTAGCAATTCTGGCGGGCTTTGCATTTGACCGCCGTGTCATGGTTTCCGGATATCATGGTACAGGAAAATCGACCCATATTGAACAAGTTGCTGCACGTCTTAATTGGCCTTGTATTCGAATTAATCTTGATAGTCATGTAAGCCGTATTGATCTGGTGGGAAAAGATGCCATCGTTTTAAAAGATGGCTTACAAATTACTGAATTTAAAGAGGGTATTTTACCATGGAGTTATCAAAACAATATTGCTCTTGTTTTTGATGAATATGATGCTGGGCGTCCTGATGTTATGTTTGTTATCCAACGCGTTCTTGAAACCTCTGGACGCTTCAGTTTGCTTGATCAAAGCCGTGTTATTACTCCTCATCCAGCATTTCGCCTTTTTGCAACGGCAAATACTATTGGACTTGGTGATACAACAGGGCTTTATCACGGTACACAACAAATCAATCAAGCACAGATGGACCGCTGGTCTATTGTAACAATTCTTAATTATTTGCCCCATGATAAAGAAGTTGACATTGTCTGTTCAAAGGTCAAATCTTTTCAAACAACAGAAGGAAAAAAGATAATTTCCCAAATGGTTCATGTTGCTGATATGGTACGTCAATCTTTTATCAATGGGGACCTTTCAACCGTCATGAGCCCACGCACAGTGATCACTTGGGCAGAAAACACAGAAATTTTTCAAAATACTGGCTTTGCCTTCCGGCTTACTTTTCTCAATAAATGTGATGAACTCGAACGCACTATGGTTGCAGAATTTTATCAACGTTCTTTTGGAGAAGAACTTCCCGAATCACTTATTCATGGTGTTTCGCCTTAAGGAATCTATCATTCATGGCGACCAATATTGGTGACAACAAAAATCCGGCAAAGAACTCTTCCAAAAACGCTTTTGATGCTGCAGCTTTTAAAAAAGCACTTTCCACCTGTATGCGTGCCATTGCAGGCACGCCCAATCTCGAAGTTTCCTTTGGTCATAACCGACCATCTTTAAGTGAAAATTATGCGCGCTTACCAGAATTACCGCTCCATGCAACAGAAAAAGATATAACGATTAGCCGCGGATTAGGAGATTCCATGGCTCTACGTACAGCATGGCATGACAAGCGCATTCACACAAAATTTTCTCCAAAAGAATCGGAAGCACGTGCTATTTTTGATACCCTTGAGCAAACACGTATTGAAGCCATTGGCACGTTAAGTATGGAAGGAATTGCACAAAACCTTTATGAAATGCTCGCCGATAAATATCAAAGAGCCCATTACCAAAAGATAAGCAGCCAAAGTGAAGCCCCCATTCAAGAAGCAATCGCACTTTTATTGCGCGAAAAAATAACAGAACGCTCTCCCCCACAAGAAGCAGGACCTGTCTTAGAATTATGGCGTCAAGAAATTGAACAAAAAGCTGCCATAGAGCTAAATGAATTAACAAGACATATTTACGACCAACAGGCATTTGCACAGATTGTTCGCCAAATGCTTGTTACACTTAAAATGGCAACTCAACTTGAAGAAACCTCTGACAGTGAAAACAATAAAAAACCAAAAGACGGATATGAATCTCAAAATCTAGAAGAAGAAGAAAAAGAAAGCCAAAACCAAAAACACGAGAGGAATGAAGAACAAACAGCTACTGAACAAGAAAATGATGTGAAAGATAAAGGCAAAACCCAAGCGACAAGATCAAACGACATTGATAAAGATAAAGAAGAGCAAGAAAGTAGTACTTGGCAAAAAAAAATGAGCCAATCCAAACATCTTTTCACTATTTCAGAACAAATGCAAAAGCTTACTGATTATAAAGTTTTCACTCGTCAATTTGATGAAATTTTAGAAACAACGGATTTTTGTTCTGAAAGCGAATTAGATCTCTTGCGCCATTATCTTGATAAGCAAATCAACCATCTGCAAAACATTGTTGGACGTTTAGCAAATCGTCTACAACGCCGCCTGATGGCACAACAAAATCGCAATTGGAATTTTGACCTTGAGGAAGGATATCTTGATACAGCACGGCTTTCACGTCTGATTATCGATCCCATGCAACCCCTTTCTTTTAAAATGGAAAGCAATACCCAATTTCGTGATACTGTTGTTTCATTGCTTATTGATAATTCGGGTTCCATGCGAGGACGACCAATTACGGTTGCAGCAAGCTGTGCAGATATTTTGGCACAAACTCTTGAACGCTGTGGTGTTAAAGTTGAAATTTTAGGCTTTACTACCAAAACGTGGAAAGGAGGAAAATCGCGAGAAGAATGGCTCAAACAAAATAAGCCTCCTCATCCAGGTCGTCTGAATGATTTGTGTCACATCATCTATAAAAGTGCAGATACCCCATGGCGTCACGCACGGCGCAATTTAGGCCTCATGATGCAAGAGGGATTACTAAAAGAAAATATCGATGGTGAAGCATTAATTTGGGCACATCAACGCCTTTTATCACGGCGCGAACAACGGCGCATTCTCTTGGTTATTTCCGATGGAGCCCCTGTTGATGACTCAACACTATCGGTTAATTCTAACAATTATCTGGAAAAACATCTACGCGCAGTGATTCAAGAAATCCAAACACATTCACCCATAGAACTCATCGCCATTGGCATTGGTCATGATGTCACACGCTATTATCAACATGCTGTAACAATTATGAATGCTGAAGAACTCGCCAATGCTATAACAAAACAATTAGAGACGCTCTTTAGCAATAAAAAACTTCGCTCTTATCGTCATAAGAAAATTTAAAACAAACCCTATATTCTTTATTTCACTTCTCCCCTTTAAAAAACATCTTCACCATAACATAAAGATACCAATTAAATCGTTTTGCTCCTTTTTCCCGCCCCTGCCCTGTAAACCATTCCTCTTTATAAAAAACCCAATCATTGCACGATATCAAATAGCATAATACGTACTCCCTACAATAAGCCTTGCCTGTTCAAAGCCAACACTATTTTTTTCAGCTTTCAATGTACATTTTTTTGCATTGGAAATGCGTTTATACAACAAATATAACAGCTCAAAAAAATAGAAACGCTACAGAATGCCACCGCAAAATACATTGTATTAAAAAGAAACTATCCCACATCAAAGAACAACTATTTGTGGAGCGCTCTTTATGCTTCACTTATAAAAAATCATCATATCTGAAAAATCAAATCATTTAGAACGTACATAAACACAAACCTTTAGAAAACGATCATCTCCTAAACCAAAATAATATCTTGAAGTTATGCTAAAAACAAGAAATCTATAAGAAAGTCTCTATACAACTAAAATACTTCTGATAAAAACAAGACAAAATCTTTTCTTCTCTAAAAATAACAAGAGAATAAACAATGGTTATTTACTGCTCACAAAAGATGAATCATCTTTTGAATGTCCTTGATGAAGAGGAACTCTCACAGAGCTAAGAATTGTTCTATAAGGAATCAACATAAACAGACTCATAATGATTTTTATTGCAAAATCACCAAAAGCCAGTGAAAGCCAAACTGGAATCCCTACTCCCCCCACAACAGTACTCTCCAAAATAGAACTATCAGCATAACCTGTTATTTTATCGATAAAAACAAAAGAGCTAGAAAAAGCAAGAGCAAAAAATACAACCGTATCTAAAGCCGAACCGACGAATGCTGCAGCTAAAGGTGCTTTCCACCATGTTTTACGTCGCAAAGGAGTAAACACAGCAATATCGAGAAGTTGCCCAAACAAAAATGCTAAACTTGAGGCAACCGCAAGCCGCGGTGTAGCCAATATCCACGAAACAAAAACACCAGCAAAAAAGCCAGCATAAACCACGCGCCGCGCAGCAGCCGGACCATAAAAACGATTAGTTAAATCATTAATCAGAAAAGCAAATGGATAAGTAAAAGCTCCATAAGTGAGCAGCTCATTTAAACCAAACCAGTAAACAGGATACTGAACCAAAATATTAGAAGCAGTTACAGCAAAACACATGGCAAGAGAAAAAACGATATTTTTTTTCTCTTTCCATACTAATAAAGAATCGTTTTCTGAAAACATTTTTTTAACTTGGGATATGGAACCAATAAAATACAACGATAAAAATACTATAAAGCTAAAAAACGATCCCCTTAGAAAAGAGAAGCAAAATTTAGCCCATAGCAACCAAAAGGCAACTAGGCTGCTTGTTCAGCTTTTTTCTTAACGATTTGGCGCTTTAATAAACGCGCACGCTGTGACAACTCTTTATCATCGGCTTTAAGCAAAAAACCATCCAAACCACCACGATGTTCCACAGACCGCAAAGCACTTGCAGAAACCCGTAAACGGTAATTTTGCTGTAACACTTCCGAAATCAATGTCACATTGCAAAGATTTGGTAAAAAACGACGACGGGTTTTATTATTTGCATGGCTAACATTATTGCCATAAAGAACTGTTTTCCCTGTCAATTCGCAAGCACGAGACATAAACTTCACCTTTAAACTCTGAAAAACTCTTAAAATCCCAATACCCATAAAATAGAATGAAGGTAAAGAGCACATAACACCCCTTAAACGGATATTATTGGGAAATCGTGTTTTTAATAGGGTGTCGATACTAAAAGGTCAAGTCTTTTGTAAAGCCTTTTGCATTTCTTATTGACTTACTTGGCTCTCTTTTCTCAATGAAAAGGCACAGAAAATATTTTTTTTTAACAGGCATCATGCTAAAAGAATGCTTATCATCTTAACAAGGAAGCATTCATCATGAGCAAAACAAATTCCTCCATGACAGAGCTTCAAAAAAAACAGAGCCATTTTTCTTCGCTTCTCTTTGGCATGTTCTGTGTATGCTGTTTTCTTCTCTTCAGCGCACTTGGTATATGGCAAATACAACGATTAAACTGGAAAACAAATCTTATCACCAGTGCCAATCAACGTATTCATTTGCCTCCCATAACAGCCCCACCGCAAAATCAATGGGCACAGATTACTTTTGAAAAAGATGAATATCGCCCTGTCACGATCACAGGAAAATTTTTGGCAAATAAAAATATCTTGGTCACGGCTGTTGCTCAAGATACTAGCGGTTACTGGGTCTTAACTCCTTTACAGACAGCGGACAATACCCTAACCTTCGTCAACCGTGGTTTTATTCCCATGGATTCGCGCCCTGATTTTCAAAACTCTAAGCCATTACAAACGAATGCCCAACCTCATCAATATGAGGCTATAGATACTAAACAAACCACCATCATAGGATTGTTGCGCATGAGTGAAAAAAATGGTTTTTTTCCACGTAAAAATAATCCTGATAAAAATATATGGTACACGCGCGACCTCCCCGCTATGGCAGAAAAACTTGGTCTGTCCACGGTTGCACCTTATTTCATTGATGTTAGCAAAAAAACAACCCCGCGAGAAACTCTTCCCATTGCTGGCCTTACGATTGTGCACTTTCGAAACAATCATCTTGTCTACGCCATCACTTGGTTTACCCTAGCTGCTGGTATCTTGGGCGCCTCTCTTTACCTACTACGGCAAAAAATAAAATAAGATATTCACCCTTGTGAAACAATACCGTTAACAAGTCCACTTTAAAAATAACACTCCCCACAACAAAACATATTCTCCCCTCTATTATGTAGAGAATTCTAACAACAAAACATTTACTTTTTGAAGCGACCAAAGGAAACACATAGCATCTCCATATGTTCTCTTGAGCGTACCAATAAATAGAGACAAAAACCACTTCCCTCTCATCTCATAATAAGACAACACAGTGATTTATAAGGATAATAAAGGGATTTATAAGGATAATAAAGGTTTTACACCCGCCATGGGAAAGCCCAATACATTTAGATCCTCCCATGCCAAACCTAATTCCTTTGACCCATCATAAATGAGACTGGCATGTAGGCAAAACTCTCAACGACAAGGAGTAAAAAAACTCTCCACTCTTTCAAATGCAAAAGTTGCCATCTAACAAATCGTGTAATTTTAGTCGCTTACACTTTGTATAAACAAAAAATGGCGATGCTCAATAGCTTTTAGGTTATACAATCCACCAGCAGCATCATGCCACCAACCCAAATACATCGCAAGACGCTTCTTTATAACAAGACAGCTTTCTCAAATGCCATCACAAATAAATCTTACAAAGGCTTACGAGAATAATACCGTGCAATAGAATCAATATTGCCACGATAAATGCCAAGATCATTAAGTTCATCTACTGAAAGACGACTCAACGCATTTACTGTCCGCCGATAACGACGCCAATGACTATAAGAACGCAAAATATCCATATCTTTTACTCAAACTTGCTGTTACTCATCCTGGAAACAATATAGAACAAATCACAAAAAAGAGTTGTGCTATAATAGCATGATAGATATGCATCTAAGACATAAGAAGTTTTTTAAAACTTATCTCGTAAAAAATACCAAAATTGGCTAATAACGAAAATATCGCACACTCGTAAAACCCTTACCAAACTATGCGCATCAAAAACCACAATCACTTTTTCATCATGCATAGAAGCACCTGGTTAAATAACAGCTGTTGCTCCTGCCCAGTAGCTGCAAATTAATATGAAAACACACGAAGTGTTTTAAAACACTGATTTTATTCGTAAAATACCACAAAATCCGTTAATGACGGAAGTGTCGTACACCTGTAAAAACCATAGCTAAATTATGCGCATCGGCAACAGCAATCACTTCTTCATCACGCATAGAACCACCTGGTTGAATAACGGCTGTCGCTCCTGCCTCAACAGCTGCTAACAAACCATCAGCAAAAGGAAAAAAGCATCAGATGCAATCACAGACCCTTTTGCGAGAGATTGTGTTAAACCTGCTCTCTTTGCACTTTCTTCAGCTTTACGTGCAGCAATTTGGGCAGAATCGACACGACTCATCTGTCCCGCACCAATTCCAACGGTTGCATTATTCTTTGCATAAACAATAGCATTTGATTTAACATGCTTTACCACCCGAAAAGCAAATTTAAGATCACGCATTTCTTCTTGACTAGGTGCCCGTTTCGTCACCACTTGCAGTTTGAGATCATCAACCACCATATTATCACGCGACTGCACTAAAATCCCGCCCGCAAGCGTTTTGGCAAGAAGACCTCTGCATCGTGGATTAGGAACACCACCCGTTATCAGTAAACGAAGATTTTTTTTTCTCGCAATAATTTCACGTGCTGCCATTGTTGCATCAGGAGCAATAATCACTTCCGTAAAAACTTTGATAATCTCTTCCGCACATTCTTCATCAAGAGTCTGATTTAATGCAACAATTCCACCAAACGCTGAGACATTATCACACATCAAAGCTTTTAAATAAGCTTCTTTCAAACTCCGCCCTTCTGCAACACCACAAGGGTTAGCGTGTTTAATAAGCGCAACAGCAGCAGTCATTTTGGGATCAAATTCTGCTACCAATTCAAATGCCGCATCTGTATCATTCATATTGTTATAAGAGAGTGCTTTACCTTGCAAAAGTTTGGCGGTAGCAACACCATAACGTTTGTCATTATTGCGATAAAATGCCGCCTGTTGATGCGGATTTTCTCCATAACGCATAACGCTTTCAAGATGCCCAGAAAAACTTTGCCAAGACGGCGTTTCAATTTTTAAATCCTGTGCAAACCATGCCGCTATCGCCGCATCATAAGCAGCAGTGTGTTCATAAGCGCGCATTGCTAATTGACGTCGCAGAGACAAGCTTAGGCACCCATCATGCTTCTTTAATTCAGCGAGAACCAACTCATAATCACGCACCGCTGTTATAACACCTGTATAAGCATGATTCTTTGCTGCAGCGCGGATCATTGCCGGTCCACCGATATCAATATTTTCAAGAATTGTTTGCCTATCCGCTCCAGATTGTGAAGTTTCTTCAAAAGGATAAAGATTCACGACCAGAAGATCAATTCCACAGATACCATGCTGCTCCATCGCACTCTTATGGTTAGGATCCTCTCTTACCCCTAAGAGAGCACCATGAATTAAGGGATGGAGTGTTTTGACACGTCCATCCATTATTTCCGGAAATCCTGTAACTTCAGCAACATCTTTTACCGGTAAACCAGCAGCCATTAAGGTTTTGGCTGTTCCACCTGTTGAAATCAATTCAACATCATAAGCGTGAAGCGCTTGTGCAAATGCAACCACACCCGTTTTATCAGACACGGAGAGAAGAACACGACGAACCCGATGAAGATCAGGTATGGGAAAATTTTTTGCAACAACACCCATAACAGGAACCCTAAAAATGAAATGGTTAAAATTCTAACAGAACCGGCTTATATGCATAAAAGCAATTTATACATTCATAGCACATGCCTTTATCAAAATACACCGAAAGGATAGAACGCTTTTTTTAACACACTAGAAAATAACTTTCTTTATCAATATCATAAAAAGCAAATCATTACTCTAACGGACGGCGGATAAAACGCCAACGAACCTTTTCCTGAAATGCAGGACGAAAATATAAAACAATCTGTTGTGTGCGTTGCGGACCTGTTAATGCAGCAAAATCAATTGAATCTTCAAGACAAATATCAGCGTCAGGTGATATAAAATACCATACTTGCTCATCTCCCACAGCTAAACGCACATGCTTACCATCATAATTAACTTGAACTTGTGGGTGAAGATGAAATCGGACAGCAACATTATTTTGCTCACTTTGTACTCTTTTATGTCGCTTTGACAGCATTTTATTTGGCATAAAAAAGCGATCAAAACCTTCGATCATGTCACCATTTGTCGCTAAGATGAGACCACGCTCATGAACAAGATTAAAAGGTCGCACATAACCATCATGACTTGCAATAAAACCCGTTTTCTCTGCATCTTCTATACGACGCACTTTAACATCCGTTGGCCCCTCAAGCAAAAATGAAGTGCCACTTCTCTTTTTTTTATGAAAAGTCCCCACCGAGCAATCATTAACCGTTGCTGTTGAATGTGCCGCAGTAACACGCCCTAAATGTCGATATTCCTCACGCCCATAAGGATTAACACCCATATTAATAACAAAACGACTTCCCTGCGAAGACATTTCAAAAGACAAGCATCCCGAACCAGCATACTCAGCAGCAGAACGTGGAGGAAACTTTCCTGTATCGGCAAGCACTGTCGTTTTATTGGCTTGTAAACGTTGAAACCCTGAATGGCGTGCATAACTAAAAGGATGTCCCGCAGTTTCATCAAATGCTAACAGTGCCGATAAGCGTTCCGATACAAGAGGGCCCACTCCATTAAAATGCGCCAAAGTTTGATCTTCATGGATAAAAAACCGTAAAGCTGGCAACATACGTTCCACAGAATCAATCAAAATACGCGGTGCCGTTTCATTGCTATGCATAAAAAGATGCCGTAACGACAATAAATCCGCTAACAAATTCAGCAAAACAATAGGGCTACGCGAAATATGTCCACCATCAACTAAAATTTGGCGTGAAAGTTCCTCTATAAGAAAATTTTGCATCTTTTTTTTCACGATTGCAGAAACAGGTAAAGCTAGAGAGGCAAATGTCAAAGCTATTGCTGCTTGTAAGCGTTGATCATTGTTTTCCATACTAGAAATCGTGACACGCAAATAACGAAATTGGAAACCAAGCGCACGTAAAAAGCATTTTTCAAACTCTTCACTTGCTCCTTGCAAGAGCATTTTTGAATGACAAATCCACGAAATTAAACGCCGTGCCACCACCGGTGCACTCCAAGCAAGTCCCTTTACTTTTTTGCCTCCATGGTCCAGCCAATCTTCTAAGAGGGCGCGCGCATGGGCTGCTGCCAAATTGCTCCCAGCTGCTGCCATATGCCGCAACCAATGAAAATCATGAAGAGCTGCCTCCCATTCCGGGGTTGGTGGAACTAATGAAAAAGGAGAAACAGCACCAGAACGAACAACATGACCTGTAAAAGCAAAACGACCGTGATAAAATTCATGTGCCATCATCGGATCAGCTAAATGCAAATCAACGGGATGTGCTAAAATTTTATGGGGACGAAAGCCCGAAAATCGCCAACGAAACAGCGGTCCTACCCATAAACGCCGCATAAATTGCTGTGCCCCATAAACGAAGTCTGATGCCTTTATCTGAGGACCTTTTACCGCAATTGCCACAATCTCATCTCCATGCCTACTGAATCATGTACAATTTCAGCCATTTTAGTAAATGAACCGTTAATTAAGACACTTTCCGCAAGCGCGCTGCAAAAAAACCATCCATTCCTAAAAATATGTTTTTCTCAGCGTTAAAGTCTTCATGACAAAAATCCGCAGGTGTTGTACGTAAAACCCCCTCACACGAGAGCAAATGCGCCATCACACCCATTTCCTTTGCACAAATAGGCTCTAAAACAATATCGCTACGTATCGATAAAATTTTCTCAATAAGATCTTCACCTTCTTCTCTCGCCAGTGAACAATTAGAAAAAACAATGCACCCTCCCTTCTTCACCAAAGCAATTGCCGCCGAAAGTAAATCATATTGTAACGCCGCTAATGTAAGGATATCCTCCATTGATTTTGTCCATAAAACGTCAGGATGACGGCGTATTGTGCCCGTAGAAGAACAAGGAGCATCAAGAAGCACAGCATCAAACAGTTGTTCGGGATGAAAATTTCTCACATCTCCCTGCCAAGTGCGAACTGAAAAATGAAGCCGCTCCATATTTTCTTTTAAGCGCTTTACCCGATTAGCAGACATATCAACAGCTGTCACATCAGCCCCTTGCAAAGCTAATTGTGCTGTTTTTCCTCCCGGACTCGCACAAAGATCAGCGACCCGCTTGCCCTGAATATTTCCAAGTAAACAAGCAGGCAACGTTGCAGCAAAATCCTGAACCCACCAAGCCCCTTGCCTATAGCCTGGTAAATCAGAAACAGAACAATCCACATGGCTTAACCGAACCGAACCATTAGGCAAAACAACACCACCAAGCCGTTTAGCCCATACAATACTGTCGGATTTAACTGTCAAATCGAGAGGTGGCGGAGTACTTTGAATTTCTAAAATCTGTTCAGCCTTTTCTTTTCCATAAGCTGATATTAATAGCTCCCCAAACCATGCCGGAACTCCTTCAACAGTCGGAAGCGGTTGGCGCAACACATCTGCCTCACGTGCAACATTGCGTAAAAGAGCATTCACCATCCCTGAAAAACGGCGCATACGGGGATCAAGTTTAGCCACACGCACTGCTAAATCAATCGCAGCATGATCAGGAATATCAAGGTAAAGAATCTGTGCCACACTGATATGCAAAAGATGTTGCAATGAAAATGCTTGCGAAGGCAAAGGCCGCATCAAAAAGCGTGATAAAGCAACTGTAATTTGTCCCCGATGACGCAACGCCGCTGCCAAAATAGCACGACACAGTAAACGATCTCGATGTGAAAAACTTAAATATTGTGGATGTCCATGTTTATTATCCGTTAAACCCGAAAGAGACGCATGCTTATCAAGCACCGCCCCTAAAAGACGAACACACACCTGCCGAACAGCTAATCCCGGAACATTTTTTTCGGACACCTGCCCCGCTTTCTCGTGCTTCAAAACAACACCTTTATGCTTTTGTTCTCTTAAAAGCTCTATGATCGAGTTCTTTTTGAATCTTCATAACGAAGCCAAGAAGGACGTTTTGTAACGCGTTGAACAGTACCATTTTCCTGATTATCTGATACACGGGTTTGCGCACTACGCTCTAGATTTCCATAATCTAAGCCCATGCTTTCGACCAATACCCCCTTCATCTCTTCCGCCTGCCGATAAAGAGCCGCAATACGATTCGCAGTCGCCGGATGGGTAGAAAAAAGGCTATCAGCTCCTTCCCCACTTAGAGGATTAATAATAAACATATGCGCTGTTGCCGGATTATGCTCTGCTTCCTCATTGTATATTTCACGTCCACCATTAGCAATTTTACGCAATGCCGAAGCCAACCATAAAGGATTACCACATATTTCAGCTCCTCGCCGATCAGCAGCATATTCACGCGTACGACTAATAGCCATTTGCACCAACATTGCCGCAAAAGGCGCCACAAGCAAAGCAATAATGCCCCCAAGCCCTCCCCCATGAGAATTTTCTGAAGAATTACGCGGCCCCCCCATAAAAAAAGCGAAATTCCCAAGCATAGAAATCGCTCCCGCAATCGTTGCAGTCAGAGTCATTGTTAACGTATCACGGTGCTCAATATGCGCTAACTCATGCGCCATAACACCTGCAATTTCCTCCACACTCAATTGCTTTAACAACCCAGTACTTGCAGCAACAGCTGCATTTTGAGGATTACGTCCCGTAGCAAAAGCATTTGGCTGCGCACTCTCAATAACATAAACTTTTGGTTGAGGAAGAGAAGCTTTCCTAGCTAAATCACTCACAATCTTATAATAAACTGGTGACGAATGCTGATCAACTTCACGCGCACCATACATGCGTAAAACGATTTTATCCGAATTCCAATAAGAAAAAAAATTCAAACCACTTGCCATCAAGAGAGCAATGATCATACCACTACCCCCTCCAACAAGATAACCAACCCCCATAAAAAGAGCGGTCATAAAAGCTAAAAGCATTGCCGTACGCATTATATTCATTACTCAAAAAACTCCATGATAAAAGACAATCATTCCTATATGATGGGGTTTTCTTTCTGCTTCTTCAATGGAATAGGTGTAAAATGGATAAAAAAGACAAGAAAATAAGCAAGCAAAATGCAACCACGGATAAACAGCAATCCCTCTCTCCCGCAGCACAACGCGCCCTAAACGAAGCTGAAGAAAGACGTAAGCATAAAATAAAGGAAGAAAGACCTTTAGAAAATGGTGGACGCGGTGGCAAAGACCCTTCACGCTATGGAGACTGGGAAATTAAAGGCCGCGCCATTGATTTTTAAAAGAATCATATTAACTTGAAAAAACAAACATACTCTTAAAGAAAATCCGTTTTCGCCTGCCAAAAACGGATAACAATTATTTCCTCTACAAAAGTTTTAAAAGTACAGTTTATTACTTTTCAAGAGCAATCACGCTTCTTCTGCTACTGCAGCAGCAGCTTCTTCAGCAGCTTGCTTTGCTGCTGCAATGCGTTCTTGTGCCTTTTTGCCAGGTTCACCTTTGTGTGGATTATTGCGGGCTGGACGCTTTTTTAAACCAGCTGCATCCAAAAACCGTAAAACGCGATCTGTTGGCTGTGCACCTTGACCAAGCCAATATTGAATACGTTCTTCATCAAGTTTTACCCGCGGTCCATCTTTAGGCAACATGGGATCCCATGCACCAACACGTTCAATAAACCGTCCATCACGCGGACTACGCACATCCGCAACAACAATGTGATAGTAAGGACGTTTTTTTGAACCTCCACGGGACAAACGAATTTTTAATGCCATATTTTATCTCCTATTTTCAGCTCTGGCTTTCGTTTAAATTGATTTGTTTTATTTTTTGTTCTCGAGCAATCTCCTCATGATGATGCACAACCTCTTCAACAACAAACTTCAAAAACTTTTCAGCAAAATCAGGATCAAGATGACTTTCTATAGCCAATTGCCGCAATCGTGCCACTTGACTCTGCTCACGCAGAGAGTCAACAGCAGGCAAATCATAATGGGCCTTTAAATGCCCAACAGCTCGCGTACAACGAAACCGCTCTGCCAAAATATGTATCAATGCTGCATCAAAATTATCAATGGATGCTCGTAAACGCACTAATTCATCCAATATTTTTTCCTGCACCCTCTCTCCTTATCCTCTCTGAATCTTACTTTTTCTTAGGATGCTGAGGAAATTTTCCCCTTTCGGCAATACCACTAGAAAGACCAGGAAATGAAGTCCCACTCCCTGGAAGACCGGGCAAAACCTTTCCTCCCTTACCACTTTCTATCTGCTTTTGCAGTGTTGTAAGCTGCTTTGGATCAAATCCCGATAAATCAGGCATAGTCGCAGAATCCCCACCCAAAGCCCCCATACCACCAAGCCCCATCTTAGAACCAAGCCCGCTCAACATTTTTCCCATCAAACCGCCTTTGCCTTTACCTCCAATAGCTTTTACCATATCAGCCATCTGGCGATGCATTTTTAAAAGCTTATTAATATCAGCAGCGCTTGTTCCAGAACCTTTAGCAATTCGTTGTTTACGGCTATGTTTCAAAATTTCTGGATTGGCACGCTCTAAGGGGGTCATGGACGAAATAATAGCCAATTGACGATTAAACAAACGATCATCGAGTCCTGCAGCAGCTATTTGATCTTTCACCTTTCCCAAACCGGGCAGCATTCCCATAATACCGCCCATTCCCCCAAGTTTTTTCATTTTCTGCAATTGTTCAGCCAAATCATTAAGATCAAATTTACCAGCCTGCATCTTTTTTGCAAAGGCAGCCGCTTTCTCATGATCCATTGTTTCAGCTGCTTTTTCCACCAAAGAAACAATATCCCCCATCCCGAGAATACGATCAGCGATGCGACTGGGGTGAAACTCTTCCAAAGCATCTATTTTTTCACCAATCCCGATTGCTTTAATCGGCTTCCCTGTAACAGCACGCATTGAAAGAGCCGCACCACCACGACCATCACTATCCATACGTGTTAAAATAATTCCTGTAATTCCTACACGCTCATCAAAAGAACGCGCAAGATGAACAGCGTCTTGACCAGTAAGACTATCAGCAACCAACATAATTTCATGCGGGAGAGAACATGCTTTAATCGCAGCCAATTCAAGCATTAAAGCTTCATCAATATGATTACGGCCTGCTGTATCAAGAATCAACACATCATAACCGCCTAGTTTAGCTGCTTGTACTGCACGTGTTGCAATATCAACGGGAGACTGACCCGCAATAATAGGCAAACTTGCAAGTTGTGCCTGTTCTCCTAATTGGCGGAGTTGTTCCTGTGCTGCAGGACGTCGTGTATCTAATGACGCCATGAGAACTTTTTTGTTATTCTTGTCTGTTAAACGCTTTGCAAGCTTTGCTGTTGTCGTTGTTTTTCCCGAACCTTGCAAACCAATCATCATGATCACAACAGGTGCTGGTGCATTTAAATCACTCAAAACGCCTTCACTTCCAAGGACACGAACCAGTTCATCATGAACAATTTTGACAACCATCTGGCCCGGTTTAATTGATTTAACAATTGCAGCCCCAACAGCTTTTTCACGAACCCTATCGGTAAAAGAACGCGCGACATCAAGTGCAACATCAGCTTCCAATAAAGCGCGACGAATTTCACGCAGAGCCTCTGCTACATCCTGATCCGACAAAGCTCCACGCCCTGTCAAATGAGACAGTATGGAGCCAAGCCGTTCTTGTAAGGATTCAAACATTCTCTAACCTCATTGCTGCATAATACACAAACCAAAGTCGCATCCGAGGACGCATCGCGTTGTCGGATGTTGACCTCTGAGATCTCTTTATACCCTTAAAAGCGGGGTCTCAGTCAGTGGCTCCAAGTTAATTTTGTACCGAAAGCTTGTTCTTTCAAACAATAAAACTCTACCCTTGTCAAGATTTATCATACAATACATTTAAAAGAGAACAAATATTATACTTCAAAACTCTCACTCAACAAGTACAAAGCAGCCTGTTTCCTGTTCCATATTCCATAATTTACCGCTTGATATATCAAACCAAGTCCCATGCAACGTTAAAATACCCTGATTTTTTCTCGCCTTTATCCACGGAAATGTTTCTAAATTCTTCAATGAATCACGAATAGAAAGTTGCTCTAACACAATCTGCTGTTCTGATACGGACAACGACTTATTGCCAATAACTGCTTGTGCTGCTGGTGCTAAAAGACTTATCCACTGACCAATAAAATCATTTGACGATAGAGACTTACACGTCCCCTTAAGAGCGGTGCTAATCCCCCCACAATGCGCATGACCAAAAACAACAATATGCTTAACTTCAAGCAATTGCACCGCATATTCAATAGCTGCTGATGTTGCGTGATATTGGTTATCAGGAGAAAAAGGAGGAACCAAATTTGCCACGTTGCGTAATGTAAAAATTTCGCCTGGCTTAGTATCAAAAACTGTTTCTGGTACTGCACGCGAATCACAACAAGCAATAACCAAAAATTCAGGTTTTTGCCCCTCAAGCGCTAATTGTTGATAATGTGCTGTTTTATATGAAAAATGATTTGTTATAAAGGATCGATAACCGCTTAAAAGTCTTTCAGGCAAACACGTCATTCTTTCTTTACTTTCATCCTATATATTTAAAAAAACAGACTATTAACATAAAAAAATACTAAAAATATCCTCTTATTGACGTAAAATTTCTCCTCAGAAAAGCAATTTATCACTTTAAAATGGAATAATCAGTTTATCTTCTTCAAATAAATAACTACTCCCTTTAAAAAGAAGGTGCTACACTAGAAAGAATAGTATAAAAATTTGTTCTTATAAAAAAAGAACATCAAAAGCAAAAAGGGAAAATCATTGTGTTACAGCAACAAACATCAAAGACAAAAAGCAATCAAAATAAAATAGAACAAATCCTTTTTGCTCATACCGATACAGAAGATATTATCTGTTACCAAGACAAAGAACTTCAAAAAGCCACTGCTATTGCCATTGATACTTTTAATCTTCATAAAGCAGGAAAAAGTACTATCTGCTTTAAGCAAAATTTAACCCGCAACAACAAGCCTATAACCGTTATCACGCTCGTCAATGATAATAAACCCTTCCTGCTTGATTCGATTTTAAATGTCTTTAATCAGCACAAAAATCATATTTATTTGATTGCGCACCCCGTCCTTGATTGTGCCTCCGGACAACGCATCAGCCTCATGCAAATTCATATCGAGCCATTAAACGAACAGCAGATACAAAAGCTCCAAGATGAGATCGCCTTAGTTCTTGAACAAGTTAATGCAGCTGTGCAAGACTGGAAACCTATGCTTAAAGAAGTCGAAAAGCATATCCATGCCTATCAAACAAATCTCCCAGCCCACTACAAACAAGAAGGCGAAAAAGCCATTGAATTTCTAACCTGGTTGATGGACCATAATTTCATCTTCCTTGGTATGCGCACTTATAACTTCACCAAAAACCAAGAACCCACAAAAGCCTTTACCGCCAGTGACATTGAATTGGGTATTCTCACCGATGCCTCTATTCGTATTATTGGGGATGCACGGGTGGAAGAACCTCCTCAAGAAATCCTCTCTTTTATGGAAAGTGATAACCTGCTTATTGTGACAAAAGCCAACAGCCGTTCAAAAATTCACCGTCCTGTTTGGCTTGATTATATTGGTCTTAAAATCTTTGATAAAGAAGGCAAATTATGTGGAGAATTACGCATTGTAGGGTTATTTACTTCTTCAGCTTATACACGTTCTATCTCGCAAATCCCTTTCTTAAAAGAAAAAGCAAAAACCATCATTCAACGCCTTGGATACAATCAGGCTGACTATTCTGGAAAAGCACTCATCAGTGTTTTAGAAACATATCCAAGAGATGAAATGTTTCGTTCTGACGTTGATACATTGACAGAAAATGCCAAACTTATCCTACAATTAGACGAACGCCCACGTCTGAGAGTACTCGCTCATATTGATTCTTTTGGGCGCTTTGTTTCTATACTTGTCTATGTTCCCCGTGACCAATATAGCAGCAATATTCGCGAAAAAATTGGCGAATACTTTGTTGAGCTCTACAAAGGTGATTTTTTCGAATCCTATCCACTCTTCTTAGAAAGCACTCTCATCCGCGTTCACTATATTATCCATCGCAAAGGAAGCGAAAGCGCCCCCGTTGTTGAGCGCACAGTGCTTGAACAAAATGTTCGCTCTATAGCACGCAGCTGGGAAGACAGTGTTCAAACCATAGCTCTTACCCGCAAAGCAACAGACAAACAAATGCGTTTAGCGAGCCAATTTCCCAACAGCTATCGTGATTTATTCTCAGCTGAAGATGCAATTGAAGATGCCGGAAATATTTTAAGTCTTCATGATAAAAAAACGCTTTTCGTTACTTTTTATCATACACACAACAAAGAAAAACAAAGCATTTCTCTTCGGCTTTTTCACCGCCATGAAGCACTAGCTCTTTCCAAGCGCGTACCACTCCTTGAAAATATGGGGTTTCGGGTCATAGCTGAGCAAACACTTGAATTACCAGATGGCAATGGACATTCCGTGTACCTTCATGATATGCAACTAGAAAGCGCCTTCCAACTTTGTATCGATTTCGACAAAAACGGTCAAAAGCATGCCGAAACATTTGAAGCTATTTGGTCCCACGATGCTGATAATGATGCCTTTAATGCTTTAACCCAAACAGCTCAACTTGATTGGCGAGAAATTGCCATTTTACGCCATTATGGACGCTATCTCCAACAAGCTGGAATCCCTTATTCACAAGACCGCGTTGCCCAAACTTTAAACGCCTATCCAGACATTACCCAAGATCTTTATGCTCTATTTCATTTGAAGTTTCATCAAAGTCATACAGAAAAAGAACGAGAAAAAAACCAACAGGTCATTCAACAACGTATTGAAGAAAAGTTGCAAAAAGTATCAGGTTTAGATGATGATCTCATCTTACGTCGTTACCGTAATCTTATCGATGCGAGTTTACGCACAAATGCCTATACTCCTTTAGAAAATGGTAACCCACGGCGTATTTTAGCAACCAAATTGGATCCACGCCAAATTGAAGGCTTACCCGAACCGCGTCCTTATCGAGAAATTTTTGTTTATGGACCAGAAGTTGAAGGGGTACATTTGCGCTTTGGTCCTATCGCACGTGGTGGAATTCGTTGGTCTGATCGTGCATTGGATTATCGCACTGAAGTGCTCAGTCTAGTCAAAGCTCAACAGGTTAAAAATGCAGTCATCGTTCCTGTTGGTGCAAAAGGTGGATTTTATCCTCATCGCCTTCCCCAAACCAATGACCGTAGCATAATCATAGAAGCCGCACGACAAGCTTATATTGACTTTATCACGGCTTTGCTTTCCATCACCGATAATCTGGTTAAAGGTAAAATAAAATCTCCTCACAACATCATCTGTCATGATAACCATGATCCTTATTTTGTTGTTGCTGCCGACAAAGGCACAGCAACCTTTTCTGATACAGCAAACGCACTCAGCCAAGCAAACCACTTTTGGCTCGATGATGCTTTTGCCTCTGGAGGTTCAGCAGGCTATGACCACAAAGCCATTGGGATTACAGCGAAAGGTGCATGGGAAGCAGTTAAAAGACATTTTCGAGAATCTTTTAATCACGATATTCAAACAACTCCCTTCACCTGTATCGGCGTTGGTGACATGTCTGGCGATGTTTTTGGCAATGGAATGCTCCTTTCCAAACAAACAAAACTTATTGCTGCCTTTGACCACCGCGATATCTTTATTGACCCAGATCCAAACATAGCTGAAAGCTATGCAGAACGTATGCGCCTCTTTCAACTTCCTCGCTCAAGCTGGCAAGATTACGACCATACAAAATTATCAAAGGGTGGTGGCATCTTTTCACGCACAGCAAAGACAATTACTCTCTCACCCGAAGCAGCAAAAGCCATTGGCTTTGAACAACAAACGGGAACACCCTTTGAAATTATCTCTGCACTTCTCAAAGCACCTGTTGATCTTCTATGGTTTGGTGGCATTGGTACCTATATCCGTGCAACAACAGAAACTGATGCACAAGTAGGGGATCGTGCGAATGACGCACTCCGCATTACCGGTGAACAAGTTCGTGCAAAAGTTATTGGTGAGGGCGCTAATCTTGGCGTTACACAACGTGGTCGAATTGAATATGTCTTAAACGGTGGACGGTGCAATACGGACGCCATTGATAACTCTGCAGGTGTTAACTGTTCAGATGTTGAAGTCAATATCAAAATTGTTCTCGCATCGGCGCTCCGTGCAAAAACACTTACCAAAGAAGCACGCAACGAACTCTTGAAAAAAATGACTCCACAAGTTGAACAATTAGTCCTACGCAACAATTATTTGCAACCTCTTGCTCTTTCTTTGGCTGAAAGCCAAAGTATTGCAGACTTGCCTTATCAGATACGCTTTATGCATGATTTAGAACAAAAAAAGCTTCTAGATCGTAAAGTTGAAATTCTCCCTGATGAGCAAATTTTGCGGCAAAGAATAACACAAGGCCAAGGCCTTATACGTCCAGAACTCGCCGTTATTTTGGCATATGCTAAATTAACTCTAAAAGAAGAAATCGTCCACAGCCCCATTATTGATGATTGTTATTTTGATGCAATGTTGTTGAACTATTTCCCAACTCAAATTCAAACAAGTTTTGAGAAAGAAATCATCAATCATCAGTTACGTCGTAATATTATTGCAACACTGATTGCAAACGATATTGTGAATCGTGGGGGGCCTACTTTTGTTAATCAACTACAAGATGCAACAGAACAAAAAGTTGAAAATGTTATCCGTGTTTTCATTGCAATCCGTGACGGTTTTGAAATACCCCAATTATCTGATCAAATTGATAAGCTCGATAATAAAATACCTGGTCTTATCCAAAATAAATTCTACGCAGCCATTACTTCAATGCTCTTTGAGACAACAAATTGGGGATTGCGCAATATGGACCTTTCGACTCCATTAGAAGAACTTGTAAAAATAATAAAGCAAGCCCGTAGCGTTATTGAAGAACAACTGACGCACTCCAACGATAAAGATATTAATCAAAAAATTAAAGAAAAAACGCTCCATTATAGTGAAGAAGGGGCATCAAAATCTTTAGCAAAACAATTAGCCCTCTTAGAAACTGCTCCAATAATTTGTGACATTTCTTTGATTGCAAAACAAAGCAACAGCGACCTTATTAAAACAGCAGAAATCTATTTTTCACTGGCTCAAATCATTCGTATTAATCGCATTAATGAAGCAAGTAAAACGATTCCTGTTCTTGATTATTATGATAGTATGGCCTTAAGCCAAGCCAAAGAGAATATTGCTAAAAGCTTACGACAAATTGTTATGAAAATGCTGAAAAATTATGGAAAAAAAGACAATCCTTTTGCCACTTGGAGCAAAATAGAAGAAGATCATATTCACAATATAACAAATCGTATTAGTGCTCTTATTGAAAATGATCTCAACATTTCTCGCTTTACTTTTGCAGCTGGGTTGATTGCACAACTTCAAAATACCGGCTTTCAAACTTAAAACGGTGCAAGACGACCAAGTTTTAAAAATCCTAATTTTGCCTGTCCATGACTAACCAACAAAGGGACAACAGGATAGCCATCAGCACTTTTAGGCATAGCACCCAGAACAAAAAATAAAGCTTGTAGATTGTTAGTTTGCTCAGGAAATAAGCGCTGCATAGTTGTAAGAAGTTCCATATGCTTCACAAAGACAAGTTCAAATTTTGCTGTCAAATATCCTTCATCATCAAAAGAAAAAGGCCCACTAACACGTAATGTACCACCTGTATGAAAACTCAATTCACCGTGCTTTAAAAGTCCACTTTTTCCATAAAAATATTGTTTCCAACTATTTCCTTCATTTTCAAACAGATGAGACACTTCATTGAGAACCCATTCCAAATTGCCATCAACTTTGGGCACTTCCACAAAATAAGAAGCAAAAAACATAGTAGGATCAAAATCATCAAAAGTGATATGCCCCGATAAATGATTTTTTTCATGTTTCAAATCAAGGCGTAAAAACTCTGCTGTTATTTTTTGAGGCATATCCTCTTGATCTAACACAGGTACAATCACATCTGGAGCACCTTTTAAAGAGGCTTGAGCTCCAACATTTTCTTGTACGGTCTTTTTATTTTTCACCTGTAATTCAGGTTTGTCTTGAAATTTTTTATCTTTAAAAGATGAAGAAATGGGGAAAATTTCAATCCCTTCAGCGATCAATTTAAATGTCTTATCTGTTCTCCAATAAGATTCTGTTTCAATCATCAAATTGCGCCAATGCGACACGATAGGAGTTTTTTTATCAAAAACAATAGATACAGGAGAATGAACGTTAAACTTTACCCCATAAGGTGCATAAATTGGTGCTCCAGCTGTCAAATATCCCGTTGACAAAGAAAGCTTGTGTAAAGGCCAAGCAAACTGAAATTGATCACAAGCAACACCAATACGTAATGGATAACCACTCTTGTGTAGGTGATCGCATAAAACCGTCATATCATTGGCAGTTGCTCTTGCGAAGAAATCGGCAACACGGTCTTCTATTTTACGTGAAAAAAAAACCACATTGCGCTATAAATAAGTATCAGAGTAAAACAAAAAAGCCCACAAAATAAATAGCTTAAAGAAAAGCTTTTCCGTATTAATTTCAATGGAGACAACATAAACAAAATAAAAACTTTCTTTATTTCATGATGATTAAAAATTTCTTAACTCTCATATACTTGTAATGGGTACACAAAAATTTGTTGCAATGCATTTTCAAACCATTTGCTCAAGGCTTGATCATAGATTAAACGGCCTTGCAAATGTGCAGAAGCGGGTTGAGCGCCTTTTTCCATGAGTTTGTGTGCCGAGCGCACGACTAAACGCCGCATCATGGCCCGCGTAAATTCGGCATGAAATTGTAAGCCCCATGCATTTTTTCCATAACGAAAAGCTTGTGTAGGATATGTATTACCTGTTGCCAAAAGCTCTGCTTCTTTAGGTAAATCATAAATACCTTCATCATGAAAATGATAGACCATTTTTGGCCAATTCATCACTTCCTTGCCTAGCAACGTCGCTTCCAGTGGATACCAGCCAACTTCAACAGTCCCATCACTTCTCGTACCAACACGCCCCCCTAGATTTTGCGCTAACATTTGTGCTCCAAGACAAATACCCAAAAAAGGCTTATTCTCTTTCAATGACAAAGAAATCCAATCAATTTCCTCATTAATATACGCTTCGCTGTCATTCACACTCATTGGCCCACCCAAAATGACGACACCAGCATAATGCTTCAATGTATCGGGAAGCTTTTGTCCCAAAATAGGGCGATAAATATCAAGAACAAAACCTTTTTGTTGCAAAAATTTCCCCAAACGACCGGTATATGTAGACCGACGATGCATAACGACTGCAATTCTTGGTTTATTCTTTTTTTGTTTTTGACCAATACACCTTTGACTTAAAAACATTTTTTAACCAATCACTTCTGCAACCAAGTAAAGTTTTATCCTTTAAGCACAAGAAAATAATTTTGGCGAACAATATTAACTACAATTTTACTTATTTAAAATAAAGGGGAATTCTTTTTCGATAAAGATATCTCCTCATCTTCTATTTTAACCCCTGGATCGTCAACATTCAAATGGGTTTCGCTAACTGTTTTAATTTCTTGCCTTTTTATATCTTGTTTCTCTACTTGTGCATCATACAAAAAAGAATCCTCTAAAGAGGGAAATTTTTCTAGTATCTTATCTTCAACACCAGTATCTTTTCCCACAAGACCCTCTTTATCTTGTTTTTTAGGCACAATATTGGCGGCCTCTAATGTAATGGGGGGCATACTGGGAGGGGCTTTCCATTCAAAACAGCCCAAACGCCCACTTATTGGAGAAACCACTGACCAAGAAGAAAAAATGGATCCCTCACACATCCACACTGGATCACGTTCAGCACGAAGTGCTAGAGAAAGCCATTGACGCACAGCCCCCTGATTATTACCCTGTGCCTCTTCAATATCTGCCAATAATAAATAAACACTTTCTCGTTGATGATATTGCAGAGCTTTTTGTGCTTGTTGCCTTGCTAATGCTATCTCACCTGCATCCAAAGCCGCTTTAGCAATAAGAAAGGTCGCGGCAAATGTATCTTTATTATAAGAAGCAAGTGTCTTAGCCTTTTTCAATCGCTCAACAGCTCCTTCTTCTCTTTCAAGATACAGCGCACTCAAATCAGGATGAGGTTCTTTTTGCCAAGCTGTAATAATCATTTTATCCGCTTTACGTATTTCATTTAACTTATAAAGCATATCAGCGGCAATGACTGTTATCGGAACAAAATCAGGCTCCAATTTATGTGCTTTTAAAATGGCCGCACGCGCTTCACCAGGATGAGTCTCAAACAGATGAAGCGCTTTCCCACAAAGTAGCAAAGCCTGTGTATGTTGACGCTCTGAAGCCAAACGAACAGAGCGCGGTAAAGCTTTTTGTGCGCGCTCAAAAACACCGAGTGCTTTGTCCCATTGCCCATTCACACTGAGCTGATCAAGCACCGCCTGATGAGCCCATAAAAGTGCTGGCGATAAAGCCAAAGCTTCTTCTGCATATTGCTGTGCTGCTTCATAAGCTTTGCTCTTCATAGCTTCACGAAACAAACCGTATAACCCTGCCAATTTTGTCGGTGCTTCTTTTCTCATTCCCTCATAAAGACCAATAGCGCGCAGAGAATTATTTTGCAAAGATAAGGTTTGAGCTTGTAAAAGCTTTACTAGCGGCTCATGTTTGCCTGCAAGATATTTTATAACCTGAGCTTCCATTTCTTGTGCCAAAATACCATCTCCAGCAAAAACTGCAAGAAGCCCCTGTGAAAGAGCTTCATAACCACGCTTTTGGTGACGTTTATACAAATAATTGGAAAAAGCACGAGGTAGAGAAAAAAATACAGATAAAAGCCACCATAAAAACGCCAGAATTCCAAACAGTAAAATGAGCGCACTTAAAGCTGTTAGCAATGAAAAAGAAAACCGAAAGTGCAAAAATGTTATAACAAAAACACCATTGTGATTAGCTACCCACCCAAAAGCAAGACCAAGCACACATACAACAAAACTATAAATAAAAACACGTATCATCTTGAGCCTATTTACATCTTTGTTGCTTTAAAAGATCCTTGTTGCACAGACATCAACAACTTCTGAAACAACTGATGAACAGCAATATGTTTTTCAAGCTGATCAACAAAATCTACTGAAACATCCTTTGCATTTTGGGGCAACATTTGCCATTCACTCAAAGCTCTTTCATAATCACCCGCTTGAATAGCAACTTCCATCCGTGCCGCAATTGCCCCCAATGTCATACCTTCAACATTGCCAATCGGCCGTGAAATAATGAGACCTTTTATCCATGCCAAAATTCGTCCAAAAAAACCAACATCTGACGCAACATCATTTTGTGTCGCAACAATTGCATCTGCAACACGAGCAAAATCTGTTGCAAGTTTTGCCGAACTTGGCAATCCTATAGTAGCTGTCTTTTGCAACAGATCAAGTCCATCAATCGAAGGGGATAATTGCTGTAACAGCTTTAACTCATTACTATAGGATCCCCCACGTTCTACAGCATTTTTTAAAGAACTAATCGCTGTAAACAGTGCAGTATTTATTTCTTGTTTTTCATTTTTTGCCGCCACAATTTCTTCTTGTATAGCTTCTAGTTGTTGCTTTAGGAGAGCAAGAGCGTTTGCATTGGTTTCTCCAGTCGATAAAGCCATTTTTATTTCTTTTGAAGCATTAACAAAAGCTTGCACAAACTTTTCAAGATCATTCACTTTTTGCTCTAAAACCACAAAAGCTTCTCTTCCATCTTCTTGCACTCCTTCATCACTGGGAATTGCTTCCACCTGTCGTGATGAAAAAGAGGAAAATTCTGCCTTCAACGCCTCAATTTCTTGCAGTATGTGCCTTAATTTCTTGTATGTCTCTTCACTTTGACTTTTTGCACTTTCTGCAATTTTTAAAGCTCTTTCCCCTCCAAGATTGTTTTTCAATAACGAAGAAGGAAGTATACCCGCCCATTGCAACCCGATAAAAAGACCTAGAGCGATAAGGCCACCTAAAATTCCTGAAATAAGCGAATAAAAGCAAGTCCTATAAGATACGCATTGCTTCTGCTGACTTTTCTCACTCTGCTCTTCTTTCATAGCCGAACTTGCTGGATTTTGTGTTAGTTGTTCTGAATCATGGTTCACAACTTCATGTTCAATCACAGGCTTTTTACGGCGATCACCAGCATAGTGTGGTTTTTTGGTTTTGAAGGGTCTACCATCTTTGTCACTTTTTGTGCATAATTTCTTTTAATGATAAAATAATAGAATGAAAAAAGTTTTAAAAATTAAGATTTTCTCAAATATCATAACTTATTTTACACTCTTTTTATAAAGAGTATAAATTCCCCAAAATTTCCAACTCTGCACTTTTATCAGGAACAGTTATAATTGTATACTTAAATAAATAGACTTTTGAAAACACATCAGCATTCTATACTGAAAGATACAACTTTATTTTTAACCAAAGCCATTCACTTTAGAGAAAGTATTAAAACACATTTTTTCATAGAGAAACAAACTCCAAAAGAAATTCCCCCAAGAGAAATTCTTTGCATCTTTGCTTGTCCGTGGTACGCACACAGGAAAGAATTGTCAACATAAGGTTTTATTTGAAATGCGCCTGTTGGGAATAGAAACAAGTTGCGATGAAACAGCAGCAGCTGTCGTGGAATACAACAATGAAGAAAACAGCAAAATTCTTTCCAATATTGTTTGGAGCCAAATTGATCATCATGCACCCTACGGCGGTGTTGTTCCTGAAATTGCTGCCCGTGCCCATGTTGAAATTCTCGATAGTTTAATTCTGAAAGCACTAACAGAAGCGAATACAAAATTAAAAGAGATTGATGCCATTGCAGCCACAAATGGCCCTGGTTTGATAGGAGGGTTGTTGGTAGGCGTTATGAGTGCAAAAGCACTCTCTCTTGCCACTGGAAAACCTTTTATTGCCGTCAATCATCTGGAAGGGCATGCTTTAACAGCCATGCTAACGCATAATGTCGCGTTTCCCTATTTATTGCTGTTGGTTTCAGGTGGTCATACACAAACAATTCTTGTTCACGGGATAGGCAACTACCAGCGTTTAGGAACCACTATTGATGACGCGTTGGGAGAAGCTTTTGATAAAACAGCAAAACTTTTAGGTCTTCCTTATCCGGGCGGCCCAGCACTTGAAAAGGCAGCTTTATTGGGTGATAAAAATCGTATCTCTCTTCCACGACCTTTAAAAGGTGAAAAACGGCTAGATTTCTCTTTTTCTGGTCTCAAAACCGCCGTTCGGCAAGCAGCAACAGCCATGGCTCCCCTTACAGAAAGTGATGTTGCCGACATTGCGGCAAGTTTTCAAGCAGCAGTTACCGATACAGTACATGATCGCGTTCATCTGGCTCTTCAACACTTTACCCATCAATATCCCCTCTCTCACTATCAAAACCGCCGTCCTCCTGCT
This sequence comes from Bartonella birtlesii IBS 325, assembly GCF_000273375.1. Lineage (NCBI taxonomy): Bacteria > Pseudomonadati > Pseudomonadota > Alphaproteobacteria > Hyphomicrobiales > Bartonellaceae > Bartonella > Bartonella birtlesii. The sequence goes on from NZ_CM001557.1 coordinate 426,910, forward strand.
TTAGTTGTCGCAGGCGGAGTTGCCGCCAACCAAGCCATTCGATCCACGTTGCAAGAACTCGCACACCAACACGGTTTTGAATTTATAGCTCCCCCTCTTTCCTTGTGTACGGATAATGCTGCAATGATTGCTTTTGCTGGTGCACAAAAACTCGTACGAGGAGTAACAAGCCCTCTTGATATTGCCCCCCGCTCACGCTGGCCTTTAGACGAAAACGCTGCCCCCTTAATTGGAATGGGACGCCGTGGAACAAAAGCATAATAAAAATAAAAATCCCCTGTGATCCCAAAAACATAAGAGCAATTACTATTCATTTAGCATCTTATCTGTTACGCTTATTATTGGAATCTTTAAGATATAATTTTCTACATTATTTTTTGAACGCAAAGCAATCATAGATCGCTCTTTCCAGACCAAGGTCTAAATAACCAAACCTGTCAAGCTAAGTAGTTTACTTTAAACCTATACTGCATACAAAATATTGATTTATAATAATATAGCGTTATTCATATTAAATTATAAACTCGAATATCGTAAGATTCTCTCATTCCAAATCTGTCTATGTTGAATCAATCAAAACCACTTTCTTGCACGTTATAAGTGGGATGAATGTGAGGATAAAAACTGATAAGAAAAGAGTAAAAATACCTTTTATGAGCCATCTTAATACAAGAATTGTGGCAACATTGAGAGCTAGCAAATATAATGATGGTGCCAGCTTGCTTCTTCACAAACGTAAAAATGAAGATGCTTAATGAATTTACCGATACTATCACAAGTACCGTAGTGAAATGGGTTTAAGAGCATGAAAAGAGGTTTCTTTAAAACAAGCGCGTCTACTTTTCGTCGTCATGTAACCAATGGATTTTTATCAAAAACTTTAAAATTTGTTTTTTTATCGCGTTGATTACAATCGGATCTTGTCAAGATAATTGAGCAAGCAAAACAACAACGTCAAAATTAACGCGGCATAAAAAACTTGTCACGTAAAGAAGAACAAAGCTTTTCATTTTCATACGAAGTTTATAAAATTCAGAATCTAACCTGTTATGCAACGTTATAGGATTAGAAAGTGCATTCTCTACTATCATATTGCTTCACCTACAACATTGAGATGATTAATTGAGGAAACAATCCCGCCATTCTAAGCGAAAGCAAAGAGGGGAGATTATTGATCATAGCAAGCAAGACTTAAGAATAGCATTCATATTGTTCTGAATGTTTTCTACAAAAAGGGCTATTCAAGCGCTTCTTTACACTTCTCTGTGGTATGATAGAATCTGGACGACATATGGGAAAGTTTTCCTTTTTAAAATTCTCATACCAAGTCCCTCCTTTATCTTTATAGCGCAATCCTGATTGGAGCATACGAGTATCAATGGTTGTTTTTGCATTAATGCTCTGCCGCTGATTTTCTGGATCAATATCATAAGGAGTTGGCTTTCCGTATTCTAACAAAGCTTTTGCTACCTCTGTAAAATCTGCATCAGGCTTTTCCCACACATCCAAAGATGATGTAGAAGGTATACCTAAATAACATCAAGCCATACTCAATAGCCATATTCCACTACCCAATAATTTTAAAATTTGTTTCACTTTTTCCTTCTATAAGGAATTTGTTCTAGATCGGATGGTCATACGTATATAGGCATTTTGGATTTGCATCTCCAGGACAAGTGTGGACACTTTTGGAATCGGTAAATATTCTCCATGTTTCTTTTCACCAGTTACTGCCAACAGGCACTGTCCCATAGCTAAAGCAACTACCGCCGATTCATCTGCTTACAAAATCATATTTGTGTACATCAAAGCCAGCAGTGATTTGTAGACCTCCACGCACATAACCTAACAGCACTGCCGTAGCCTTAGCATTTTACGATAAGATAACATTCATGGCGTTAAAGCCATTGATGTTTTATGAGTGCCAGCATTAAAAACGTAACGTTTTTCATGAACATAAACCGTTGGAGGCGTACGATTTTCTTCGAAAAAATCATAACCCTCCTTAAGCATAACCCAGAATGGATAATGAGGATCAGTCTTATAACGTGCCATATTATCATCAGTCATACGAAAAGGAAAAGCCTGCAACTGAAATTCTCTCTGTCCACCTTTAAAAGCATCGCGCGCAAAAGCATAAATTTGTGCCATATTTTTATCACTCATGGAATAGCAACCAGCAGAAAAGCAAGAACCATGCACCATAAGATTACTTCCCGTTCGACCATTTGCTTGATCGTAGAGGTTAGGAAATCCAATATTAAAAGAAAGATAATATTTTGAATAAGGATTCATTTGATTTGCACTAATGGTGTAAAAACCTTCCGGTGTTTGACGGTCTCCTTCTTTATATTTAGGTCCAAGTTTACCAGACCATTTGCAAATACCATAGCGCGCCATCAATATAAAAGCCCCTGAACGAGACTGTTTCCAAATTTCAGCGATATTTTCTTCCTTAAAAAAACGCATCATAATCGGCGCATAAGGATCGATGTCATGCAACACCATTCTATTTTGAATTTCTTGGGGAAGTGGTTGCTCAACTTTAGCACGAATAGAAGCAGGCAATCTTCCCTCACATGCTGTTAATATTCCCATTACACACAATATACTCACCGTGAGAAACCTATTGAATATCATTGAACTAAACTCCAATCCATCCGCTCACAAGAAATGATTTACGTTAACGACCTACCAATTTGAAGATATTTTTCCCAACGATCTTTTTTAAGAGCTTCACCATCTTTCCCAGCCATAGCTTTTAAAGCCTCTGAAATCACGTCACCCGCTTCATCAATCACAGTCTCTTTTCCTCGATGAGCACCTCCTAAAGGCTCAGGAATAATGCCATCAATAATCTTTAACCGATATAAATCTTGCGCGGTAATACGCATATTCATTGCGGCATCTTTGGCACGGGTAGAATCACGCCATAAAATAGAAGCTGCGCCTTCTGGTGAAATAACAGAATAAATTGCATGCTCCAACATATAAACTTTGTTAGCTGCAGCAATTGCTATCGCTCCTCCAGAACCACCTTCTCCAATAATAACCGAAACAACAGGAACCTTTAGACGCAAAGTTGCTGCTGTTGATTGGGCAATTGCTTCTGCTTGACCACGTTCTTCAGCGCTCACTCCAGGATAAGCGCCTGCGGTATCAACAAAAGTAAGGAGCGGTAAACCAAATCGATCAGCCATTTCCATAATACGTACAGCTTTACGATAACCTTCCGGACGTGCAGAACCAAAATTATAGCGCAAACGTGTTTGGGTATCGTGCCCTTTTTCTTGACCTATGTAGGCAATTGCTTCTCCTTTAAAACGTGCAAATCCAGCTTGAATAGCCTCATCTTCAGCAAACTTGCGGTCTCCTGCCAAAGGTGTAACATCACTAAGCAAGCGTGCAGCATAGTCCATAAAGTGAGGACGATCTGGATGACGAGCCACTTGTGTTTTTTGCCATGGTGATAATTTTTTATAAATATCGCGCAATGCCGTTTGAGAACGTTTTTCAAGACGCGCAATCTCGTCACTCATATCAAGACTGTTTTCTTCTTGAGAAATCTGTTTTAATTCAAGAATTTTCCCATCAAGATCAGCAACTGGTTTTTCAAAATCAAGATAATTATACATTGTACCTAACTTATTTGGTGCCACTTATACACTTATAAACTGTTTTATAAAGTATTTTTCAAAAACATCTTCTTTTTCTTTACCTAGCCTTCTGCTTATCGGCAAGTGGATGATGCTCATTAACAAGACGATAAAGTCCTGCTTCCAACACATGGGTATAAATCTGAGTAGTAGCAATATCAGAGTGCCCTAATAAATGTTGAACAGCACGCAAATCAGCACCATTTTGCAAAAGATGGCTCGCAAAAGCGTGGCGCAACACATGGGGAGAAAAGCTGTTACTCTTTATTCCTGCTCTCGCGGCAAGACTTTTTAATTCCCGTGCAACAAGTTGTCGAGCAATATACCCTGCCTCTGAATACGCAGGAAAGAGATAAGGGCTTGCCGCATCCTTTCTTTGATCGCGCAAGTCTAACCACTGCGAAAGAACTTGGCATGCTTTTTTTGATAAAAGCACCATTCGTTCTTTTTTACCCTTACCGCGAACTAAAATACTATATCCCTTCCCTCGGACAGCCTGCACCGGAAGACTCACCAACTCACTAATACGCAGCCCTGTTGCATAAAGCATTTCGGTTAACAGCTGAAGACGCAATGCACGAAAATGATTTTTTGACCCATAATCCGCTTGATTCACTTCCAATTGTGCTAAATCAAGTAATTTTATTACTGCATCTTCACCTATAATTTTCGGTAAAGGACGCCCCTGGCGTGGTGTATCAATATCATGAGAAGGATCATTTGCTCTTAATCCCTCTGCATAAAGAAATTGATAAAATTGGCGCAAAGTCGATAAACGACGTGCTTGTGAAGATGCCGCAACACCAAGAGTATGCATAAGCGACAAAAGACCAATTAAATCTTCTTTTTGTGCAGTAAAAAGCGAAACAGATTGCGAAGACAAAACCTCCTGTGCCCACTGTAAATCATGCTGATAAGCCGCAAGCGTATGGTCAGAAGCACCTCGTTCAGCACTCATCATCTCAAGAAAACGATCTATCACAGCAGCATTTTTCATTTCATTGACCCACTTTTGAAGAAAGATTCAATGAATCCAAAGGAACATCGATATACATATCCACAGTTACTGGTTTAACAAAAACCACAAGAGCGATCATAACGGTAAAAAGGATAACAAGTGAAATAAAAAGAATCATTAAAAATCTGGTCAACGTTGGCATAAAATAATAAATTCTCCCACGAACACTCCATCTTTTATTATGTCTTATAAAGATTAACAGGAATTGACTTTAAAGCAGATAAATGCCGAAATAAGTTATGGAAAATTATCGACTGAAACATATTCCGATGACAAAAATAAAAAACCAGCTTTTATCATCTCTTAATAACCGAGCCCTTGTCTTTGTTGGTCTAATGGGTGCAGGAAAATCAGTTATCGGTAAACGTGTTGCCACCATGCTTCATTTACCCTTTTATGATTCTGATAACGAAATCGAAAAAGCCTCAAAAATGACCATAACCGAACTCTTTAAAACTTATGGTGAATCAGAATTCCGCGCTCTTGAACAGCGTGTTATTTTCAACTTGATAAAAAAAAGTCCTCTTATTTTAGCAACAGGTGGTGGTGCTTACATAAATCAAGACATCCGAAAAACCATTCAGCAAAATGCTATATCCATCTGGCTCAAAGTTGATCTTAATATCCTCATGCAACGAGTCTCAAAGCGCAAAACGCGACCACTTCTTCAAACAGAAAACCCCACAGAAACCATGCAAAAACTCATGGAACAGCGTTACCCTATTTATGCAAAAGCAAACGTAACAGTTAACAGCCATAAAGAAAGCCGTCTTACCATAGCAAAAGCCGTCATACGGTCTGTACAACATTACCTCGATACAGAAAATAACGATAGAAAGAACAAATATGCAAACCAAGACCGTTACTATTAAACTAGACAAGCACTGTTACGATATTATCATTGGCCCAAATCTCATTGCGCAAGCGGCTTTGCAAATTAAGCATTCTCTTCAGCAAAAAGATTCGCATCAAACACGTTTGGCAATTATTACAGATACAAATGTTGCCTCCCTCCACTTGGAGACATTACAGAAAGAGTTTACAAAAAATAAAATTCATACCGTTCCAATTGTTGTAGAAACAGGAGAACAATCAAAATCATTTTCAACCTTGCAAAATGTCATTGATAAAATTCTTTCTGCACGTTTAGAGAGAGGTGACTGTGTTATCGCTTTTGGTGGTGGTGTCATTGGCGACCTAGGAGGGTTTGCCGCAAGTATCATACGCCGCGGCATGAATTTTATTCAGATGCCCACAACATTGCTTGCACAAATTGACTCCTCTGTTGGAGGAAAAACCGGCATCAATAGCAAATATGGCAAAAATCTTATAGGCACTTTTTATCAACCGCAATGTGTTATTGCTGACACTTGTATCCTTGATACCCTACCATTGCGCGAATTTCGCGCCGGTTATGCAGAAATGGTCAAATATGGTCTCATTAACCAGCCTGACTTCTTTGCATGGCTTGAAAAAAACGCACAAGAAATTTTTTCCAACAGCCCTATGCGAACAGAAGCTATTGTTCGCTCATGCCAATTCAAAGCCGATATTGTAGCACGTGACGAATACGAAACAGGAGAGCGTGCACTCTTAAACCTCGGTCATACATTTGGACATATGCTTGAAACAGCAACCACCTATGATTCAAACCGCTTAATTCACGGCGAAGCTGTAGCAATTGGAATGATTCTAGCTCACCAATTCTCCGCTCAACTGAATTTAATAAACCCCGCACTCACAGACCGCATCGAAAAACACCTTAAAGCCGTAGGATTACCAACGCAACTCAAGGATATACCAGGAACACTACCAGATGCTGAAACACTGATGGCCCTCATTTCCCAAGATAAAAAAGTGTCGCAAGACAACCTAACGTTCATTTTAACACGTGGACTTGGTCAATCATTTATTGCAAAAAATGTTTCACCAGACGCAGTTTTATCGTTTCTGGAACAAAAATTAGCGAAAATTCGTTAATTCATATTGAATATAATTGATTCGTTTTTATACTTCTATTAAAGAACAATTATGATGATGTCTGCGTAGCTCAGTAGGATAGAGCACAGGATTCCTAAAGAAATTGGGCGCTTTAAGGAGAAATTCTTAAAGTGGATCTGCTCAAATTCGGGGAAATCTTCATAGGAAACTATATGCCAATCCCGAGCCAAGCCTCTTTTGTAAGAAAGAGGAAGGTGTAGAGACTGAACGGGCAGCGCCTAAAGAGCATAGTCTCTATGGTGAAGAGACAGTCCAGACCACAAACAGCTTGTAAAGCTGGCGGTGAAAATCGAAGTGGTATGAATCCTGGGGTCGCAGGTTCGAATCCTGCCGTAGACACCATCATATGAGTCAAATGATTCCTTTGCACAATATAGGGAAATATTATGAAAAAAACTTTACATATTTTAGGATTTTTGGCCACTTCAAGTCTTTTTAGTTTAGGCAATACTTTTGCTGCTTCTTTAGTCATCGAAGTACCAAATGATCCAGAACCAACAACACAAACCGTAACCTATCAATGTGATACAGGCACAAATAAAGAACGCGTTGAAGCAACCTATCATAATGCTGACCATATTTCGTTAGTCGATTTCAAGTGGAAAGGTGATCGCATTATCGCAGCCAATGTTATCGCTGCTTCTGGAGCAAAATTTGTGGGAGAACAATATATCTGGTGGGAAAAAAATAAAGAAGTTACACTCTTTGATCTCATTAACGATCCAGAAGAAAAAAAACCTATCCTTTGTAAAGATGAATCAACATTATTATTCTAAAAAACTTAAGGAGACATTATGAAAAAAACTTTACATATTTTAGGATTTTTAGTCACTTCAAGTCTCTTTAGCCTAAGCAATACCTTTGCTGCTTCTTTAGTCATTGAAGTACCAGACGATCCAGAACCAACAAAAGAGACTATTGCGTATCAATGCGATATAGACACAAAAAAAGAACGTGTTGAAGCAACCTATCTCAACGCTGGCAATATTTCGCTCGTTGACTTCAAATGGAAAGGCAAGCGCATTATTGGTTCGCGTAGCATGAGTGCTTCTGGAGCAAAATTTGTGGGAGGTCAATATGTATGGTGGACAACTAAAAATGAAGCCGTATTTTACGATCTCATCAGTGATCCCAAAGAAGAAAAGCCCATTCGCTGTGTAGAAGAAGAACAAGAAACAAAATAAAAACACGATTCACATATCATAAATCGCGCTGGCCTTTATCGCATGACTCATCTTTTGATATAGATGTTTGTTCTTCCATCCGACGCGTTAAAAGAGCCAGCGGTCTCTCTCCCAATCTATTTTCTGCATGGTGTCGATAAGCTGCCGCCTGTGACACAAGCATAGAAGCAATCGGTATTGTTACAAGCAAAAAAACCATCAGTAAAGCTTCATGAAAAACAAATTTATGATCCACAAACACTGAATAAAGAAACGAGGCAATAAGAATACTGCCAGCCCCCCAACTCGTACTCAAAGAGAGCATGTGTAAACGCTTATAAAAATTGGAAAGACGCACCAATCCTATTGTTCCAACCAATGTGAGGGCAGATCCCAAGATTAAAAAAGCTGTGACGATAAGAGCAACAGTAAGTGATATATCATCCTTCATTCAATAATCTCCCCTCGCATAAGAAATTTGGCTAAAGCAATACTTGATACAGGACCCAATAGCCCAATAATGAGAGCAGCAATAAAATAAATCGTTGTTCCTGAACGAATATCAAAAGTCAGAAATAAAAGAATCGTGATTATATAAAGGGCATCTAACCCCACAATTCTATCTTGTGCTCGTGGACCACGAATCAAGCGAAAAAAAGCAAATATCATCGCCAAACTTAAAAGAAATTGTGACAAAAAGATCCCCCAATAAAGAATCACCATACTCATGAGAAAATCTCCAAAAGCAACTGTTCATAGCGTTGTTTGATAAACTGTTGGTAATTATATCCATCTTCAAAATCTAAAACATGCAGCAAAAGTTCACTACTTTTTCTATTATAAGCAATCCAAACAGTTCCTGGAGTAACAGAGAGAATACATGCTAAAACAGCCAAAGCGCTACGACTCTCAAGTAAAAGAGGCACCACAATGAAACCAGATTGCTGCTTTTGAGTTTTTTTGTTAAAACAAAACGCACCACTGAAATATTTGCAATAATAGAATCAATAAATACGCGAAAAATCAACAGGAAAACTGCACGCCAACTTTTAATAGTGATTTTTTCCGGTTCAAGAAACCGCATTATCCAACTACTAAACAAAGCAATTATAATTCCTAAAAGCAACTGACCTAAACTAAAGTCATTTAAGGTCAACCACATGCAAACAATCGCAATACTGAAAAAAGGAAAAGGACAAAAATAACTCATCGATTCATCTCCCTCTTTTTGAGAGAAAAATCATCTAAAACGCTTTCAATATAATATTGAGGATTATATAAAATCTTAGCTGTTTCAGACATATAACGGCTAACAGGACCAGCCATAATTGTTATAAGAAAACACAAGGCAAGCAAAATAGCAATGGGTGCAAACTCAATCACCTGCACACGCGGAACCCTTCCTTCAAGAGAAACCCAAAAAGTTCGAATACCCGCTCTTGTCAGAGCAATCAAAGCAGCAAAACCAGAGAGCGTGACAAAAATTACAAAAAGCCAATCTTGGTAAACCAGTAGAGAATCAGAAAAGCTTTCTTTACTATGATTTAGAATTGCCATGAACATCATAAATTTAGCAACGAAACCAGAAAAAGGTGGTAGACCAATAATTAAAAGTGCACACAGACCAAAACATCCCCCAAGAATCGCCAAGGTTGCCGGCAAATGGATCCCTACTTCATCTTCCTCCTCCTCCTCTTCATCGTCCCCATAGACTTCCATTGTAACAGTCAAAACATTCGCCGCTATATCTTGACAGCGTTCCACCAACTCCACCAGAAGAAAAAAAGCGCCCAATGCTAAAGTTGAAGAAACAATATAAAAGAGAGCACCTGCTGTCAGTGCTGTATTACCGATCCCAATTGCTGCCAACAATGTGCCAGAAGAGACAAGAACGCTATAAGCTGCCAAACGTACCAAAACTTGACTAGCCAAAATTCCAATAAAACCAAAAGCCATGGTAGCAAGCCCACCATAAAACAAAATCACATGACCAAAATAGCTAAAATGTTCACTTTCAGGTCCAAACCATAGCAATACTAAACGTAAAATAATATAAATACCCACTTTGCTCAAAAGTGCAAAAGAAGCTCCCACAGGTGCAGCAGCAGCACTGTAGGTTGGCATTAACCAAAAATTAAGTGGCCACATTCCTGCTTTGAGTAAAAAAGCGATTCCTAAAAGCGCAGCACCTATTTCGAATAAAACAATATCCGTTGAAGATATCTGTTTTATTTTTACAGCCAGATCAGCCATATTCAAGGTACCAACCACTCCATAAATGAGTGCCGCACCAATAAGAAATAACAAGGAAGCAACAAGATTAACCGCCACATAATGTAACCCCGCACGTACGCGTAATTGACCAGAACCGTGCAAAGCAAGCCCATAAGAAGCAGTTAACATCACTTCAAAAAACACAAATAAATTGAACAAATCCCCTGTTAAAAAGGCACCATTTATTCCAACCATAAAAAACTGCATCAGTGATTGAAAATGAGGACCAGCTTTGTACCAATGTGCTTGAGCAAAAACCAACGCAGCAACCATTAACAAGCTGGAAAGTAAAAGCATCATAGCGCTTAAACGATCAAGAACCAAAATGATTCCAAAAGGAGAAGGCCAGTTGCCAAGCCGATAAATCTCCGCAGTCGGTGCAACTTCAAGAACACGTATCACCAATAAAATAGAAATAATAACCAACAATCCGGAAGAAAAAAGACTAATGAACGATTTAAGTTTTGCACGGCGCTCATCATAAAAAAGCAGGAGTGCTCCAGTGATTAACGGTAAAAGAATAGGCAAAATGAGAAGATGACTCTGGTGATCTTCCATCATTGCACCTCACGCCCATCAACATGATCTGAACCGGTTAATCCGCGCGAAACCAACAAAATAACCAGAAATAAAGCTGTCGTTGCAAAACCAATCACTATTGCTGTTAAAACCAGCGCCTGTGGAAGAGGATCGACGTAATTTTCTGGATTAATCACCACAGAAAGATCAACAATTGGGGCAGCATTGCTACGCGGTCTACTCATTGAAAACATAAAAAGATTGACACCATAGGAAATCAAAGACAACCCAAGAATAACCTGAAAAGTTCGTGGACGTAAAATGAGCCAAATACCAGAACCAACAAGAATACCAATAGCCAAAGAAAGAACAATTTCCATTAATTTTCCTTTTCTTTTAAAGGAGGTTTCTTACCGATTCGGTAACTACGAATGGATTGGTGCGCAAGTGCAATTAAAATGAGAACAGTTGCTCCCAACACAAGAGAAAACACGCCAAGATCAAACAAAAAAGCAGAGGCCATAGGAACATTTCCAATCAACGGAAGATGCGCATATTGAAAAAAGGAAGTTAAAAAAGGAGTGCCAAAAAACCAAGCCCCCATTCCCGTTATAACAGACAACAACAAGCCAAAGCCCATCCAACGTAAAGGCAAAATTTTCAAATGAGCTTCTACCCAACGAATATCACGAGCAAGATATTGCAAAATAAAGCCTATCGCTAAAGTTACCCCACCAACAAATCCACCCCCTGGAAGATCGTGCCCGCGTATAAACAAATAAACTGAAAAAGCAATAATAACCGAAAAGAGCCATCCCATAATAACAGCTGGAATAGCAAGATAATTTAAAACTGTATCGCCCACATTCCGATCAGGCTGAGCCATATCAAAAGCTTTTTGAACACGCTGTTGTAAAGGTGCATCAATACTTTCAGGAGCAGGACGAAACCGTCGTAAAAGGGCAAAAACAGTGAGTGAAACAATACCCAAAACAACAATCTCTCCCATAGTATCAAAACCACGAAAATCAACCAACAACACATTGACAACATTGCGCCCTCCCGCACCAGAATAAGCATTTGTCAGAAAAAAATCAGAAATTGTTGTATCTTGAGGGCGTGTCATCATTGCAAAAGAAAGCCACGCTACACCAACACCTCCCACAAGAGCTATAACAAAATCACGAACACGACGCAAACGAACAAATAAATGAACAGAGGTTGGAGCAGGATAATATAAACGCTTAGGCAACCACCGCAAACCCAGCAACAATAAGACGGTTGTCACCACTTCAACAACCAATTGTGTGATTGCCAAATCAGGCGCGGAGAGCCATAAAAAGGTTGCACAAGTCATCAAACCAGCACCACCCAACAGCATAAGTGAGGCAAGACGATGAAACTTTGCTTGCCAAGCAACTAAAAGTGCACATGATCCACCCACCAGCCAAAGAGCCAAAAAAGGTATATCAAGTGGGAAAAGTGGTAACGACCCCACTGAAATAAAACCATCATACCAAAGTAAAAGACCAACAAATGCAAAACACAGCACAAAAATCCAATGTAATTGAATTTGCAAACGACGTGTTGACAAAGCAGCTTCAACCGCACGTGCCCATTTCCAAGAAATAATCACAAGAATGCGTTCAAAAATACGCGTACCTTTCAAATGACGAAAAAAAGGGGCACCATCATCACAAGATAAAAAATAACGACGTCCAACAACATAGAGGAAAACGCCTCCTGATAAAGCCACCAAACTCATCATTAATGGAGTATTAAACCCATGCCAAACAGCCAAACTATAAGGAATTGTCATAGGTCCTAAAACAGAAACAACCGCATTATCCAAAATAGGTCCTATTGTTAAATTAGGAAAAATACCAACCGCCAAACAAATAAACACTAAAAGCTCCATGGGTAAGCGCATAAAATGCGGTGGTTCATGAGGAGATTTGGGTAAGTCAACAGTTTTTTTCCCAAAAAAAACACCATGAATAAAACGTATAGAATAAGTCACGCTAAATAGACTCGCCAGTGTTGCTACATAGGGTGCAATCCAATCAAGCCATGAGTCCATATGCATTTCTACTGCTTCGGCAAAAAACATTTCTTTCGATAAAAAACCATTCAACAAAGGAACCCCAGCCATTGCTGCACTCGCCACCAAAGCAAGAGTCGCCGTGATAGGCATAAAATGATAAAGGCCTGTCAATTTACGCATATCACGTGTCCCCGTCTCATGATCAATAATGCCAGCAGCCATAAATAAAGAAGCTTTAAAAGTAGCATGATTGGCCATATGAAAGATTGCCGCAACACATGCAAGCGGACTACCAAGACTTAAAAGCGTGGTAATCAATCCAAGGTGACTAATCGTTGAGTAAGCAAGCAGCCCTTTCAAATCTTGCTGAAACATAGAACAATAAGCACCAAGAAGAAGTGTTGCGAGTCCTGAAAAACCAACCATCCAAAACCAAATTTCTGTTCCAGAAAGTACAGGCCATAAACGTACAAGCAAAAATAACCCTGCTTTTACCATTGTCGCTGAATGCAAATAAGCCGATACAGGTGTTGGAGCTGCCATCGCATTAGGCAACCAAAAATGAAAGGGAAATTGTGCACTTTTTGTTAACCCTCCCAATAAAATACAAATAAGAACAAGATTATAAAGAGAGCTTGATCGGATCACATCTCCAGACTGCAACACCTTATCCAAATCAAAACTTCCAACAATGTGGCCGATCAATAAAATTCCCATAAAAAGGGCAAAACCACCAAAACCTGTGATTGTTAAAGCCATCCGCGCCCCCTCACGCGCACTTGCATTATGATACCAATACCCGATCAACAAAAAAGAAAAAATGCTGGTAAGTTCCCAAAAAATAACCAAAAAGACAAGATTGCCTGATAAGACTATCCCTGTCATAGATCCCATAAATGCCAGAAAAAAAGAAAAAAACCGCGGTACAGAATCTGCCGGATCCATATAATAACGCGCATAGACAACAACAAGCAGCCCAATTCCTGTAATGAGCAAACAAAAAAGCCATGACAAACCATCTATACGGAGAATAAGATCAACTCCCCACTCTGAAAGCCAAGAAATATCTAAGCGCACAACACGATTTCTGTGAACTTCTGGATAAAGTGTTATTGTAAAAACAAGAGTGAAAAGTGCAATAATCCCAGCAAACCACGCTTCATTATTTCTTGCTGTCGAACGAAAAAAACCAATAACAGCACTTCCGCCAAGGGGAAGCAAAACGAGCAACATCAACATTGCTTCCCGTGTTGTCATGCTTTAGCTCCATCCTGCCTCTAAATATTTTGTCATCGACAAAATAAAAATTTACATCATCACCCCCTCATTTTGCACTTAACGATAATAAGATTTAATAAAACTTAAAAGTATTTTAAATTTTTAAAAACAACTGTTGCGTGAAAAAATATTCAGCACACAAACTACCTTTTTATTTTAAGAACGGGAACGAGAACGACAAGGGCTGATAGAGATTTTTCTACATTAATAATTTCTATCCTTTTAAAAAGCGCGAAAGACAGGGCTTGCGAGGGCCATGAAAAGGCTGATAACTATTATCATCTTTATTGTAAGAACGATAACGTGCCCGACAAGATTCAATATGTTGCTTAAGTATCCATGGCTCATTTTTTTCCAACGAAGAAATTAAAAATTTATTTTTCACACCTGAGACAGCTTTCAATGGTGCCTGTTTTGTATTTAGATGCGATAAAGCAACAAAAGCGACCTCAGGATACCACCAATTATCTCTATACTTAACATAACCACGCCGATAATTATGATACCCCTTGAAACCATTAAGCTCTCTACGCCCCGTAAAAATCAAAGGCACCGAATTCTCTTGAACAAAAGCTTGAGGAACTACTTTAGCTTTAGCATCGCTGCTGTTTTGCGAAAAATCAATAATACTGGTTGTTATAATAAAAAAGCAGCCAATAAATAAAAACACTAAAGCATAATATAATTTTTTTGTCATACACATAACGCAAGTCTCAAAACAACAAAAACAAAACTCAGTTGCAGAAAGCCTCTCTATTGCTAGACAAAAACAGATTCTTTTTTTAAAACTGCTTTTTCTTGAGACATTCTGTTGCTCTTTGTACTAAACGTTAATCTTAACAATAAGATCCCTTCAAAAGAGAATGGATAAACAATGATAAAAACCCCCTATTATCTTATAGATAAAACGAAGCTCATAAAAAATATGAACGTTATTACGCGCTTACGCGAAATGTCCGGAGCAAAAATTTTGCTTGCTTTGAAATGTTTTGCCACATGGAGTGTTTTTGATTTAATGTCTGAGTTTATGGATGGGACCACATCATCATCCCTGTATGAATTACATTTAGGAAGAGAAAAATTCGGCAAAGAAACCCATGCCTATTCAGTTGCTTGGGCAGATGATGAAATTGATGAAGCTTGTAGTTATGCAGATAAAATCATCTTTAATTCAATCCAACAGCTTCAACGTTTTGCTAACGCTACAAAAACCATTCAACGAGGTCTAAGGTTAAATCCAGGCATCAGTGCATCAAATTTTGATCTTGCTAATCCTTCTCGTCCTTTTAGTCGTTTGGGTGAAACGAACCAAAGCGCGATTAAAGAAGTTTTGCCTCTCATAAATGGCTTGATGATCCACAACAATTGTGAAAATGCTGATTTTAATCTTTTCAACAAAATGTTGAGTCACATGGAAGAAAAATTTGCAGAACTCTTTACTGCCGTTGATTGGATAAGCCTTGGTGGTGGAATTCATTTTACAGCTGAAAATTATCCCCTAGAAACTTTTGCAGAACGCTTAAAACATTTTTCAAAAACTCATGGTGTCACCATTTTTCTAGAACCAGGAGAAGCTGCTATAACAAAAAGCACCACATTAGAAGTAAGTGTTCTTGATACATTATATAATGAAAAGAACCTTGCTATCGTTGATAGCTCAATTGAAGCCCATATGCTTGACCTTCTCATCTATCGCGAAAATGCAAAATTAGAACCAAATCAAGGACCTCATGAAATTATGGTCTGCGGAAAATCTTGTCTCGCTGGTGATATTTTTGGAACATTTCGGTTCCCTGAACCTCTTAAAATAGGTGATAGACTGTCCTTTCAGGATGCAGCAGGCTATACAATGGTTAAGAAAAACTGGTTTAATGGCGTTTCAATGCCTGCCATTGTTATTAAAGAATGTGATGGCACATTAACACTTCAACGACAATTTAATTACAATGATTATCAGACAAGTCTTTCATGAAAGAATAACCGTAAAAAAGCATTATACAACAAACAGTATTGAAAAGGAGATAACCCCACGATGAAGAAAAATGTTCTCATTATTGGTGCTGGAGGTGTTGCACAAGTTGTTGCGCATAAATGTGCTCAAAATAACAATATATTTGGTGAAATCCATATCGCTTCACGAACGCTCAAAAAATGTGAAGCCATCATTACTTCTATTAAAGAAAAAAATGCAATGAAAGAACAAGGTGTTCTTATGGGCCACATGCTCAATGCAATGAACATAGAAGAAACTGTAAATCTCATCCAAAAAACCAAATGTGAAATTGTCATCAATGTTGGATCAGCCTTTCTTAACATGTCAGTTCTTTCAGCTTGCATCGAAACCAAATGCGCTTATATTGATACTGCTATTCATGAAGATCCTTTAAAAATTTGTGAAACACCGCCCTGGTATGGCAATTATGAATGGCCCCGTCGTCAAGAATGTGAAAAAGCTGGTATAACTGCTATTTTAGGTGCAGGTTTTGACCCAGGCGTCGTGAATGCTTATGCAGCGTTAGCGCGTGAATGTTATTTCGATAAGATCACAGATATCGATATTATTGATATTAATGCCGGAAGTCATGGGCGTTGGTTTGCCACTAATTTTGATCCAGAAATTAACTTTCGTGAGTTTACGGGACAAGTATGGTCTTGGCAAAATAAAAAATGGGTTTCCAATCAAATGTTTGAAGTCAGCCATGAATGGGATCTTCCCGTTGTTGGAAAACAAAAAGCTTACATGACGGGACATGATGAAATTCATTCATTATCCAAAAATTTTGATGTTCAAAATGTCCGTTTCTGGATGGGATTTGGTGAACGTTATATCACGGTTTTTACAGTTCTAAAAAATCTCGGCCTCTTATCCGAACAACCTATTAAAACAGCAGAAGGACAAGAAGTCGTTCCTTTAAAAGTCGTAAAAGCTGTCTTACCCGATCCCGCCTCTTTAGCACCAGAATACACAGGAAAAACTTGCATTGGGAACCTCATTAAAGGTGAAAAAGATGGAAAACCAAGAGAAGTTTTCATCTATAATATAGCCGATCACAAACAAGCTTTTAACGAAACCGGTGCCCAAGGTATTTCTTACACAGCCGGTGTACCAGCCGCAGCAGCAGCCCTTCTTATTGCCACCAGCGAATGGGATGTTAAAACCATGGTCAACGTAGAAGAATTACCACCACATCCCTTCCTCAAACATCTCGATCATATGGGACTCTCCACTTGGATACGAGAACAACAAGAAGAAAAAAAATTATATTTTTAAAACTTTACAAACCAATAATGGATACAGAAAAACCGCCCTTTTAAAGGGCGGTTTTTTCAAAAAGCATCATAGAGTACTAAAAAGCACACCTAGATTTAAATATGAAGCGGTTTAGCAAACGTAGCTAAAGCTGCCTCCCGCACTGCTTCTGATAAAGTAGGATGTGCATGGCAACAACGCCCCAAATCTTCTGATGAACCACCAAATTCCATTAAAACTGCAATTTCATGGATCATTTCACCAGCACCAAATCCAAGAATATGTCCACCTAAAACCCGATCTGTCTTTTTATCAGCAAGGATTTTAACAAATCCATCATTTTTTTGCATCGCACGTGCACGACCATTAGCCATGAAGGGAAATTTGCCAACATTATACTCAATACCGGCAGCTTTAAGTTCTTCTTCTGTCTTTCCTACACTAGCAATCTCCGGCTGTGTATAAACAACACTAGGAATGACATCAAAATTAACATGTCCCTTTTGACCTGCCAAAATTTCTGCCACAGCAACACCTTCTTCCTCCGCCTTATGCGCCAACATTGGTCCTTTAACAACATCACCAATCGCATAAATTCCTGGAATACTGGTCTGCCAATGCGCATCAATAGAAATAAAACCGCGCTCATCCAACTGAACACCAACCTCAATCAAACCAAGACCTTCCGTGTATGGAAAACGTCCAGTAGCAATGAGCACAACATCAGCTTCTAAAGTTTCAGATTCACCACCTTTGGCCGCTTCAAAAGTTACCTGGGCAGTTGCACCAGATTGTGTAATAGCTGTTACTTTTGCACCAGTCTTATACTCAATCCCCTGCTTTTCCATGATTTTTTGAAACTGCCGTGAAACTTCACCATCCATTGATCCTAAAACTTTATTAAGATATTCAATAATGGTAACTTTAGCCCCCAAGCGACTCCAAACCGAACCAAGTTCTGAACCAATAACACCGGCTCCCACAACAATCATGCGCGTTGGCACTTTTTCAAGAGCAAGGGCTCCCGTAGAAGAAACAACAACCTTTTCATCAATTTCAACATTTAATCCAGGAATACCTGCACTCTCTGAACCTGTAGCAATGATAATATTTTTTGTTTCAATTTTTTGTGTGCTACCATCCCGTGCAACAACTTCCACATGACCTGCGCTTAAAATTTTGGCTGTACCCCAAAAAGTATCAACTTTATTTTTTTTCATCAAAAAAGAGATACCACTTGTATTGGCTGTCACAACAGCTTTTTTATGCGCCATCATTTGTTCAAGATTAAGCTTAGATTTTGCAATAGAAATACCAAGTGTTTCAAAACCATGTTGTGTTTCAGCAAACACTTCTGATGCATGCAACAACGCTTTAGAAGGAATACAGCCAACATTAAGGCATGTCCCCCCTAATGCCACACGTTTTTCAATAATTGCTGTTTTTAGCCCCAATTGTGCCGCTTTTATTGCCGCAACATAACCACCTGGCCCAGCTCCAATCACAACCACATCGTAAGACATCCGTTTTTCCTTTCATCCTGAAAATTGTACTTTTACAAGTCAAGAACAAGGCGTTCCGGATCTTCTAAACTTTCCTTAACACGCACAAGAAAAGTCACTGCTTCTTGGCCATCTACAATACGATGATCATAAGAAAGTGCCAGATACATCATAGGACGAATCACAATTTGTCCATCCACAACCACGACCCGCTCTTTAATCGCATGCATTCCCAAAATACCAGACTGTGGTGCATTCAAAATTGGCGTCGACATTAACGATCCATAAACCCCCCCATTTGTAATGGTAAAAGTTCCACCCTGCATATCAGAAACAGCCAATTTTCCATCACGAGCAAGACGTCCCAAACGACCAATTTCTTTTTCAATTTCTGCAAGTGACATCTGATCAGCATTACGCACAACAGGAACAACAAGTCCTTTATCCGTTCCAACAGCAATTCCTGCATTAACATAGTTTTTGTAAATAATATCTGTTCCATCAATTTCTGCATTAACAGCAGGAAGTTCCTTTAATGCATGACAAACAGCCTTGGTAAAAAATCCCATAAAACCAAGCTTAACACCATGTTTTTTTTCAAAAATATCTTTATAACGCTTACGTAAATCCATTACCGCAGACATATCAACCTCATTAAATGTGGTTAACATTGCCGCTGTATTTTGAGCATCTTTAAGACGACGAGCAATTGTTTGACGCAATTTTGTCATACGAACACGCTCTTCATGTACTTCTTGAACAGGAGTAGCCAAAGAGCTGGATGTAGAAACTGCAGGAGAAGGTGCTTTTGTTTTCCGTTCTAAAACCCCAAGAACATCCTCTTTGAGAATTTGTCCACGCTTTCCAGAACCAGAAACATCACTTTTTATAATACTATTTTCTGCCATCATTTTCGCTGCTGAAGGTGCAGGAGGCATTATACCGCTGGAAGAAGACTGTCCCACCGCAGATTCAGCCGCAAGAATAGGTGTAGCAGCAGGCGAAAATGACTGAGAAACACCTGCAGTTCCTGCTTCAATCGCCCCTAAAAGCGCATTCACTTCAACTGTATCGCCTTCCTTTGCAATGATTTCAGATAATTTCCCCGCAACAGGTGAAGGAACCTCAACCGTTACCTTATCAGTTTCTAACTCAATCAAAGGTTCATCCATAGCAACAGTCTCGCCAAGCTTTTTAAACCACTTACCAACAGTCGCTTCGGTAACCGATTCGCCCAAAGTAGGAACACGAATTTCAGTAGTCATAATATTTTTCCATACATCAGAGTAGTCATAAATTAAGAGCCTAATGCGTCTTCAAGAAACGCAGAAAGCTGTTCAAGATGTTTCACCATCAACCCAGAGGCCGGTGATGCGCTAGCAGAACGTCCTGCATAACGTGCCCGTGAATATTGCGCACTAATATGCGTCAAAACCCATTCTAAATAAGGCTCAATAAATGACCAAGCCCCCATATTCTTTGGTTCCTCTTGGCACCAAACAACTTCTGCCTGCAAAAAGCGAGACAACACATCCACTAAAGCTTTTGCAGGAAAAGGATACAGCTGTTCAATACGAAGCAAATAAACATCATTAACACCCCTTTTTTCACGTTCTTCATAAAGATCGTAATAAACTTTTCCCGTACAAAGAACAATACGACGAATTTTATCGTCTTTTTGCAATTTAATGACAGAATCTTTGAATCGTTCTGCATCATCAAGCAACAAACGATGAAAATTTGTTCCTGGTTCCATCTCACTGAGGAAAGAAACAGCTCTCTTATGACGCAAAAGTGATTTCGGTGTCATTAAAATTAATGGTTTACGGAAATCACGTTTGATCTGCCGACGCAAAATATGAAAATAATTTGCAGGCGTTGTACAATTAGCAACCTGCATATTATCCTCTGCACAGAGTTGAAGAAAACGTTCCAAACGTGCTGAAGAATGTTCTGGTCCTTGCCCCTCAAAACCATGAGGCAACAAGCAGACAAGACCAGACATACGAAGCCATTTACGCTCTGCAGAAGAAATAAATTGATCAAAAATGACCTGTGCACCATTAGAAAAATCACCAAATTGCGCTTCCCAAAGTGTTAATCCCCGTGGTTCAGCAAGAGAATATCCATATTCAAAACCAAGAACCGCTTCTTCAGAAAGCATAGAATTGACAACCTCATAAAAGGCCTGTCCCTTTTGTAAATTATTTAACGGGATATAACGGGCTTCATTTTCCTGGTCATAAAGAACTGAATGGCGTTGTGAAAAAGTTCCCCGTTCAACATCCTCACCGGAAAGACGAACAGGTGCCCCTTCTAAGCAAAGCGAACCAAAAGCTAGAGCTTCAGCAGTTGCCCAATCAACATCTGCACCGGTTTCAAAAATTTTAGCACGGTTGCTTAAAAAACGCTGTATCGTTTTATGAACATGAAAATCTGCTGGAATCTCGACAAGTTTTTTACCAATTTCCTTTAAAGTTTTTAATTCAACACCTGTCACACCACACTGTTGCTCATCAGTACTCGTAGAAGCTTTAAGACCAGTCCAGCTTCCATCAAGCCAATCAGCCTTATTAGGCTTATAAGAAGTGCTTACTTCAAGTTCAGCTTCAAGTTTATCACGCCAAAGCTTTTTTTGTTGTTCAATTTCTTTAGCAGTAACTACCCCCTCCGCTACCAACTGGTTGCCATAAATCTGAAGGGTTGTTTTGTGATTACGGATCGCTTTATACATAAGTGGTTGTGTGAATGAAGGTTCATCACCTTCATTATGCCCATAACGACGATAACAAAACATATCAATCACCACCGGCTTATGAAAAATTTGACGAAATTCTGTCGCCACTTTTGCAACAAAAACCACAGCCTCAGGATCATCACCATTCACATGAAAAATAGGCGCATCGATCATTTTTGCTACATCTGATGGATAAGGTGAAGAGCGTGAAAAACGCGGATCCGTTGTAAAACCAATCTGATTATTGATAATCACATGAACAGAGCCAGCAACATTGTAACCCTTAAGACCTGAAAGGCCAAAAGTTTCCTGAATAACACCTTGCCCTGCAAAAGCAGCATCACCATGAATAAGCAATGGCAAGACCTTTGAACGCTCATTCAATGGGAGTGCATCAATGTGCACACGATCTACAAGCTGGTCTTGTTTAGCACGTGCCTTACCAATTACCACTGGATCAACAATTTCAAGATGAGATGGATTGGCCACAAGCGATAAATGAACTTTTTTACCATCAAATTCAAGATCAGCTGAAGTTCCCAAGTGATATTTGACATCACCCGATCCCTCTACATCATCAGGCTTATAAGACCCTCCTTTGAATTCGTGAAAAATAGCCCGATGTGGTTTTGCAAGAACTTGTGAAAGAACATTTAAACGACCACGATGCGCCATTCCTAAAATAACTTCCTGCACTCCCAAAGCACTACCGCATTTAATAATCTGTTCAAGGGCAGGAATCAACGCTTCACCACCATCAAGTCCAAAACGCTTTGTCCCTTTATATTTTATATCTAAAAACTGTTCGAATCCTTCGGCCTCAATAAGCTTTTTAAGAATAGCTTTCTTACCATCCTGTGTGAAAGCAATCTGCTTATCTGGTCCTTCAATACGTTCTTGAAGCCAAGCTTTCTGAACAGGATCAGAAATATGCATATATTCCACACCTATCGTTGAACAATAGGTACGATTGAGGATCTCAAGCATTTGCGGAATAGTTGCGTACTCCAACCCTAAAACATGATCAATAAAAATGGGTCTCTCATAATCAGCAGAAGTAAAACCGTAAGCTTCTGGAGAAAGCTCTTTGTAATCCTCAAGTTTTTCTGCTAATTGTAAAGGATCTAGTCGTGCATGAAGATGACCACGTGCACGAAAAGCACGAATCATCATAAGAGCATGGACAGAATCGCGGGTTGCACGAATAATATCTTGCTCGCTACAGATTGTCCCCTTTTGCGCAGCATCTTTTACTGCCTTTTCCTTTAATCGATCACCAACATGCTTTTCAAGAACAGACCAATCACCATCGAGAGCAGAAACCAGCTCACTATTTTCCTTTAAAGGCCAATGATCGCGCTGCCATGTTGCTCCCTCGGCATTTCTAAGAACATCTTCTTTTTTATCATGAAGGTTTTCAAAAAAAGTACGCCACTGTGAATCTACACTGGTAGGGTCTTTTTCATATTCGGCATAAAGTTGATCTATATAATCCGCATTTCCACCATATAGAAACGACGTTTGTGCAAAAAGACTATTTATCTCGTCCTGCCTTGCCATATACCTCTCCGGAACATCTATTCCGTCTCCTTATATCTCTTTTCGACCTTTAAATATTTGCAAAACAAACGAAAGCCAGAAAATTCAAAAAACCTTCGCCTTTTCATATATAATCCCCCACCTGGATAAGAATACATTCTCATTCAAATGAAATTTTCTTTCATCCCTTCAAAACCGACATCAAGGTCTTCCCTATCTGTGATGGTGAAGGAGAAACTCGAATCCCAGCGTTTTCCATTGCAGCAATTTTATCTTCTGCTCCACCTTTTCCACCAGAGATAACAGCACCGGCATGCCCCATTGTACGTCCTGGAGGAGCTGTGCGACCAGCAATAAAACCAACCACCGGTTTTTTACGACCTTTTCTCGCCTCATCTTGAAGAAATTGCGCCGCTTCTTCTTCAGCACAACCACCAATTTCACCAATCATAACGATAGACTCGGTCTCATCATCAGCCAAAAACATTTCCAACACATCAATAAATTCAGTACCCTTAACAGGATCACCGCCTATACCAATAGCTGTTGTCTGCCCAAGACCTTCATGACTTGTCTGAAAGACTGCTTCATACGTTAAAGTTCCCGACCGTGAGACAACCCCGACAGAGCCCTTTCTAAAAATAGAACCAGGCATAATACCGATTTTACATTCATTTGGTGTCAGAATACCAGGACAATTAGGACCAATGAGACGCGATTGTGAATTTTCTAATCTCGCCTTTACTTTCACCATATCCATAACAGGAATGCCTTCAGTAATACAGATAATTAAACGAATCTCTGCATCAATAGCTTCTATAATAGCTGCCGCAGCCCCCGCAGGTGGAACATAAATAACCGAAGCATCCGCACCTGTCTTTTCTTTCGCCTCAGCAACACTAGCAAAAATAGGAAGAGTTTCACCTTTTGAACCCTCCCATGTTTCACCACCTTTTTTAGGATTAACGCCCCCAACCATTTGCGTACCATGATAAGCAAGCGCTTGCTCTGTATGAAATGTTCCTGTTTTTCCTGTAAGCCCTTGAACCAGAACTTTTGTATCCTTATTCACAAGAATTGACATCGTTTAAGCTCCTTTTACGGCTGCTACAATTTTTTGAGCAGCATCATCTAAATCATCAGCGGAAATAACATTCAAACCACTATCACTGATAATTACTTTACCCTGCTCAACATTCGTACCTTCAAGACGAACAACCAAAGGAACCTTCAAACCAACTTCACGAACAGCAGCAACTACTCCCTCAGCAATGACATCGCAACGCATGATACCACCAAAAATATTGACCAAAATGCCTTTAACATTCGGATCAGCAGTGATAATTTTAAAAGCAGCAGTTACCTTCTCTTTTGAAGCTCCACCACCCACATCAAGGAAATTTGCTGGCTCAGCTCCATAAAGCTTGATAATATCCATTGTTGCCATAGCAAGACCTGCACCATTAACCATGCAACCAATTGTGCCATCAAGGGCAACATAAGCGAGGTCATACTTTGATGCTTCAATTTCTTTTGGATCTTCTTCTGAAATATCACGTAGTTCTAAAATGTCTGGATGACGGAACAGAGCATTATTATCAAAAGAAACTTTCGCATCGAGAACACGTAAACGACCATCCTTCATTACAATAAGCGGATTAATTTCAAGAAGGCTCATATCTTTTTCACAAAACACTTTATAGAAAATTGGAAAAAGCTTTTCACCATCTTCCCGTGCACTATCGTGCAATTCCAATGCATCACAAAGCTTTGTACAATCAGCAGAGGTAACACCTTGTGTAGCATCAATGGGTAGAGTTAATATTTTTTCTGGCGTCTCTTCAGCAACGGTCTCAATATCCATTCCTCCTTCCGTTGAAACAACGAAAGCAACCCGACCAACTTTACGATCAACCAACAATGAAAGATAAAGTTCACGCTCGATATCAGCACCATCTTCAATATAAAGACGATTGACTTGTTTACCTGCTGGACCAGTTTGTTTGGTTACTAAAGTTTTACCAAGCATTTCTTGGACATTTGCAACAACTTCTTCAACAGATTTTGCAAGTCGAACACCACCTTTTGCATCAGGAGTAAGTTCTTTAAACTTCCCTTTACCACGACCACCAGCGTGTATCTGACTTTTAACTACATAGAGTGGTCCGGGCAATTTTTTTGCCCACTTTTCAGCTTGCTCTACAGAATAAATAGCAACACCGTTTGCAACTGGTGCTCCATATTCATGAAGCAGACGTTTGGCCTGATATTCATGGATATTCATGCATTTGTCCTTTTCTTTTACAGATAATTTTATTATTAATCCTCAAATCCTAATGTTCCAAATACTCTATTTTAATGAACAGAACCTTGCTCAATTTATTTAAGTCCAGGCACAAGTGCGATACAAGCTTCACAAAGCTTTTTAACCGCATTTACTGAATGCTCAAAGGCATCTTTTTCCTCTTTATCAAGATCAATTTCAATGATCCGTTCAACACCGCCCGCACCAAGTACAACAGGAACACCAACATAGGTATCATTAACCCCATACTCCCCTGAAAGATAAGCCGCAACAGGAACAACACGCTTAGTATCTTTCAAATAGGCCTCAGCCATAGAAACAGCAGAAGCGGCTGGTGCGTAAAAAGCAGAACCTGTTTTCAACAAACTAATAATCTCTGCACCACCATCACGGGTACGCTGGATAATTTGGTCAATTCTTTCCTGTGTTGTCCAGCCCATCTTTACAAGGTCAGGCAAAGAAATACCACCAACCGTTGAATACCGCACCAAAGGCACCATTGAATCACCATGACCTCCTAAAACAAATGCCGTTACATCTTTAACAGAGACCTTAAATTCCTCAGACAAGAAACGACGAAACCGTGCCGAATCAAGAATACCGGCCATACCAACTACTTTATGTGTAGGAAGACCTGAAAATTTCTGCAATGCCCACACCATTGCATCAAGGGGGTTGGTAATACAAATAACAAACGCGGAAGGCGCGTATTTTTTAATCCCAACACCAACTTGTTCCATTACTTTTAAATTAATGCCCAAAAGGTCATCACGGCTCATACCAGGTTTGCGTGCAACACCTGCTGTTACAATAACAACATCAGCACCTTCAATTGCCTCGTAAACATTAGCACCTTTTAAACTGATATCAAAACCATCAACGGGCGAAGATTCAGCAATATCAAGAGCTTTACCTTGTGGCATCCCCTCCGCAATATCAAACAAAACAACATCACCAAGCTCTTTAAGCCCAATAATATGTGCTAAAGTGCCACCGATCATACCCGAACCAATAAGAGCTATTTTTTTTCTTGCCATTTTATTTTTTCCTAAAATTAGAGAACTCAATATATACTTATCAACACCGGTATATTAAATATTTTCTTTTACTTTAGCCATATTTTTAACAATACCTTCAAAAGAAGAAAAAGGTGAAACTCATCAAACTTTTTACTTCATAGAAGACACAATCCTCCATAGAAACATACTGTTAGAAACCACTATAATGTACCGATAAAGTGAATTTTTAAAAAATACAATAGAATTATTACACTTCTTTTAAATTCAAAGAGTTATTATCCTTACAGTTTACGTAAAAGTAAAATTATAATCATCTCTTTTCTTTCAAAAGAAAATGTTCTGCCCACGCTTTTAAATAATCCTGACTCTGCATCTCGAAAAGACGCGATTGTGTTCTCTGAAATTCAAATGTTTCTGTAGTCTGCGCATGTCCTTTATACAAATCTTTAAGTTTCACCGCTGCCGACATAAATAGTCTTATATGGCGTTCATAGAGAACATCAATAAGTAGAATAAACCGTTTCGTTTCATTTCGGCATGTATCATCCATCACTGGCACATTATCGATAAAAATCGTATGATAATGCTCCCCTAATGCTAAATATTCAGCCGCTGCCAAAGGTTTTGCACATAAATCCTTATAATCAAAACGTGCACAACCTGCTCCGGTGCGTGGAACATGAACAAAGCGCTTTCTTATAGGAAGTTCATCAGATGTTTCCTTCTGTCCTTGTAACACTAGTGTCCACGCTTTATCCATGCATTCATTTGCTTGCTCCCCTAATGGCGTTATATACACATGTTGTAGATTTGATTTTTCAAGACGATAATCTGTTCTTGCATCAAGATTTATAACACGAACATGTGCTTTCAAAACTTGAATAAAAGGCAAAAAGAGCTCTCGGTTTAAACCGTTATAATAAAGGTTATCAGGAACAACATTTGAAGTTGCAACAAAGAAAACCCCTTTATAAAATAAAGCAGAAACAAGGCGACCAAGCACCATAGCATCAGCAATATCTGTTACAGTAAATTCATCAAAACAAATCACTTGGGCTTCTCGTGCAAGATCTTCAGCAACAGCTAAAATAGGATTATCTTGTTGTCCAGCTTTTGCGTGTATTGATTCTTGTCGATAAATATTAATGCGCTCATGCACATCAGCCATGAAATCATTAAAATGGGCACGCTTTTTACGCTGTTGCGGCAAACAAGAAAAGAACAAATCCATAAGCATAGTTTTGCCTCTTCCTACTTCACCATAGATATACAGCCCTTGGAAGAGAACATCTCCACCACCTTGTCTTGAAAAATGAGAAAAAGTTCGTTTTTTTCTCTTAAAAAAATGCCAAAATGCCAAGGGACGAGAACTACTTTGCTGCACAATTTCTTGTAATAAATGATCAAAATGCTCCGCTAAAGCCAATTGATCCAAATCAAAACTAATTTCCCCTTTATACACTAGCTCCTTATAGCGCGCTGAAACCAAAAACATCCAAACAACCTTTTTCAATCCGTTTTCAATGAAAATATAAGCTCCCTTCACAGACTCGTGCGTATATCTTTCATTTTTTCATAAATGGTCAAAAACGATCTAACGGCTTAAAACAACTGGATGATCATCAAGTGTGCGTCCTTCAAAACGATCAACATTGGAAGAATAAAGGGTAGCGATAACACGTCCTGAATTATTATAAAAATATAATCTTTTTCCTTTAACAAACCATGAACTTACCTGAGAAACAATTCCTGGACAGTGTAAAGGGCCAGCACGGTATCCTTGACCAAATTTCGTTTGTGGCGTTGCAATTCGGCAAACTTTACCACCCATAGAAAGATTCCACACCCCAGCAATACTAGCCGGAAACAAATCAGTGGCATTGCTTGGTAATTCGAGACTAGCCATCCGTCCATCACTCTGGGAATCTCCTTTCTCATACATTGAAGAATCCTCTGCTTCAGATGCTAACGAATGAGAGAAAGATGGATCAGACATCACTTGTGTTGGCATCTGTTGAAGTGGATAAAAAACTTCTAATGTGTTACCATTATCGTTACTATCAAACCGCGATGTTGAACATCCCCCTAAAAGCGTTACCGTTGATATTGCAACGAAAAATGAAATTCTTGAAAACGACATATCTACACTCTTTCCCACGACAATAAATAAACTCACTCAATGAATGAATATTTGTTATATGTTACAAAGATAAATTAACAAATTAAAAAAACAGGGTAAAAAATTTTTATTTTAAACGATAAATATTCCGCTACCAGTTTTATATTTATTAAACACTAGAAATTTATAATATTTTCAGCCATATATCTTTTGTGAGTAATCACTAAAAATAGAGAAATTTCATGAAAACGCCATTCAGCAAAATGAACGGTCTTGGAAATCAAATTATTGTTGCTGATCTGCGCGACAGCAAAGATGCTTTCACACCACAAGCAATCCTCACCTTAGCAGCAGATCATGAAGCCTATTTTGATCAAATTATGGCCATTCATCCTCCAACCCAAAAAAAATCTGATTTTCGCCTTGAAATATGGAATGCTGACGGTTCAATGGCTAAAGCTTGCGGCAACGGTACCCGTTGTGTCATAGCATGGCTCACAGATCATAATTTGGGTGAGATTTTTCGGCTAGAAACGCCTGCTGGAATCATTGAAGGCAAACGCCAAACCAACAACCTCATTTCTGTTGATATCGGATGTCCAAATTTCAATGCAAAAGAGATGCCTGTTTCACGTGAAATAATTGACACCAATCACGTAGAAATTACTGCTGGTCCCTTAAAAGATGCATGCCTTGTATCTGTCGGCAATCTCCACGCTATTTTTTTATTGAAAGTGATATTCAACATATTCCATTAGAAAAATATGGACCAAAACTTGAATATGATCCCCTTTTTCCAGAACGGTGCAATATTTCTATTGCACATGTCACGTCAAAGAAAAGTCTAAATTTACGCACATGGGAACGAGGAGCTGGATTAACACAAGCATGTGGCAGTGCTGCTTGTGCAAGTACAGTAGCTGCATATCGACGTGGACTTACAAAACGTCATATCGATGTGAATTTACCAGGGGGAAAACTTAATATCTTTTATAGAGAAGACAATCATATTATCATGACGGGTCCAATCAAATATGAATTCAGTGGTTTTTTAAATCCTTTAACAGGGAGCTATAAAAAGGATAACTGTTGATGGCAATAGAAATTGTAACTTTTGGTTGTCGATTAAACCGCTATGAATCGGAAATTATACGCAAAGAGAGTGCCTCTTCGGAGTTAGATAAACTCAAAGACGGTGCTATTATTTTTAATACCTGTGCCGTCACAGCCGAAGCTGTGCGGCAAGCAAAACAAGCTATTCGCAAAGCGAGACGTGAAAATCCTCATGCCCGTATTATTGTCACAGGCTGTGCTGCTCAAACAGAAGCACAAAATTTTGCCTCAATGACAGAGGTCGATCTTATTTTAGGTAACGAAGATAAACTCCACGCGCATTCTTATCACCAACTTCCTGATTTTGGTATCAACCATTCCGAAAAGTTGCGTATCAATAACATCATGGAAGTGCAAAAAATTGCTCCCCATATGGTGAGTGCAATGGAAGAACGCACACGTGCCTTTATACAGGTGCAAAATGGATGTGATCACCGCTGTACCTTTTGTATTATCCCTTATGGACGTGGACCATCACGTTCAGTTCCTATGGGTGCTGTCATTGAACAAATTAAACAGCTTATAGATAATGGTATTCAAGAGGTAGTTCTCACAGGTGTTGATCTTACAAGTTATGGCCACGATCTCCCTGGAAAAGCCACCCTAGGAAAATTAACTTCAACAATTTTGCATCATGTTCCTGACTTGCCTCGTTTACGTCTGTCATCAATTGATTCTATTGAAGCAGACGAAGAACTGATAAATCTTTTAGCTTATGAAACAAGGGTCATGCCGCATTTACATTTATCCTTACAAGCCGGTGATAATATGATTTTAAAAAGAATGAAACGCCGTCATTTACGTGAACATGCAATTCAATTTTGCCAAGATTTGCGTGCCAAACGTCCTACAATGGTTTATGGTGCAGATTTAATTGCTGGTTTTCCTACTGAAACAGAAGAAATGTTTCAAAACAGTCTTGCTTTAATCAGTGAGTGTAATTTAACACACCTTCATGTCTTTCCTTTTAGCCCAAGAGAAGGAACACCTGCTGCGCGTATGCCACAAATCAACCGCAAAATAATTAAGATGCGTGCAGAACAGTTGCGCAAAGCAGGTGAGGAGGCTTACCAAAAACATCTTGTTCGCTTACAAAACAGCAAGCAAACAATTCTCGTTGAAAAAGATGAAATTGGACGAACAGAAGATTATACTCTTGCACAAATAAAAGGTGCAAAAGCTGGAACAATTGTTCAAGCCCTTATTGTTGACCATGATGGTGATAAATTGATTGCTGTCCTTCCAAAATTAAACGCCGCTTGAACAGGAAAGCCCTCATGACAAAATCTTTTATCAAAAAAATATTTTCTTTTAAAAAATCTGAAGACCAAGAAATAGAACAATTTTCCACTTCTAAAGCCGATATCATAAAAGACAGTGAAAGTAGCCAACCACCCTCTATCGACAGAGAAAAGGTTGAACAAACAGAAAGTCAAAATACAACATCTGCCACATGTGACGAGAAAAATCCCTCTTTTGAAGACGATACTGCAAAAATCCCCCTTTCTGGAAAAATTATTGTCGCGGATATAATTTGTGAAAAGAAAAACGAAGATCTTTCACCTATATCCTCTGTTGAACAGAAAAAAACAGCATGGTTTGGGCGTCTAAGAAAAGGTTTAGCTCTTTCTTCACAACGCTTAAGTGAATCGATAAGTGATCTATTCGTTAAAGGAAAGCTTGATGAAAATACACTGCAAGAACTAGAAGATATCCTTATTCAAGCTGATCTTGGTGTAGAAACAGCGACACGTATTACTAATAATCTCGCTTCTAGCCGTTATGAAAAGAATCTTTCTCCAGATAACATTCACGCCATTATGGCAGATGAAATAAAAAAAGTACTAGAACCTGTGGCAATTCCACTAGAACTTGATCTTAATCATAAACCTCATGTTATTTTATTGGTTGGTGTAAATGGTACTGGAAAAACGACAACGATTGGAAAACTCGCAGCAAAACTCACCGCAGGAGGATTAAAAGTTATGCTAGCTGCTGGTGATACATTTCGCGCTGCAGCTATTGAACAATTACATATTTGGGGTGAGCGCACAAACTCTCCTGTTGTTTCAACAAAACTAGGAGCAGATGCTGCTAGTTTAGCATTTGATGCTTACAAAAAAGCTAAAAAAGCCAATAGTGACATTTTAATTATAGATACCGCTGGACGTCTACAAAATAAAACGGAATTGATGGATGAATTGGCAAAAATTATCCGTGTTTTAGGAAAACACACTCCCCATGCACCCCATACAATTCTTCAAACGCTGGATGCCACTACCGGACAAAATGCACTTAATCAAGTGGATATTTTCCGTAATATTGCCGGTGTTAATGGTTTAATCATGACAAAGCTCGATGGTAGTGCACGAGGAGGAGTGCTTGTTGCCATCGCAGCAAAATATAAATTACCCGTCTATTTTATCGGTATAGGAGAGAATATTGAGGATCTTCAACCTTTTTCTGCTTCTGATTTTGCCGAAACAATCGCAGGAAGATACGCATGAAAAAAACTTCATTAAAAAACAATTTACACAATAATTCTAATACAAAAAAAATAATAAAACAACAGCTCTTTCACCAACACTTAAATTTCTCTTAGAAATGGGGCCATTAGTCGTCTTTTTCCTTGCCAATTATAAAGGTGAATGGCTGATAAAAAATATTGAATTTTTTAAAAATTTTCATAAACCTATTTTTCCTGCAACAGCTATTTTCATGGTAGCAATCATCATTGCATTAAGTTTATCATGGATTCTTGCACGAAAAATTCCTATAATGCCTCTCATTTCGGGAATATTTGTTCTCATCTTTGGTTTTTTAACGCTTTGGCTTCACAATGATACTTTCATTAAAATGAAACCAACAATTATTAATAGTTTATTTGCTCTCATCCTCTTTGGTGGAATGTTTTTTAAAAAACCACTTTTGCGTTATGCTTTGGACTCTACTTTAAAACTCGATGATTTAGGATGGCAAAAACTGACCTATCGTTGGGCATTCTTTTTTGTTTTTCTTGCTCTTTTAAATGAAATCATTTGGCGCAATTTTAGCGATAATTTTTGGACAAGTTTTAAAGTATTTGGTGTTATGCCCCTAACAGTTCTCTTTATGCTTACCCAAATGCCTCTTATACTAAAGCATTCACACGGGCTTTTAAAAGAAAAGGATAACTCTAATTCTTAAATCCAACACAATTTATAATACATGCTATTGTATAAATTTCATTACTGTACACTGTACAGGAGAAAAGGTATGTTGATTGAACAGTTCATTTGTCGAAAAGATAATTTTGGTGTGCTCATTCATGATCAAAAAACTGGCACAACAGCAGCAATTGATGCACCTGAAAGCAAAGCTATTCAGCATGCCTTAAAACGTCGTAACTGGACACTTCAAACTATTTTTATCACGCATCATCATCACGACCATGTAGAAGCGCTGGAAGAATTAAAGAAACTATACAAAGCTATAGTTATTGGACCAGAAGCAGAAAAAGAAAAAATTTATCACCTTGATAAAACACTTAAACCTGATGAAAAAATTTTTTTTGGCTCCCATACACTTTTAGCTCTTTCAACTCCTGGTCACACCTTGGGGGCATTATCCTATTATTTTCCTGAAAAAAAATTACTCTTTGCTGGAGATACACTTTTTTCACTTGGCTGTGGACGTCTGTTTGAAGGAACAGCAGCACAAATGCTGAATTCTTTAAAAAAACTTCGTCAACTTCCTGATGAAACACTTCTTTATTGTGGACATGAATACACAAAAAATAATGCTCTTTTCGCATTGACACTTGATCCACATAATCAAAAACTTAAACAAAGAGTAGAAGAAGTTTTTTCATTACGCTCGCAAAATGCCATGACTCTTCCTGTAACTTTAGAGCAAGAAAAAGCAACAAACCCCTTTCTCCGTTGGGATGATCACACAATCAGAAAAAATCTTGCAATGGAAAAAGCCACAAATGAAGAAGTTTTTGCTGAAATTCGGAAAAGAAAGGATATTTTTTAATCACGTTTAGATTTATATTATGTTTTCTCTTCCTTTTTTTCTTTGCTTTATATACTCAAGAAACAGAGAAAAAATAGGTAATTATTCTTCTCTATCACCCTTCATTGCAAATTATCCCTTAACAGAAGATTTTCTTTTTAAATTTGAAGAAATTTCAAAAGAATGTAAAAATTTATTTCCAAAGTTAAAAGAAACCAATAATAAAAACGATTCCATTACTCATGATGATAACGTTGAAGAATATATCGTTTATATTTCTCGTAAACCGAAACTTGTAAATATTTTAAAAGAAAATAATATCATACCCAGAGACTTTGTTATTGGTCTTTTAATATTTCAAACAACATTAAATGTACTTACAAACGAAGAAATTTCTCCACATGAGTAAAGCATTGTACCTTCAAGCAATATTGAATTTGCTAAAGAATATATGTACAGAATAATTAAAATTTTAAGAGAAGGTTGCTAAAAAACTCTTTTTATTTTGAACGATTGATTAATTTTGCAAACGCCGACAAATATCATCTAATTGTTCTAATGAAGAGTAATGTATTTTTAAATCGCCACCTTTTTTACCATGCCGAATGATAACTTTCATTCCTATAACATCTGCAAGCAATTTTTCTAAAGATTTCGTTTCTGCATCTTTTTCTAAAGAAGTTCGTTTTTTGACTTTCGGATTAGCCTGTTCATATGCAAGCATTTCTGTTTGGCGTACCGAGAGACCATCACGAATAATTTTTTCGGCTAAATCCAGTGGATTATCAACGGTTATAAGGCAACGTGCATGACCAGCAGAGAGTTGTCCATCGGTTAAAAATTGTTGTACTTTTGACGGTAACTTTAATAAACGAAGAGTATTTGCAACATGACTTCGACTTTTTCCAATGATTTGAGCTAAATCTACTTGCGTATAACCATGTTCATTCAGTAAAAGTTCATACCCCATTGCTTCTTCAATAGGATTAAGATCAGCACGCTGAACATTTTCAATAATTGCCAATTCTAAAGCCGTTTTGTCATCTACATCACGAACAATTACCGGCAATTTACTTAAATTAGCACGCTGTGCAGCACGCCATCTCCGTTCACCAGCAATTAATTCAAATCGCTGAGGATGATCACGTAAAGGTCTTACAATAACAGGTTGAACAACACCGTGCTGACGAATTGATTGTGCTAAATTATCAAGTTCCGATTCAGTAAAATGGCGCCGTGGATTATGTGGATTACAAGAAATAGATTCAAGTGAAACAAACCGCTCAGAAAATGTAGAAACTGAACCAAACTCTGCTAACTTTTCAGTACTTGATGAACGTGTAAGACCATTGTTTAAACTGATATCGCCAATCAATGCTGCTAATCCACGTCCCAGTCTTTTTTTTGATTGATCATCATTCATAATTTCACTCTTTGAGTTTTATTTACAAAAATCATTTTTAATATCTAAGCAGCTGCATGTGCTTGTTTTTCACGTTGTATTACCTCTGATGCTAGACGTAAATAAGCCTGACTCCCTGCACATTTGAGATCATAAAGCAATACTGGTTTACCAAAAGAAGGTGCTTCTGATACTCGCACATTTCGTGGAATAACGGTACGATAAACTTTATCTCCCATAAAAGAACGTACATCTTCAACAACTTGATTTGAAAGATTATTCCGTCCATCATACATGGTGAGAACAATACCTTGAATTTCTAGAGATGGATTAAGTACGGATCGTACTTGCTTTACTGTTTCAAGCAATTGGCTTAACCCTTCAAGTGCTAAAAATTCACATTGCATAGGCACCAAAACAGAATCTGCAGCTCCCATAGAATTTAGTGTAAGAAGATTAAGAGATGGAGGACAATCAATAAGAATATAACTGAATTTTTTTTCCATTTTAGGATCATCATAAAGCGCCTTACGTAACCGTTGAATACGATCTTTTGATGAAGAAATTTCCATTTCTACACCCAACAAATCAAGTGTAGAAGGGACAATATAGAGATTTGGTACCGCTGTTTTTAAAGCAGCTTTTGTTACTGAAACCCCCGAAACCAAAACATCATAAGAAGACAAAGGACGGCTATTACGATCTATTCCCAATCCTGTACTTGCATTTCCTTGTGGATCAACATCCATAATAAGAACATTTTCTCCAATAGCTGCTAAAGCTGTAGCAAGATTAATTGCTGTGGTTGTTTTTCCTACCCCACCTTTTTGGTTTGCAATAGCGATAATTCGTGTTTCGCTCATTTTGCTTTACCCTCTACATGACCGGATCGAAGATGAGAAATTTCTAAAATAACAGAATTTTCATCAATTCTGCTTTTATGTTTTAGCAGATCAAACTGCCAATTGGCAGAGGCATTTTTTATTTCTGTAGAGTAATCCCGGCCTTTTTGCAAAAGAGCGATTGTTTTTTGTGTAAATAAAGGAAAAATAAGCCTTAAAAGATTATCAAGTGAAGCTAATCCTCGTGCTGTTATAATTTCTGGTTTTGCTATTTTTTTGTATACATCCTCAATTCTGTGGTGATAAACTGTCGCTGGAAGATCAAGTTCAGCAATGACTGTTCGTAAAAAAGCGACTTTTTTTCCGTTGCTTTCAACAAGATCAATATGTCCTCTTTTTTTTCTTTCATAAAGATAGCAATAACAATTGCAGGAAATCCACCACCTGAACCAAGATCACACCAATGCGAAAAATCACTATATAAAGGATAAATTTGTACTGAATCTAAAATATGGCGTGTCCATAAAAGAGGTATTGTTGCAACAGATATTAAATTAATATATTTATTCCATTGTATTATTAAAGCTTCAAATTGTATTAAATACTCCATCGTTTCACGTGAAACAGAAGGAACAATATTTAAGAGTTCTTGATATTTTTGCTCTGTAGAAAGATTCATTAAGCTATTTTAGCCTTTTCACGTCGTTGACGTTGAATATATGTAATAATAAGCGATAATGCTGCAGGTGTCATACCATCAATTTTTTGTGCATCAGCAATAGAACGTGGTGAATTTTCCTGAATTTTTATTTTCAGTTCATTTGAAAGACCAGAAATTGACCGAATATCAATAGAAGAGGGAATCTCTAAACGCTCATCTCGCTGAAGAGAAGCAATATCTTGTGCTTGTTTTTCTAAATAAACTGCATATTGTGCTTCAATTTCTAAAGATTCAACAGTTTTAGAATCAATTAATTGCAATTGTGGCCAAAAGTCTGAAAGGCGCTTTATAGTCATATGAGGATAAGCAAGAAGATCATAAGCTGAACGCCTAATTCCATCACGGTTTATTTGCAAACCATAAGCAGAAGCTTCATTAGGTGTTAAAAAAAGCCCTTTACATATTGATCGTGCACGATCAATATGTTGTTGTTTTTTCTGATAACAATCCCAACGATTTTGACTTACAATACCCCATTGTTGCGCCAAAGGTGTTAAACGAGAATCAGCATTATCAGACCGCAAAGAGAGACGAAATTCAGCACGTGATGTAAACATTCGATAAGGTTCACAAACTCCACGTGAAATTAAATCATCTATCATAACACCAATATAGGCTGTAGAACGACTTATAATAATTTCATCTAATCCAGAAACTTTCCGTGCAGCATTTAATCCAGCTAAAAATCCTTGTGCTGCAGCTTCCTCATATCCTGTTGTACCATTAATTTGCCCTGCTAAAAATAATCCTGGTAAAGAACGCAATTCCAAAGTTTTTGTCAATTGTTTTGGATTAACAAAGTCATATTCAATAGCATAACCAGGCTGTAAAACCTTAACATTTTCTAGTCCTTCAATTGTTTTCAATAAAGAAATTTGAACATTTTCAGGAAGAGAAGTAGAAAGACCATTTGGGTAAATCGTATCATCATTTAAACCTTCTGGTTCTAGAAAAATTTGATGTCCATCACGTTCTCCGAATTTAATAATTTTATCTTCAACTGAAGGACAATAACGTGGTCCTAATCCTTCAATATTTCCAGAATATAAAGCAGACAGATGTATATTTTCACGAATAATTTTATGTGTCTGCACATTCGTACGTGTGATTGCACATTCAATTTGTGGCTGTTCAATTTTTTCTGTTAAGAGAGAAAAAGGAACTGGATCTTCATCAGCTTTTTGTTTTGGAAGATACTCCCAACGAATCGTTTTTTTACTGAGACGAGCTGGAGTTCCTGTTTTTAACCTTCCAAAATTTATATTATAATTTTTTAAACGTTCTGCAAGCTTAACACTCGACTGTTCTCCCATCCGTCCAGCAGACCATCTCTTATCGCCAATATGAATAATCCCATTTAAAAATGTCCCTGTAGTTAAAACAACAGCACCAGAAAAAAGCTTTCCCTGTTTTTTTAAAATAACACCTGAAACGTAATTATCTTTAATAATCAGATCAATAACTTCATCTTCAAGTAGAACGAGATTATCTTGTTCTTGTAAAAAACTCTGTATTGCTTCTTTATAGAGTTGCCTATCAGCTTGTGTACGTGGCCCTCTTACTGCCGGTCCTTTGCGTCGATTAAGTAGTCTAAACTGAATTCCAGCAGCATCTGCTGCTCTCCCCATAAGACCATCCAAAGCATCTATTTCACGAACTAAATGTCCTTTTCCAAGCCCACCAATAGCAGGATTACAAGACATTGTTCCTATTGCTGATATTTTATGCGTAATAAGTGCGGTCTGTGCTCCAACTCGTGCTGAAGCTGAGGCAGCTTCACAGCCTGCATGTCCACCACCAACAATAATAACATCATATAATTGCATCAGAATTTATTCCATATAAAATCTACTCTCAAGTTTCACGTGAAACAGAATGTATAAAATTACATAATCTTTTAAAACTGTCTATAAAATAATCAATGTTTCACGTGAATCATCATTTACCAATACAAAATTCTGAAAAAATAACATCAAGCAAATCTTCAACATCTATATCTCCAGTAATTTTTCCAAGAAAATCACTGGCACGGCGAAGATGTTCTGCACGTAAACTTAAATCAAGAGTATGATAGTTTATGGAAAATTCTATTTCTTTAACAGCTTCTTTTAATAACTGAAGTTGCCTTTTACGCGCTGGAACAAGATTTCCAATTTCAGCGGCACGACGTAAACAAAATGATTCAATTTCTTTAATAAAATAATCAAAATTCAAACCAGTTATTGTAGAAAATTGTATAGACCAGTTATTTTCATTTTTTTCATAAAGGTCAAGTTTATTACCAACACGCCATATTTCAGCCGATGTCTTTGGTAATTCAATCTCCTTTGGATTTATCATATCATAAACTAAAATAACTAAATCAGCATCTCTAATATGCTTCCTTGCAACTTCTATTCCTAATTGCTCGATTTTGTTTTCTGTTTCCCTAAAACCAGCAGTATCTGTCAAAAAAATTGGTATACCACCAAGAACAAGCCTTATTTCTAAAGCATCACGCGTTGTTCCTGCCTCATCTGTCACAATAGCAACAGGTTTTCCAGCCAAACGATTCATGATGCTTGATTTTCCAGAATTTGGAGCACCAGCAATAACAATTTGTAATCCATCACGTAAAATACTCGCAC
Organism: Bartonella birtlesii IBS 325; assembly: GCF_000273375.1. Classification (NCBI taxonomy): domain Bacteria; kingdom Pseudomonadati; phylum Pseudomonadota; class Alphaproteobacteria; order Hyphomicrobiales; family Bartonellaceae; genus Bartonella; species Bartonella birtlesii. The sequence continues at coordinate 466,035 of NZ_CM001557.1, forward strand.
GTTCTCCTTCATCAATATGTTTTTGAAGAGAAGTACGAAGATTTTCTACATCTTTCCAAATTTTATCAGATACCGAATTTGGAACATCAGTTTCATCAGCAAAATCAAGTTCTACTTCAATAAAAGCACGTGCTTTCATAAGTTTGCTGCGCCAATCACGATAAAGTGCTGTTAAACGCCCACTTGTCCCCATAATAGCCAAACGCCGCTGACTTTCCGTTTCTGCTTCTATTAAATCAGCAAGACCTTCTGCTTGAACAAGATCTAACTTCCCTTCCATAAAAGCACGACGCGAAAATTCACCCGCTTCTGCCATACGACATCCAGCAAATGTAGATAATTCATCAAGAAAACGATTTACAACCGCTTTTCCCCCATGCAAATGGAATTCTGCACAATCTTCCCCTGTAAAACTATGAGGAGCCGGGAAAAAAACAGTTAAAGCAGAATCTAGAAAGCTACCATCACGAGCTGTAAGATTTCCATAATGCATAAATCGTGCCTTGGGCAAAAAACCACAAAGTGTTTTAACTATATTTATAACATGGGGACCAGAAAGCCGAATGACTGCGACCCCTGAAGGCAACAATCCACTCGAAACAGCAAAGATTGTATCCACAGGATGTATCCCAATCAAAAAAAACCAATATTTCTACGTATTCATTGAATCAAAAAATTCACTATTGTTTTTTGTTTGTTTTAATTTATCAATCAAAAACTCAATTGCATCTGTTACGTTCATAGGCGCCAAAATACGACGAAGTACAAAAATTTTATGTAAATCTTGCCGTGCTACTAAAAGTTCTTCTTTACGTGTTCCTGACTTCAATATATCCATAGCTGGGAAAATTCGCTTATCAGCAACTTTACGATCAAGAACAATTTCCGAATTACCAGTACCTTTAAATTCTTCAAAAATAACCTCATCCATACGACTACCAGTATCAATCAAAGCCGTTGCAATAATGGTTAAAGATCCACCTTCTTCAATGTTACGTGCTGCGCCAAAAAAACGTTTTGGACGCTGCAACGCATTTGCATCTACCCCACCTGTTAAAACCTTACCTGATGAAGGAACAACTGTATTATAGGCACGCCCTAGACGTGTAATAGAATCAAGAAGAATAACAACATCACGTCCATGTTCAACAAGACGTTTTGCTTTTTCAATAACCATTTCAGCTACTTGTACATGACGCATTGCTGGTTCATCAAAAGTAGAAGAAACAACTTCTCCTTTTACAGAACGTTGCATATCAGTAACTTCTTCTGGACGTTCATCAATTAAAAGAACAATAAGATAACATTCAGGATGATTAGTGGTAATAGAATGAGCAATATTTTGAAGTAAAACTGTTTTTCCCGTCCGAGGAGGTGCTACAATAAGCCCTCGTTGACCTTTTCCCAATGGAGATATCAAATCAATCACCCGCGATGACATATCTTTCTCTGTAGGATCTTGTATTTCCATTTGAAAACGTTCATTAGAATAAAGAGGAGTGAGATTATCAAAATGAATTTTATAGCGGATTTTTTCAGGATCTTCAAAATTAATAGTATTAATTTTAAGAAGAGCAAAATAGCGCTCTCCTTCTTTCGGGCTCCGTATAGGACCTTCAACAGTATCACCTGTTTTTAAAGAAAAAGATTGAATTTGTGCAGGTGAAAGGTAAATATCATCAGGTCCTGGAAGATAATTAGCATCAGCAGATCGTAAAAAACCAAATCCATCTTGCAAAACTTCAACAACTCCTTCTCCGATAATTTCTACATCTTGCGAAGCAAGCTTTTTTAAAATAGCAAACATCAATTCTTGTTTGCGCATCAAAGAAGCATTTTCAACTTCTAATGTTTCAGCAAAAGAAACAAGTTCAACGGGATTTTTACTTTTAAGTTCTTGTAGTTTCATTTCTTGCATGAAATATGCTCTTTAAATAAGTGGAGATTGTCCCTGATAATCTACGGAAAATTTAGAGAATATAATACTCTTATAAGAAAAAAGAGCATTGTACACTCAATTTTTAAAATCTGCAAGCTATTTGTATAAAAATAATTTATTAAATAAAAGAAATATATAAGAAAATCGATTATAGAAATTTTAATTAAGTTACATAAAATACCATTATAAATTAAGATAATATAAACATATTTAAAAGAGACTATACTGGATATGGATACATTCTATATCACTAATAAATTAATATTCAAAATACTTTTATTTTTCCAGATAACCTTATATTAAAAATTTTTGAAAAAGGGGATTATTCTTATTAAAGCCTGTGTTTAACGTAAATTATTAGTTATACTCTATTTATCCTCAATTTTATCCACAAATGAAAAATAAAAAAAGAAAAGTATAACATTATCTTAAAGCTGCTATTACCACACTTTTTTTATAAGAGGAGATCAGCTATCACAACTGTTCAGTTTGTGCATAATAATGGAAAATTTTCCTCAAATTTTCTTTTTGTAATAAGCGATGCTTATATATGCACATTTGTTAACAAGGAGTTAAAATTTTTGTGACAAGAGATAAAAAAAACTTTCATTTGCACATGCTTTCTGATGCTACAGGAGAAACATTAATCTCTGTTGGAAGAGCTGTTGCATCACAATACACGATGAATCAAGTAACAGAACATATCTATCCAATGATTCGTAATGAGACACAATTACAAAGAGCTCTTGATGAAATACAACAAGAACCTGGTATTGTTCTTTACACAATCATTGATCAAAAAATTAAACTTCTTCTTAAGAAGAAATGTGAAAAAATGAAAGTTCCCTGTATTGACATATTACATCCTGTTTTGGATGCTTTTCAGTCTTATCTTGGAATACCAACAAATTTACGTGCCAGTGCACAACATGATCTCAATGCAGACTATTTTCGTCGTATTGAAGCGCTGGATTTTACAATAGAACATGATGATGGACAATCTCCCAGTGATCTATCTAATGCAGATGTAATTCTTGTAGGAATCTCAAGAACATCTAAAACACCTACCAGTATTTATTTAGCAAATCGTGGAGTTAAGACAGCTAATGTTCCTCTTGTTCCGGGAATTGATTTACCAGAAGCTCTTTTAGAAGTAAAAAATTCTTTAATCATAGGTTTAATTGCTTCTGCCGAAAGAATCTCACATATTCGCCAAAATCGCGATTTGGGAGATAATTTTGCCATTGAGAGTTATACAAATCGTATCAATATTGCTGAAGAATTAACTTATGCAAAGCGCATTTGTGAACGTTTTGGTTGGCCTATTATTGACGTGACAAGGCGCTCTATTGAAGAGACCGCTGCTGCTATATTTGAGCTTTTAACGCGATTTCGTGAAGGAAAATGAAAGAATCCCATGGTCACAGATAGGCTAATATTAGCATCCCTTAGTTTTTATCGTGCACAATTATTGAAAAAAGCTGGTTTAAGTTTTTTTACTGAAGCAGCTTCTTTTGATGAAAGAGAAATAGAAAAAACAGGAAAAACAAAGACTCCTAAAGAGCTCAGCTGTTTTCTTGCAAGTGCAAAAGCAAAAAATGTTTCCGACCGTTTTCCTGGTAACTTAGTTATTGGTTGTGATCAAGTACTTGATTTAAGAGGAAAAGTTTTACATAAAGTCACAAATAGTAAGGAAGCATATCAACGTTTACGTGATTTGTCAGGAAAATCCCATTCTCTTCATAGTGCAATAGCTTTATTTCAAAATGGCCAAGAAATTTGGACAGAAGTTTTTAGTGCGCATATGTTGGTGCGCCCTCTTTCATCAGAGTTTATTGAACGTTATTTATCGCGCGTGGGAACAAATGTTTTTAACAGTGTAGGAGTCTATCAAATTGAAGGAGAAGGAATTCATCTTTTTGATAAAATTGAAGGAGATTTTTTTACAATTATTGGTTTACCTTTATTGCCCTTACTTATAAAACTGCGTCATTTAGGGGTTATTGATGGTTAATCTAACAATAAAGCATGAAAAAATAGATTTTCCACGTGCCTTTGTTGTTGGTATTCCTATTCATCATTCAAAATCGCCAAAAATACATAATTTTTGGCTTAAACAATATGATCTACAAGGCGAATATATCGCACAAGAAGTAAGATCTGAAGAATTTAGGGATTTTTTCAGATCTCTAAAAAAGAGAGGGTTTTGTGGGGGTAATGTTACACTACCCCATAAACAGGAAGCTTTTCATTTGGCAAATTATAAAGATGATGTAGCAACAATGATTGGTGCTGTTAATACGCTTTGGTATGAAGGAGATAAACTTTGTGCCACAAATAGTGATGCTTACGGTTTTAGTGCTAATCTTGATGATTTTGCTCCTGATTGGATAGGAGAAACGGCAGTTATTTTTGGTGCAGGTGGTGCTGCACGCGCTGTCCTATATTCCTTAAAAAAACGTGGATTTGAACGTATTTGCTTATTCAATCGTACAAAGAGGCGTGCAGAAGATTTAGCGCAGCATTTTGGAAAAACTATTGAAGTTTGTGACTGGCAAAATATACATGAAATACTTTATCAGGCTGATTTGATTGTTAATACAACTTCTTTAGGTATGATAAATCCTCATGAGAAAAAAAATGATTCTTTTTTTTGTGATTTTTATAACGCGAAGACAACAGCATTGGTGACAGATATTGTTTACACACCATTGGTAACACCTTTTCTACAACAAGCAAAAACGCATGGTTTAAAAACTGTTGATGGACTGGGTATGCTTTTGCATCAAGCTGTTGTAGGTTTTGAACGATGGTTTGGAATAAGACCACAAGTTACAAAGGCACTACGAACAGCAATTTTAGAGGATATGGGTGAAGAAAAAAGATGAAAATCGTAGGATTGACTGGATCAATTGCTATGGGAAAATCAACAGTCGCTGATTTTTTCAAACAAGCAGGTATTTCTGTTTTTAGTGCTGATGATGCAGTACATCAGCTTTATAAAGATGAACCAGTAGTATCACTTATAGCACGTGCATTTCCTAGTGTCATTGAAGATAATAAAATTAATCGCTTAAAGCTTTCTAAAATTTTATTAAACAATCATGATAAATTACAAAAATTAGAAAAAATAATTCATCCTCTAGTACAAGAAAAAGAAAAAGAATTTATTGAGAGAGCACACAGAGAGGAAAAAAAATTAGTTATTCTTGAGATTCCACTTCTTTTTGAAACAAAGAGTGAAAAACGTGTAGACAGTGTTATCGTTGTCTCTGCTCCACGAACAATACAAAAAGAGCGTGCGATGATTCGCCAAAATATGAATGAAGAAAAATTTGCCTTTATCAATGCGAGACAAATGCCTGATAAAGAAAAACGAGAACGTGCTGATTTTATTATTGATACAGGGAAAAATTTAGAGAATACACGTGAGCAAGTTTATTACGTGATAAAAAAGTTACTAAAGAATTAAAGTCATGCGTGAAGTTATTTTTGATACAGAAACAACAGGTTTAGATAAAGAGAAAGATCGCATAATAGAAATCGGTTGTGTAGAGATGGTTGATCGTTATCTTACAGGGCGCCGATTCCATGTTTATTTGAATCCACAAGGCATTATTATTCCTGATGAAGTTGTAGCGATTCATGGATTGACCAATGAACGCTTAAAGAATGAAAAAAACTTTAGTGATATTGCTGATGAGTTTTTAGAATTTATTAATGGCGCAACAATGATTGCTCATAATGCAAGCTTTGATATTGGTTTTCTTAATGCAGAATTAGGACGGGCGAATAGACCACTTATCAGTGTTGATAACATTCTTGATACATTGGCTATGGCACGGCGTAAGTTTCCTATGGGACCGAATTCACTTGATGTTTTGTGCAAACGTTTTGGAATTGATAATAGTCATCGTGTTCTTCATGGCGCTTTACTTGATGCAGAGATTCTTGCCGATGTTTACATCGAACTCATTGGTGGCAAGCAGGGGGTATTAGGTTTTAATAAAAAGCAGGGAGATGATGAAGATTCCAAAAATGACAAAGATGCTCTCTATGCGGTTAAATCCCGTCCACAAGCCTTAGCTCCAAGATTAAGTGCACAAGAAAAAAGTCTGCATGCTGATTTTATTAACAAAATGGGAGAAAAGGCTTTGTGGAATGATTTCGAAATTCCTGAGTAAAGAATGCAACCTTTTTCTTTAAATCTGGGAAGAATAAAATCTCTAAAAACACTGCCCTTAAAAAATACGGTCGTTGTGGGGAGGGGAACACCACAACGACCATGTCGCCACATAGTACCTCAGCTATCATAGGAGGAGCAAAATGAAAGCTATTATATCCTGTAACAGCAAAGAAAAGCTCTAGGTACCAAATATAAATTGCAACGACTTCATACCTTATGAAAAGAAAAAATGGCTTTTTAGAGGCAGCTTGATAAATTTTATTATAAGAGCAAAAAAATATTTGAGAGAGAATTATTTTTAGGCAGAAATGGAGAAGTGAAATTGTCATGAAAGCAACAGATCATCTTTTTTTGGTTGATGGGTCGGGCTATATTTTTCGTGCTTACTATGCTTTACCGCCTTTAAAGCGCAAAAAGGATGGTCTTCCTGTAGGAGCTGTCGCTGGTTTTTGTAATATGCTATGGAAATTACTCTGTGATGCGCGCAATACAGCTACTGGTGTTGTTCCAACGCATTTTGCTGTTATTTTTGATTATTCATCCGATACATTTCGGAAACAAATTTATCCACAATATAAGGCAAATCGTGAGATACCTCCTGAAGATCTTATTCCACAATTCGCATTAATACGCCAAGCAACAAAAGCTTTTAATTTGCCTTGTATTGAAGAGGAAGGATTTGAAGCGGATGATTTAATTGCTACCTATGCAAAATTGGCAACAAAGGTTGGAGCAAAAACAACAATTATTTCTTCTGATAAAGATCTTATGCAACTCGTAAATACGCATGTATCTTTGTATGATAGTATGAAAGATAAACATATTGGTATTTCCGAAGTTATAGAAAAATGGGGTGTCGCACCTGAAAAAATGGTTGATTTGCAGGCTTTGATTGGAGATACAACAGATAATGTGCCAGGTATTCCAGGTATTGGTCCAAAAATCGCTGCCCAACTGCTGGATCAATTTGGTTCTCTTGATCTTTTATTACAGCGCGTGGCAGAAATTAAGCAAACAAAACGGCGTGAAAATATTCAAAATTATAGTGAACAGGCAAAAATTTCTCGTGAACTGGTGCGTCTTAAAACAGATGTGCCTATAGACAATAATTTAGACGATTTTATTTTGGAACCCCAAGATGGTCCACGCTTAATCGCTTTTCTTAAAACGATGGAATTTACGACATTAACACGTCGTGTAGCAGAGGCAACGATGTGCGATGCAGCAGTAATTGATGCACTTGATATAGATGTTGAATGGGAAAAGCCTAAATATAAGAACGATTTTGATATAAAAGATGTTAATAGTACACTCTCACATAATTTTTCTGAAAATTCTCCACAAAGCTTAGCGGAAAAGTGCAAAGGTCAAGCACTAACACAAAAAATTACAAGAGATACTTATACAACTATTCTTGATGAAGAAGTTTTGAAAGATTGGTTATGGAAAGCAGAAGAACAAGGCTTTTTTGCTTTTGATACTGAAACAACTTCACTTGATCCACTACAAGCAAAGCTTGTTGGTTTTTCATTAGCATTAAAGCCGGGAAAAGCAGCTTATGTGCCTCTTGAACATGTTGAAGGGGAAGATGATCTGTTAGGAGGAGCGCGCATTGTAGGGCAGATTGAACCCCAGAAAGCTTTAGCACTTTTAAAGCCGATATTAGAAAATCAAGCAGTTTTAAAAATTGGCCAGAATATAAAATATGATTGGTTAGTGATGAAGCAAAAGGGCATTGTGATACGTTCTTTTGATGATACCATGCTTTTGTCCTATGTTTTGGATGCTGGATCTTTAACCCATAATATGGATGATTTGTCTAAACGTTGGCTTGGACATACACCGATTGCCTACAAGGATTTAACGCATAACGGAAAAAAGATCACTTCTTTTGCAAAGGTGGATTTGAAACAGGCAACTCTTTATGCGGCTGAAGATGCTGATGTAACGCTGCGTTTGTGGCAAGTTTTAAAACCACAACTTGTATCTCAAAGGATGACAAAAATTTATGAACGTTTTGATAGGCCGCTAATAGAAGTACTCGCGAGAATGGAAGAACGTGGGATTCTTGTTGATAGGCAGATTTTATTGCGTCTTTCAGGAGAATTAGCGCAGGCTGCTTTGATTCTAGAAGAGGAAATTTATCAGCTAGCTGGTGAGAAATTTAATATTGCTTCACCAAAGCAATTAGGTGATATCCTTTTTGGCAAAATGAGATTACCCGGAGGTGCTAAAACCAAGGGTGGACAGTGGTCAACTTCTGCACAGACTTTAGAAGAATTAGCTGCTGAAGGCCATGTTTTACCGCGTAAAGTCATTGATTGGCGCCAGCTTGCAAAGCTAAAATCTACTTATACAGATGCTTTGCCCTCTTATATTTTGCCAAAAACAGGGCGAGTCCATACAAACTACTCTTTGGCAACAACATCAACAGGGCGGTTATCATCATCAGAACCAAATTTACAAAATATTCCTGTACGGACCGCTGAAGGGCGTAAAATTCGCACAGCTTTTATTGCTCCAAAAGGACATGTGTTACTTTCGGCCGATTATAGTCAGATTGAATTGCGTATTCTTGCGCATATTGCCGATATCACGGCATTAAAAGAAGCTTTTGCTAAAGGGCAGGATATTCATGCTATGACGGCATCACAAATGTTTGGCGTTGCGATAGAGGGGATGGATTCAGATATACGGCGTCGTGCAAAAGCAATTAATTTTGGTATTATTTATGGCATTTCAGCATTTGGATTAGCCAATCAATTGGGATTTTCACGGCAAGAAGCAGGGCGTTATATTCAACTCTATTTTGAAAGATTTCCAGGAATTAAAGACTATATGGAGAAAACAAAAATCTTTGCACGTCAGAATGGGTATGTAGAGACAATTTTTGGACGTCGTATTCATTATCCAGAAATAAAAGCAACGAATCTACAAGTTCGTTCTTTTAATGAGCGTGCTGCTATTAATGCACCGATTCAAGGGTCAGCAGCAGATATTATTCGCCGTGCCATGATTCACATGGAAGATGCTTTGCAAAAAGAGAAATTATCAGCAAAAATGTTGCTACAAGTGCATGATGAACTGATTTTTGAGGTACCAGAAGATGAAAGTGAAAAAACCATGGTTGTTGTTAAAAAGGTCATGGAAAATGCTGCAATGCCTGTTCTCTCTTTATCAGTACCCCTTGAAGTAAAAGTCATGATTGCAAAAAATTGGGATGAAGCACATTAATCTTTTTCAGTTATTTGTTTTGAATAATAGCTATTGCATTGGCAAGATCAAGATAGGCTTTAATAGGCAAATGATCGGAGGCAACGCGTGCAAGCGATGAGTTGTGATTTTCAATATTTTTCACTAACTGATGGGGAAAAGCAAAAATTCTATCAAGAGCCAAAAAAGGAAAGCGAGAAGGAAAGCTTGGTACAGTTCCAAGTGTACTATCAAAATAGGGAGAAAAATGCTTTAAAGAAGAGCCTTTTCCCCTCCGCCATTCATTAAAATCCCCAACGAGGAGTGTAGGCATAAGGGGGCGTTTTTGCAGAAGTGCAAGGAGTGTTTTTGTTTGTTGATTACGAGAATGACGTAATAAGCCAAAATGAGCGGCAATGATACGTATAAGGCCGATTTCCATTTCAAACTCTACAATCACAGCGCCACGCGGCTCAATGCCAGGAAGAGTGACTTGTAAGATATCGCGTACATGTCCTTTTCGCAAAAAAAGAGCGTTACCATGCCAGCCATGCCCTTGAGGCGACATGGTATTCAAAGGCACTGGAATCAGGCCTGTTTTGCTTTTTAAAAGTTGAAGATCAATCAAGCCAACGCGTTCACCAAAACGTTTATCTGCTTCTTGAAGTGCAAGAATATCAACTTGTAGTTCAGTAATAACATGGACAATACGCGTAGGATTAAAAATTTTGTCAACACCTACGCATTTATGAACATTATAAGAAGCAACGGTAAGATCGTAATGAAGGTTTTGATTGGTTTTATTTGACTGATGACAAAAATTATTATCACCTGTCTTTGCAAGAGAGCTATGGAGTTTTTGTTGTATAAGTGCAGAAAATCGAGAAAATCTCTGCTTATAAGGCATTTTTGTCATTTTATTAAGCAAGTACACTAACAAGAAAAAAGAACAAGCCTTGTGTTTAAAAAACGCTAAAAACAAAAAGACCTTGCTCCTTTTAAGAAACAAGGTCCCTCAATTAAGTGATAATTTTCGCAATTAATCACGATTCGAGCCGAGAAATTGCAATAAGAAAACAAACATATTAATAAAATCAAGATAGAGATTCAAAGCCCCCATAATAATTTTACGTCCTTTTGCATCGCTTTGATCTCCTTCATAATACATTAACTTAATATTCTGTGTATCGTAAGCTGTTAAACCAGCAAAAATAAATATACCAATCACAGAGATAGCAAACTGCAAGGCAGTTGATCCAAGAAAGATATTCACAAGCATAGAAAGCATCAAGCCAATCAAACCGATGCAAAAGAATGAACCCATCGCCGTGAGATCACGCTTTGTTGTGTAACCATAAAGTGAAAGAGCACCAAAAGACGCTGCGGTAATAACAAAGGTCTGCACAACACTTTCCGTGGTATAACGCAAAATAATAGAGGAGAGTGAGAATCCAACAAGAGCAGCGTATCCAAAAAAGAGGCTACGGGCTGCACTTGTACTCAATGTGTTTATTTTGAAACTAAGGAATAAAACCGCTACAAGTGGTGCAAACATAACAATATAAGAAAGTGGCGATGTATAGAATGTTACTCCAAATGAAGTCAAATAAACACTACTATTGATTTGAGCGGCTGCCTGGCTCATATCTGTTGTCGTTGCTAATGATGCAACTGCATAAGCAGCAGCGGCTGTAATAAGCAAACCAATGGCCATTGTATTATAAACGCCCAGCATATAGCTGCGCAATCCTAGATCAATTGATGCATCGGCACGAGAAACAGATGCCGAACGTAAATTTTTGAAATCAGCCATAATATAAAGTCCTTTAGTATATGTTCCGCCAGATTTTGGAGTTTAAAAGAATATCTGTATATTGTAACAGCACTTTATGTATAAACCTTTACTTGGTACATACAAACAACTCCAGGCGCCGCTAGCGGAATTCCAGCATACCTCCCTCTATTATGGGGATTTATTTTAAAATTACAAGAGACTTATCTTGGCAAGAAACCTTACAAATTGGTAAGGAATAAGCTTATTTTGAGTAAAATCATGAAGTTTACTTATGCGAAGGGAAAAGTTTAAATGATAAGTTTTTGTTTCTTTATAAAGAATATGAAAAACGTAATGCAAAATCTATAAATACGAATCATCATTTTTCTTAATGAGATTACGCTTCTCACATCGAACAGCATTATATTGCACATTTACGCGTTTGTTTTAAAGAGACATTTCTTTGCTTTAGACTCTTCAACCTATCTCACCCCAGTGCCCATATAATGAAGTGCCCAATTTATAATATAAAAAATAATATAATGGTAAAGCCATTGCGCATCGCCTATTTACGCTTATCTTGTATCACATAAGCAAATAATTTCATTTTATTTCTCTCTTTGTGAAAATGGACGATCAGAATGGCGCTTTGCTTTTATCCAGATGCGCAATTCGTCGATGAGGATAGCAATGACACCAAATGTGATAAAACTATCAGCAAGATTAAAAATAGCAAAGGAGAAAACATCGCCGATATGAAAGAGAATATAATCAGTGACATGGTGAAAACGAATACGGTCAATAAGATTGCCGATTGCTCCACCAATGATGATGGTAAGACCAAAACGCGTTAAAAATCTATTCTGCGCCGTGCTTTTCCATAACCATAAAAGGAAAACAATAATAGCAAGCGTTATGGCAATAAGTCCCCAGTGAGAAAAAGAAGAAAAAAACGAAAACGCAATACCAGAATTACGCACATGGTAAAGGGAAAGAAAAGGAAGAAGCGAATTTGCTGTTCCAAGGAGCATATTGTGTATAATCCAGTATTTGACTGCTTGGTCAAGTCCTACTGTAACGATCAAGCCAAGAAGAAAAAAAAGCAGTGATTTACGTGTCATATTTTAGTCTCACATGGTTCTAGTGTTAAATAAGGACGACGAATTTCATAAAGCATGATAGCTGTTGCTATTGCTAGATTAAGTGAGTCGGCGCATCCGCTTTGAGGAATACGCGCAAGTTTATCACAATGATTTGCTAGAATATCTGATAGCCCCTGTTCTTCATTTCCCATAAGAAGTATAACAGGACCATTTTTGAAATCAATGCTACGGTAATCGGTAGGTCCTTTAAGATGTGTGCCAACAATCATGGCTTTAAAGTGATCAGACCAATTTAAAAAATCACTTTCATCACAACGATAAAGTGGTATAGAAAAAATCGATCCCATCGTTGCTCGGACTGTTTCGGGTGAAAAAGGATCTGTTGTCTCACCAATCAAAATAACGCCTTTAGCACCTACGGCATCAGCAGTACGAATAATGGTGCCAAGATTTCCAGGATCACGCACCCGATCAAGTGCAACATAAACGTCTTTGACTTGCTCTTTGATCATTTCAAGGGGATGCCACTGTTGTTTGAAGATACCAATAACTGTTTGCGGATTATCCCGCCTAGTAAGTGATTCCATCACCTTTTGTGAAGCTTTAATGACAAAACCGCCATTGGCTACAGTATATGCAGCGGTGTTTTCAATAGCGGTATTACCAATTTTGCTTTTAGAAAAAATCAGTGTTTGTATTGTCCAGCCAAGATTGAGAGCATTAATCACCAATTTCAGTCCTTCTGCCATGAAAAGACCTTCCCGATTTCGGTTTTTCTTCTGGCTGAGTGCACGAAGGTCTTTGATGATAGAATTGCTAAGAGAGGTGATTTCTTTGACCTTTCCGATTTTTGATATACACATATTCAAGCAATCCAACGACTAAAAAGAGAAGTAGAAAGGGCACGTTGCGTGGTTTCTTCACGTAAGATTAATTCTCCTGATTCGACAATACCACCAAAATTTATCAATTCATCACGCATGAGAGTGTGAAGTGTATAGAAAGAAGCACGAATAGAATAAGCAGTAAGTACAATCGCAAGAGGTTTATCAGAAAGCAGCTTACGACAATTTGTAATCATGGTGGATAAATGATCAAATAATTGCCAAATTTCTCCATGAGGGCCACGTCCATAGGCAGGAGGATCAAGAAGAATCATATCATAGTTTTTTTTACGACGCAGTTCTCGTTCGACAAATTTTACAGCATCATCGCAAATCCAACGAATAGGGTAATCTGATAATCCTGCTCTTTCTTGATTTGTTTTAGCCCAAGCGATAGCTTTTTTAGAAGCATCAACATGTGTAACATTTGCACCCGCACGTGCACCAATCAAAGAAGCGATACCCGTGTAGCCAAAAAGGTTAAGCATTTTAATCGGACGTATAGCTTGCGTAATTTGTTCTTCCATAAAGCGCCAATGGGCATCTTGTTCAGGAAAAACACCCACGTGACGAAAAGAAGTAAAACGGCCTAGAAAAGACAATCCATTCCAAGAAAGAGGCCAAGTTTCACCAAGCGGTTTTTTAGGAAAATGCCAACGACCAACACCTTCTTCATCTCTGTTACCAGTGAAAATGGCATCAACATCTTCCCATTTCTTTTGTGATAAAGCAGGTTTCCATAAGGCTTGTCCCTCTGGTCGAATAATGCGGTAAGCTCCATAACGCTCTAATTTTTGTCCATTACCAGAGTCAATAAGAGCATAATCTGCACTTGCCCCTGTTTCTAAAATAACAGGTAATTTTTCCTGCGGATATCTATTGTTGTGGTAAGATTGAAAACATTTTGCAGGCATATAGAATATCGCGATACGGGTGTTGTTATAAAGCTCTCGAATTTTTTGTAAGAGTGTAAAGCCCCAGAGTCAATTAGGGTATGTACAGGAAAAAAGAAAAAGAGCAGTTTTTATTCTATATTGAATACACAAAAAAACTTTCACACACATTTATACCATATCTGTGATTGATTTTTTTAATTTTTCGAGTTCCGCATTACTCTTTTTAAGGGCTTTTTTGCATTTATGATATGCAAACCAATTGCTTAAGCTTCCCAATAAAACGCCAAGACCAAAAAAAATAAAGAGCCATATAAAAAAAGGAGCGTGATAAGTAAAATTTTCTGAGTTTGTCTGAAAAAGATCAAGCGTCAAAGTAACCATTTGACGATTAGCTACAATAAAAGCAACCAAAAGCGCTGTAGGAATCACCAAAATAATTATGAAAAGGATACGTTTAAATGTCATAAATTTACTCATTGGTTAAGTCGATCACGCAAATCCTTGCCAGTTTTAAAAAAAGGAATCCATTTTTCTTCAACCGCAACTGCATCACCTGTTCGTGGATTACGGCCGTTGCGAGCTGAGCGGCTTTTGACAGAGAAAGCACCAAAACCTCGAAGTTCTACACGATTGCCATTTGCAAGTGCTGTTGAAATTTCCTCAAAAATAGCGTTCACGATATTCTCTACATCACGTTGAAAAAGATGTGGATTTTGACGTGCAATAATCTGTATAAGCTCTGATTTAACCAAAATAGCCTCACTTTCACACCAAAAAAGGTTTTCTATAGTTTTCTATAATTGTGCATTTCATCCATACACATTACAATATACAAATGAATAAGAATAAAACCAAGAAAAAACAAATTTACAAGAAACAAAATTTGAAAATACCTTTTATAGAGGTTATACAGATTGAAAGACACGGAACATTTAAGAGATTAGGGAAGTATGTCCGTACATAATCATTATAAAGTCTTTTCAACGCAATCCCCTTTGGCTGATGTTTTTAAAAAAGCATCTCGTCATTCGCGTTGGATTAGCATATTAAAATTTTTTTTACCTCTTGCTGCATTGTCTGTAGCATTCGTTTTTTGCTGGTTTACATTTTTTTTGCTCCCACTGCTTCTGAACCTATAGTTTTGGATAATGAAGAGGAAGGAATAGCCAAATTGACAATGCTCAATCCCAAGTTAGAAGGTTACACACGCGCTCATGAACCTTATTGGCTTAAAGCAGAAAGGGCATTTCAAGATCGTACACATTCTGGAACAATTGGTCTTAAAAACATTACAGCTGGAGCATTTGTTGGCAAACAGAAACGGGTTTTTCTTGATGCACAAGGGGGATTTTATGATAATACGAATGGTTATTTACAGTTGGATAAGCCCTTCACCATTACGACCAATGATGGAATGGTTGCACAATTTATGACAGCAAATATTAATTTATCCGAGGGGCATTTAAATACAAATAGACCTGTCAATATTCAGCGTGCAGGTTTACAGCTTGCAGCAAATGCTTTGCAAATTCGAGAAAAAGGACAAAACATATACTTTCATGGTGGCGTGCATTTAGTGATTGGTCAGCCATGAGATTATATCAATTACAAATCTTAAATGATTTTTATAGCAGTGTAGATGTCTGTGAATAGAAGAATTGTGAGAAATGATGAGATGAAGCTGAGGGGATTATATAAAAAATGGATGAAGGCTTCTTTGGCTTTGAGTATTGGAATACTAGGATTTGAGACAGTTTTTGGATATGCTGAAAGTGCTCATTTTGGTATTAGTTTATCAAATGACAAAGAACCGGTAGAACTTTATGCAGATTCTTTAGAAATACGTGATAAAGAGGGAATAGCGCTCTTTCGGGGTGATGTTTCTGTGGTTCAAGGTAAAAGTCTTTTGCGAACAGCAAAATTGATCGTTTACTACGATAAGATGCGTAAAGGAGCAGAGAGAGTTCAAGCAGAGACAAAGGCATCATCACCTGCTTGGTTTGGTTCGACAGGTGTTCAGAAAATGGAAGCTTTAGGAAAAGTTTATATAAAAATTGCTACACAAATCGCTACGGGGGATAAAGGTGTTTTTGATGGTAAGTCAAAAATAATGCGCTTAACAGGGAAGAATGTTGTGTTAACAGACGGTGATAATGTGGCGACAGGGTGCGCACTCACAGCAGATATGAAAAACGGCAAAGCTTTTTTAGAAGGTTGTGAAACATCTGAGAAAAAGGGTCGTGTTTCCATCATTTTTAAACAAAGTCAAAAGAATGGCCATTAAGATTTCATGTTTGGAATCAAAAGAAAAAAACAGACGGATAGAGATGATTCAGCAAGTGAAGCTTTAAGAAAACGCTTAAAAGGGACTTTAATTGCCAGTCATTTGATGAAAATTTACCGTGGAAGGCAAACGATTAAGGATGTTTCTTTTGGCATTCGTACTGGAGAGGCTGTTGGCATTTTGGGTCCCAATGGTGCAGGAAAAACGACTTGTTTTTATATGGTTACAGGTCTCATGAAATCTGATGGAGGATCCATTAGAATTGATGGATTTGATATAACACATCTTCCTATGTACAGACGTGCTCGTTTAGGTATAGGCTATCTTCCCCAAGAAGCTTCTATTTTTCGTGGTCTTTCGGTAGAAAATAACATTAAAGCTGTTTTAGAGATTGTAGAGAAAGACCGCTTCAAACGGCGCGAAGAGTTAGATGCACTTTTACATGAATTTAAAATTGACCATTTACGAAAAATGTCTGCCCTTTCTTTGTCAGGAGGGGAGCGTCGGCGACTCGAAATCGCACGTGCTTTAGCTTCTCGCCCCAATTTTATGTTGCTTGATGAACCATTTGCAGGAATTGATCCTATCGCTATTTTTGATATCCAGCAGCTCATTCGTCATTTAACGAGGCGTGGGATTGGTGTTTTGATAACTGATCATAATGTGCGCGAAACATTGGGGCTTGTCGATCGTGCTTATATTATTCACGCTGGGCAAGTATTAGTTCATGGTTCTCCTGACGATATTATCAACAATGTTGATGTGCGCAGAATTTATTTAGGAAATCAATTTTCTCTCTGATTATGTTTTCATTTACGCTTAAAGAGATCAACATGATGAGCATAAATAGTGACCTATGTCCTTACGTTGATGTAACCAAACATATTTCACAGAAAAAATATGAAATTTAATTTGATTCTTCATAAGTTATTATTTGTATACATTTTATCATAGAATTAAAGATAAGAGCCATTCTTTATACAGAGACTGTGACAGTTTTGTTAAAAGCATTCAATGAATAAGGAGATGTTGGAGATATTATTGGTAGGAAAAAGGAAATTTAGTTGGGATAGACAATAAGATTTTTTCAGGAGAGTATGTTTATAATACTATTTTTAAAAGGCACCTTATTTTGTGCTAAAATTTTTTATAATAAACAGTGGAAAAAGAATTTCATCAAGATGAAATTGTCTCATTATTGGATGTGTTTAGTTTGCTTTTAAGGGTAACATAAAAAAAGATATCACTAGATTAACCTAACAATGAATGATAGACGAGGCTATAAATAAATGCACGTTTTGTTGGAAGGTATAGGGATATTCATAATATTTTTCTTTGTTAAATTAAACAAACATATCAATGATGCTGCTTCGGATATTTTTATGGTAGTACCCATGGATTATGTTGCGGTTATTAAATAGAATTTATGATATTTTGTTGGTTTGCATTGCGCATTTAAAAGCGGGTGCATGACCTTGGATGTTGAACCCAATACGTAAGCCCTTTTAAAGTAACCATCGAATGATTTAATGCCTTTAGATTGTTGTAATCAGGTAGCACTCAAGCTACACAGAAATTGTCAAAGTAATGTACCATTTTGTTTCGATACTCTTCTCATTTTATGGAAGCCAGTTTTTAAAAGTAAAGAGGAAAGTCTGATGAAAAAGTTGCACACCAACTTTTATACTGGAAAGCTCCAGAAATTTATAAGTGATTGGCGTTGTCACGTATCATAGGAAAATTAAATTTATGGACAACGTCAATTCTGTGTTTTCTTATGCTGTTAATTAGGAGTTGAATGACTATTTATTGTTGCGCTGAGAGCAATATGAGATGAATAGAATCATCACCCATTATAAATTGGAAATAAAGTCACATGTGATGATGCGAGAAAGTGAAAGAACTTTAGAGAACACCGTTTACAAGTTTGTAGGTGAGCATTTGAGCATGTAAAAGGAAAATTAAAGTATGAATTTGAGTGAGTTAATTGCACCGGAAGCAATTATTCCGGCTCTTAAAGCGAATTCGAAGAAACAAGTTTTGCAGATTTTGGCCGAAAAAGCTGCTGAGCTTACAAATCTTAGTGAACGTGTAATTTTTGATATTGTTTTACAACGTGAAAAACTGGGTTCAACGGGCCTTTGTGGTGGCATTGCAATTCCTCATGGAAAATTGCCAGAGATTGACCGAATCATTGGTATATTTGCGCACCTTGAAAACCCAGTTGATTTTGAAGCTCTCGATGACGAGCCGATAGATCTTGTTTTTCTTTTATTAGCACCTGAAAATGCTGGTGCAGACCATTTGAAAGCTTTATCACAAATTGCGCGTGTTTTACGCCATAGTGATGTCGTTCAAAAATTGCGCAACACCCATGATGCCGATGAACTTCATACTTTATTGATTCAAAATTCAGAATCGAATGCAGCTTAAAAGATGATGTTGTGTATGATTGCGGATCATGCACAACAGATATGAAATAACAATGCAGTACACATTTAAACAGCTAAAAATATTCCCCCTAAAATGGTTTTTTGTAAGAACTAAAAATAAAAGAATTTCTGGCTTTTGTTATTTTTCTCTACAAAGCATTTATTATTTTATGCTGTGAAGCACTCTATGATTTGGGGATAGCTTATGTGATTTTTTGTAAATTGAGCTATTTAAGGGTGGATTTTGCTTAAAACAGTAACTCTTTTAAAGAGCCAATATTAAACGACAATTTTATACGATAAAATCATAGACTTTAGATTGGGCACAAGGCTTGTATGCATCTATAAGCGTTCCATAGGGTTTAATGAAAAAGTCCTTTAAAAACGATTAGAGACAGGGGTTAGGAATGACTGTGGAAAAAAGTTAAATTTTTTGTATATTCATGACAGAGAAACAATACGGTTAAACTCGTGTAGATTGCTGAAATTACTTTAAAAATTTACAATAAAATAGGAAAGCGTATGATGGGAACAAGTGGTTTCAAAGGAGGCAAAGTTATCTGCGGTTACTGATGCTGTTTTTTTTGTATTTAAAGCTTTTAAAAGCGTAAGAGAGATGGCATCTCTACAAAGTTGAGTCCGCATAGAAGCATTATCATTCGCAAAAGAAGAGAGAATTTTATGATTTTTGTTAAAGCAGATGGTCGGATATGTTAGCATATGAATGGTTTTCAAAGAACTGTGAAATTTAGAGTATTTTTTTTATGGTGTGCTTTCCGATTTGCTGCAAATTTATTACGGTAAAAGAGCATAGTTTATTTCTTAAGAAGGTGATGGTATATTTAGGCTTTATTTTAAATTCTAATTGCTTAAAGAGATGTTGTTTGTATGAAAAACAAATTTGGTTGTATAATATCAAAATATTGTTTTTTAGCCTGGTTATTGAATAAAAAATTCATACTTTGTAATAATGAGAGGGTTAAAATTAAAAGGAAGAAACTATTTTGGTTAATATGAAATATTTCACTTGTTGAAAGGATGGGGACAACGACATTAAGGCATCAACGAGTTTTTGTTGAGCTTTTCAATGAAGAGAATCTTGTTAGAGACTAAAGAAGTGAGCTAAATGAAGATGTTTGAAAAGACTGTTATTGCTGTATCTGTAATGGTTTTGGTTATTACCGGAGAAGCATGTGCACAAACGCCAAGCCGTTTAAATCAATTTGAAGCTTGGGGAACCTATTCTTATAAATCGTCCAAAGACACAATTTGCTATGTGTTGTCAGTACCTTTACAATCTCTTCCCACAACGGTTAATCATGGTGATAATTTCTTTTTGGTGACCAAGCGTTCTCATTCGCCTGTCTCCTTTGAACCGCAATTCATGGCAGGTTATACACTGAAAGAAGGATCAAAAGTTACTGTGATTATCGGAGATAAGGATTTTGATTTTTTCACAAAAGATTCATCAGCTTGGTTGTCTTCATCAGAGTTAGAAAAGCAGCTTGTTTCTGCTATGCGTGCTGGAATGAATATGACAGTGAAAGCTCTCTCAAAACGGGGAACTTCTACTACCTATACTTATTCTTTAAAAGGGGTTACTGCTGCATTGAATGCAGCAGAGAAATGTCATTAAGGTCTCTATAACCCTGAATTATGATGTAAATTGGAAAACAATGGCCATTTCCTACGACCTTAGACCAGTTGGACTATGTTCATCACGGGAAACAAATAATGTTACCGTTAAAGAGGATTCTAAACTCTCTTTAATTGGTTTATCACAAGATGAAATGGTGCAAGCTTTAAAGGCAATTGGTATACCAGAACATCAAACGCGTATGCGTGTCCGTCAGCTTTGGCATTGGCTTTATGTGCGTGGTATTTCAAATTTTGATGAAATGCGAAATATTTCTAAATCCATGCAAGAAATGCTTAAAAGCCATTTTTCTATTGCGCGTCCAGAAATTATTGGCGAACAAATATCAAAAGATGGCACACGTAAATGGCTTTTGCGTTTTCCAGCGCGTGGAGCAGGAAGACCTGTGGAAATTGAAACGGTTTATATCCCTGAAGAAGGGCGTGGGACTTTATGTCTTTCATCTCAGGTAGGGTGTACGTTAACCTGTTCTTTTTGTCATACGGGAACGCAACTACTTGTTCGTAATCTAACAGCCGAAGAAATTTTGGCACAATTACTGGTCGCACGTGATTGTTTGGGTGATTTTCCTAATAAGGATACACCTGACGGGGCAATTGTTCCCGTTGAAGGGCGCAAAATCACCAATATCGTGATGATGGGGATGGGGGAACCACTTTATAATTTTGAAGCAGTTAAAAAAGCTTTATTGATTGCTTCCGATGGAGAAGGGCTTTCTTTATCAAAACGCCGGATTACACTTTCAACCAGTGGGGTAGTGCCTGGAATTATCCGAACAGGAGAAGAAATTGGCGTTATGTTAGCCATTTCACTCCATGCGGTGCATGATACACTTCGGGATATGCTGGTTCCTATCAATAAAAAATATCCACTTACTCTGCTTATGGATGCGTGCCGTCAATATCCTGGTCTCTCCAATGCAAAACGAATTACATTTGAATATGTTATGCTGAAAGACATCAATGATAGTTTGGATGATGCTAAACGATTGATACAATTGCTAAAAGATATTCCAGCCAAGATCAATTTAATTCCCTTTAATCCATGGCCGGGGAGTAATTATCAATGTTCTGATTGGGAACAAATTGAACGTTTTGCTGATGTTATCAACAAAGCAGGCTATGCTTCGCCTATTCGGGTACCGCGTGGACGTGATATTTTAGCTGCATGTGGTCAACTTAAATCGGTTTCAGAGCGTTTACGTAAATCTGAACGTTTGCGGTTAGAAAATGCTGTAGACAGCCAGTAAACCTAATTTTCAGTTATAAGAAGATGGAGAGCAAAACTGGTAAAAGCACCAGCGATAAACCAATTAAAAAAGCGCATATAAAGGGGATTTTGATTAAGACTTTTGAAAAGTTTATGCGCCATGAAGACCGTCGAAATTGTAATGGGAAGAGAAATAGGAATATAAGAAAACCCTAAGATGAGCAACTTTTGCGTTGCCATAGGATCATTCGCATTAATAAACTGCGGCAAAAAGGTTACATTAAAGAGAATAACTTTGGGATTTAAAAGATTAATTCCAATACCAGCAAGATAGTTACGCTTAGAGCTCTTATATTTAGATGGCTCTTGTTCAATAGAAAGTGTTGAGTGTTTACGCAATGCTTGAATGGCAAACCATAAAAGGTAAAAAGCGCCAGCAATTTTAAGAAAAACAAAAGCACGCGGTGAAGCGAAAATAAGAGCAGATAAGCCCAGTGCCACACCAGTTACTTGAATGGCAAATCCTGTTGCGCTTCCCAGAGCACACATAATACCAGCTTTTTTGCTTTGTGTAATAGTTCGTCCTATAGAGAGCATCATATCAGGTCCTGGAATAAGTGCTAAAATCAACGATGCCACAGAAAATTGTATTAAAATAGGCCATTCAGGAAAAAATGACATATAAACCTCTTTATTATTGTGTAAAAACACTCAAATAATCCACATTTCTCACGAAAATGCTTCTTTACACTTTCTTGTATTTTTTTGCATCTTTTAAATCTTATTCAAAGAGAATTTATTTTTATTGTTTGCGTAATTTTTAATCTTTAAATTCAAGAAAAACACATACAATGGAATTTTAAAATGAAAAAGTGGCAAAATATTAGAAAAGTTGTTTTAGCTTATTCTGGGGGCTTAGATACGTCTATTATCCTTAAATGGTTGCAAAGTGAATGGGGCGCTGAAGTTGTAACCTTTACAGCTGATTTAGGGCAGGGGGAAGAATTAGCTCTCGCGCGTCGTAAAGCAGAAATACTGGGTGCGAAAGAAATCTATATTGAAGATTTGCGTGAAGAGTTTGTGCGTGATTTTGTCTTTCCAATGTTTCGCGCTAATGCCGTTTATGAAGGGACCTATCTTTTGGGAACGTCAATAGCGCGTCCACTCATTTCAAAACGCTTAATTGAAATTGCTAAGGAAACGGGTGCAGATGCAATTGCCCATGGGGCAACAGGAAAAGGCAATGACCAAGTACGCTTTGAACTTTCTGCCTATGCTCTTAATCCTGAAATCAAAATCATTGCTCCATGGCGTGATTGGGATTTTAAGAGTCGAACAGATTTGATTAATTTTGCACATGCCCATCAAATTCCTGTAGAGAAGGATAAACAAGGAGAAGCGCCTTTTTCGGTTGATGCAAATTTATTGCATTCGTCATCAGAGGGAAAAATTTTAGAAGATCCGGCAATCCCTGCTCCTGAATATGTGCATATGCGGACTCTTTCGCCGGAAGCGGCTCCAGATCAAGCAACTATAATCACTCTTGGTTTTAAAAAAGGTGATGCTGTTTCGATTAATGGAAAAAGTTTATCTCCTGCAAATTTACTTGCTGAATTAAATAATTATGGACGCGACAACGGTATTGGTCGGTTAGATTTGGTAGAAAATCGTTTTGTTGGTATGAAATCACGAGGCATTTATGAGACACCGGGAGGAACCATTCTTTTAACGGCGCACAGGGCAATAGAATCTTTGACATTGGATCGGGGGGCGGCACATTTGAAAGATGAATTAATGCCGCGTTATGCAGAACTCATTTATTATGGTTTTTGGTTTTCACCTGAACGCGAAATGTTGCAGGCGGCTATTAATTTATCTCAAGAAAATGTTGAAGGTGAAGTAACATTAAAGCTTTATAAGGGTAATGTAATTGTTGAAGGACGCCAAAGCAAAAAGTCACTCTATTCCAGTAAATTAGTGACTTTTGAGGATGATGAAGGTGCCTATAACCAAAAAGATGCGGCAGGTTTTATAAAATTAAACGCCTTGCGTTTGCGCACACTAGCAGCACGTTCATTAGAATGTAAATAAATGAATTACATATCCCATTTATAGTATAACAAGTAGAGGATTTTTTTTGTATAAAATGCCTTATTTTGTCATTTTTCTAATTTATTGATGTTTGCGAAGTGTTTTGTTGTCCGTTTTTTTGTTTAATGCTAGAAGACTTTTTTCTTGCTGATAAGTATAATAAACAAAACCTAGAATAACAGCAATTAAAACACCAATAACCAAAACGAGCAAATTACATATCCATAATATTTATACTTCGTTGATATAAAAAATAAAAGAAAATACAAGAAAAAGAATAGGGCAAAATCTAGTCATAATAAGAGAATGATAAAAAGATTTTTGGCAGCTTTTCGTTTGCTATTATTGACGAATGAATCCAAGAACCATACACCATACCATTAAAGAGTTTAATTTTTTAGGATAAAGATAATGATGCGTTATCAGTGTGAAGTTCCTCTTACGCCTGAATTGAGAGACGTGGCTGCTCAATCGAAAACTTGGCCTTTTGAAGAAGCACGTAAAATTATCAAACGGTATGAGAAAACGGGTTATCCAGAGAGCGTTTTATTTGAAACAGGCTATGGGCCTTCTGGTCTGCCGCATATTGGCACTTTTGGGGAGGTAGCACGTACAACTATGGTACGTCATGCTTTCCATATTCTCACAGAAAATAAAGTGAAAACAAAATTACTTTGTTTTTCTGATGATATGGATGGTTTGCGTAAAGTTCCTGATAATGTGCCTGATCGCAAGAAGATGGAAAGCTATCTTGGTCAACCGCTCAGTCGCATACCTGATCCTTTTGGTGATATTTATCCCTCTTTTGGAGCAGCGAATAATGCACGTTTGCAGGCTTTTCTTGATCGTTTTGGTTTTGATTACGAATTTGCCAGTGCTACTGATTATTATAGCTCTGGTCGTTTTGATGAAATACTTTTAAAAATACTTGCCTGTTATGACAAGGTAATGGCAATTGTTTTGCCAACATTGGGTGAAGAAAGGCGAGCGACTTATTCACTCTTTTTACCTATTTCTCCATTTTCTGGTAAGGTTTTACAGGTACCGATGATTGCTCGCAATGTTGAAAAAGGCACTGTCACCTACATTGAACCTGAAACAGGAGAAACTATTGAAACAGAGGTTACGGGTGGCAAAGTAAAATGTCAGTGGAAAGTGGATTGGGCCATGCGCTGGACAGCACTTAATGTTGATTATGAAATGGCGGGTAAGGATCTTATCGATTCCACAAATCTTTCTTCTAAAATTTGCAAAGCGCTTGGTGGAAAACCACCAGAAGGATTTAATTATGAGCTTTTTTTGGATGAGAAGGGACAGAAAATTTCTAAATCCAAAGGAAATGGCTTAACTATTGATGAGTGGTTAACCTATGCGCCAACGGAGAGTTTAGGGTTTTATATGTTTTCAAAGCCCAAAACAGCAAAACGGCTTTATTTTGATGTTATTCCAAAAGCTGTTGATGAATATTATGCGCATCTTGCAGCTTATGGTCGTCAAAACTGGGGAGAGCGACTTAATAATCCGGTATGGCATATCCATAATGGTTGCCCTCCACAAGTTAATTTGCCTGTACCCTTTGCTTTGCTATTGAATTTGGTAAGTGCTTCAAATGCGGAGAATAAAGAGGTTCTCTGGGGGTTTATTTCTCGCTATGCTAAAGGAGCAAATGCACAAACTTATCCAGAACTTGATCAATTGGTGCAATTTGCTCTTAAATATTTTGATGTTTTTGTTAAGCCTAACAAAAAATTTCGAACAGCAGATGATAATGAACGGGCAACGTTAGTACAAATTGATGAAAAATTAGCCAATTTACCTGAAACTGCTGATGCCAACACAATTCAAAATGCACTTCTTGATGTTGCGCGTTTAATAAAACGCTATCAAGATCATAGCAAAAGAAGTCCAGAAGGAGGGCCAGGTGTTTCAAATGTGTTTTTTCAAATGATTTATGAGGTCCTTTTAGGGCAAGAACGAGGACCACGATTGGGGTCATTTATTGCTTTATATGGGATTAATGAAATGCGTGCACTGATTGCTGAAGCGCTTGCACGACCTGTGGGGGAATGATGAAAAAGCGCGTGCAAGAAGTAAAACGGCGTCGCACATTTGCAATTATTGCTCATCCAGATGCTGGGAAGACAACGCTAACAGAAAAACTGTTATTATTTGGTGGAGCTATTCAGCTTGCCGGAGAGGTAAAAGCGAAAAAAGATCGCATTCAAACCCGTTCCGATTGGATGCATATTGAACGTGATCGCGGTATTTCGGTTGTAACATCAGTGATGACCTTTGAATATGAAGATCACATTTTTAATTTGTTAGACACTCCAGGCCACGAGGATTTTGCTGACGATACCTATCGCACTCTCACGGCTGTTGATAGTGCTATCATGGTGCTAGATGGTGCACGCGGAATTGAACCGAGAACACTGAAATTATTTGAAGTATGTCGGATGCGAGATATTCCTATTGTTACTTTTATTAACAAAATGGATCGTGAAACACGTGATTCTATAGAACTTTTAGATGAAATTGAAGAAAAACTCGCCCTTGATACGGCACCAATAACTTGGCCCATTGGTACGGGGAAGGATTTTGCAGGAACATTTGATCTTCATCATAATCGGTTTCGTAAAAAAGATGATGAGATAACACAACAGAAAGTTTCTGGACCCCACGAAGTTGCAAATCTTCTTCCTGAATATCAACGTTCAACTTTTATTGAAGGCGTAGAACTTGCACGAAATGCTTGCAAAAATTTTGATCTTCAAGCTTTTCGTGGAGGACATATGACACCGGTTTATTTTGGTTCTGCTTTACGAAATTTTGGTGTTCGTGATTTGATCAATGCGCTCATTGACTTTGGTCAAAGTCCTCGTAATCAGGATGCTGATCAACGCAGTATTGTTGCAACGGAAGCTAAAATGACAGGGTTTGTTTTTAAAATTCAAGCGAATATGGACCCTAATCACCGTGATCGTATTGCATTTTTTCGGGTCTGTTCTGGAACACTTGAACGTGGCATGAAGACAAAGTTGGTACGAACAGGAAAACCAATGACACTTTCGGCACCACAATTTTTCTTTGCGCGTTCACGTCAAATTGCTGATCAAGCCTATGCCGGTGATATTGTAGGGATTCCTAATCATGGCACATTGCGTATAGGTGATACCTTAACGGAAGGAGAAGATATTCTCTTTAAAGGAGTACCCAATTTTGCACCAGAAATTTTGCGTCGTGTCTGTCTAGGTGATCCGATGAAAGCAAAAAAACTCAAAGAAGCTCTGCAACAAATGGCGGAAGAAGGTGTCGTGCAATTATTTATCCCCGATGATGGTTCACCATCTCTCATTGGTGTCATTGGTGCTTTGCAGATTGATGTTCTAAAGGAAAGATTGAAAATAGAATATGGCTTGCCGGTGAGTTTTGAGCCAGCACGCTTTAATATATGTCGTTGGATTTCAGCACAAAGCAAAGATGAGTTGCAAAAATTTCTCAGCAATCACCGTTCTGCCATTGCCCATGATCTAGAGGGTGATCCAGTTTTTTTAGCAGAAAATCATTTTTCATTGAATTATGAAGCAGAACGAGCACCGAAAATAAAATTTGCGGCTTTTAAAGATTATCAAACACGCTCTGAATAAAAAAGTATTTTTCTATAAAAAAATTGTTTTTAAAAATCAAATAAGGAGGAGAGATAAGATTTCCTCTCTTTTTTAGAAAAAATCACATGAGCAGTTTAACGAAGCGCTTCTTTAATCCATTCAGAAACACGCGCTTTAGCGGCAGCGCCAACCATATTTGATGAAACCTTTCTATCTTTAAACATTAACAGGGTAGGAATCGAGCGTACTCCATATTGGGTAGCCAGTTCGGGATTTTCATCGATATTTACTTTGGCAATTTTAACTTGATTTTCCATTTCCAATGAGATTTCATCCAAAATTGGAGCAATCATTTTGCAAGGTCCACACCACTCTGCCCAAAAATCAACTACAACAGGGGTGGAAGAGTTCAGAACTTCATTTTCGAAATTGCTGTTATCAACTTTTATACATGTCATTGATTTATCCTTTATATTCATCTCTATAGATTGGTATGATAACGATTCATATCAAGTTATTGCCAAGATAAATTATAAGAGGTTGTAAGGGAAAAGGTTTTTCATAATTTATTAAACAATTTCATTAAGCAGCGTATCGAGTTTTTCTGGGAGAAGTTTAAAAACTTTTACTTCTTTGCTGTAGACAAGAAGTGCTTGGATCTCTTTATTGGGATGAATAGTTTGCAGTAATTTTCGATAAAGAGCCATTTGCAACAAATGATGTGGAGGGATGGTAGCTTCATTTTCAGGTGAGAATCCCGTTTTAAAATCAGCAAAGATTACGTTTTCTTCTGTGATATATATACGATCAATTTGACCGGAAACAGTTTGTTCTTTTCCACGAATTTTTACCATACCCATTAAGGGGACCTCAGCACGAGAATGATCAGAAAAGAGAGGGGTGAGGTAAGAATGATCTAAGATTTGCCAAACATGACAAAGTGCTGTTTCTTTTTGATTTTCAAACCAATGAGAAACTTTGATATTAAGATAGTGCTGAGCGTAATCGCGTCGCTTTTGGGGAGGGCAATTGGGTAAATATTGCAGCAATCGGTGAACAATATTACCATATTCAATAAAAAAAGCTCTGTTGGTGTTTGGTTCTCCTAAGACAGGTGAAGTACTCAGATATTTAGAATTTGAGGAAATTTCAGGATCAGCTTCAATAGAAAGACTAGCAACAGAAGGCCTCAACGGTTTGGGTAAAGCTGGTTCTTCTGGAACTTTATGAGAAAAAAAGGCGGGTAGAGATGGTGGTGTTTGGCGCGCAA
This sequence comes from Bartonella birtlesii IBS 325, assembly GCF_000273375.1. Classification (NCBI taxonomy): domain Bacteria; kingdom Pseudomonadati; phylum Pseudomonadota; class Alphaproteobacteria; order Hyphomicrobiales; family Bartonellaceae; genus Bartonella; species Bartonella birtlesii. Next base: position 494,560 of record NZ_CM001557.1, read on the forward strand.
TATGAGGAAGCTCTTGGTTTATAGGGGCAAGTGAAGAAGGTGTAATGCAATAGCGCCAAGCTGCAATATCTTCTGCTGGGCCTTTTATAGCCACAGCATGTGGTTTGAGAGCATTCTTTACCAATTGTAGCCATGTATTCGGGAAAATTTTCTCACCACTATATCCGCAGACAAATAAGCAATCTTTAGCACGTGTCATTCCCACATAAAGAAGACGCCTATATTCTTCTTCAGCGCGTTTTTTTAAGTATGACAATGCTTGTTTAGAGGGCGGTGTCTCGAATTTTGCATGAGGGCGCCAAATAAAAGCTTGTTGATCACTCCATTGTGCATGATTTGAAGAAACTTTAAGCAAATGTGGTGCATGTTGAGGGTGCCAAATAGCACTCCCTGGGTCAACCAGAAACACAACAGCAGCTTCTAGTCCTTTTGCGGCATGAACAGTCATAATACGAATTTCTTCATGATTTTGATCAAATTCACGTTTAATTTCTGGGTCGTTTGCACTTAATGTTTCCAAAAAAGCTTGTAATCCTGGTAAACCAGTTTTTTGAATAGTGAGTGTGTAATCCATAAAAGCATCAAGCACATCATTTGCTTCAGATCCTAAACGAGCCAAAATCTTTTGACGTCCCTTATCATTATTTAGAATATGGCTATAGAATTCAAAAACCGGTATTTTATCCACGAGAGTGCGATATTGATTCAATTTTTCAAAAGCATTTTTAAAAGATGCATAAGATGAGGCATGCATACAAAGACTTTGCCAAAGAGAGCCTGTACGATGCGCAGAAAGCTGATAAAGTTCCTCTTCGCTAAGAACAAAAAGAGGACTTTTTAAAACACAAGCAAGAGAAAGATCATCTTGTGGTTGCAAGACAAAACGTGCCAGTGCCATTAAATCACGCACACTAATATGCTTTATAAGCTGTAAACGATCAGCGCCGGCGATAGGAATATTGCGTAATTTAAGAGCACGAGAAAGAGCAGAAACAAAGTGATCACGTTTACGAACCAAGATCATAATATCACTTGCGCGCATGAGGTGCTCTTTTGCTGGAAGCATTTCCCTTTTTTGTAACCAGCCAGCAATAGTTTCAGCAATTTTTTCTGCCAGACGCGTTTCAGGGGTGTCTAAATGATCAACGCTTAAATGCCAATCATCAGGAAGTTTGCTTTTTTCTTTAGGAATGGCATCCCATACAATAACCTCCCCAGGGCTATGAATACGAATAGCTTCATGGACTGTTTTGATATTTTCTGCTGAAAGTCCTTTGTAGTTTTCTGGTTTTTCAAAAACAAGATCAACACTTTTAAGAACATCTGCTGTAGAACGAAAAGAATAATTCAGTTGTATTTTTTCAAATTTTTGTTTTGCTTGCAGCGCCTTTTTTTGAATTATTCGTCCATTTTCGGCAAAATTTTCTGGTACAGCGCCTTGGAAAGAATAGATGGACTGCTTTTCATCTCCAACAGCAAAAAGAGTACGTGTATTTGTACGCTGGCCATAACCTGTAAAAAATTCTTGTGCCAGCAGTTGAATAATTTGCCATTGCTCAGGGTTGGTATCTTGTGCTTCATCAAGTAAAATATGATCAAGACCACGATCAAGTTTATAGTGCACCCATTGGCTTGCCCCTTTACGCCGTAATAGATTGAGTGTACGCTCAATAAGGTCATCAAAATCTAATAAACCGTTGGCTTTTTTTAGATTCGCGATGATTTTAAGATATAGAGCACAAAGCTGAAAAGCAGCCTTATTGAGTGTAGCGATTGTTGCGCATTGATATTTCTCTAAAAGAATAGAAAGCTTGTTTTGTTTATCTTCAAGTATTTGTTGAATAAAGGGCCAAATTTCATCTAATTTGTTACACGACAAAGATGAAAAATTGCGTGGTTCACCTGTTGTTTTAAAATAAATATCGGAAATAATACCAATAATGTTTTTTTCATCACAAGCGTTTTTTAATTGGGAAAATTTCGCGATCATTTTCTTAAGGCTCTTATTGCCGTTTGTTTGGCAATGTGTAAGGGCATAAAGAGGCAGACGAGCAGTTTGTTGAATTTTTTCTAATAACTGTTCATTTGTTTCATCAGATGCTAAATGAAAAAGTGCATGCAACTTCTCTTCTCCGTTTTCAGAAAGAACAGCGGACAAAAAACCGGCCAGTTTATGTTGCTTTTCAGTTGCTTCATAAAGCAATTGATTAAGTATGTGCTCGCTAATAACTTTAAGCAGCTGTTTCAAAGCGGGTTGAGCATCTTTATGTTCCAGAAGTTGGCGACGAGCTTCTTGGAGGAGTTTTTTTCGACTGATATCATCAACTAGTTCGAAATGCCCAGCAATATTGGCTTCCAGCATAAATTGATGCAACAGAGATTCACAAAATGCATGGATAGTTTGAATTTTTAACCCCCCCGGTGTCTCTAAGGCACGAGCGAAGAGTTGACGTGCATAGGTCAATTTTTGTGCACTAATGGGCTTATTTTCAAGTTGTGATAAGATTTCTTTAAGCTGTGCATCATCAAGTTCACTCCAGCTAGAAAGTGTGCGAAAAATCCGCGATTGCATAACAGCAGCAGCAGCTCTTGTATAAGTAAGGCATAAAATACGTGCAGGAGGGGTACCATTTAAAAGCAAACGAATAACGCGTTCGCTTAAAACGTGGGTTTTTCCAGATCCTGCATTGGCAGAAACCCATACATTTGTTTTTGGATGTGTTGCTGTTGCTTGTGCTTTAAGAGCTGCTTCAGGAATAGAAAAAAAAGTCATTCTTGATCTGCTTTCTGAAGTCCGCTTGACCATTCCCATAAGCGTGCTAAATGATCATAGTCACCTTCATATTCTCGTTTAAAAGGAACTGCGTTTGAAAGATAACCTTGTTGTGGATTTTGATAATAATTCATTAATGTGATAAGACGTTCCCACGCACTCTCACCAAGATCAAGAGCGCTTTGGTGGTCATTTTCTTCTTTCTTTGAAAAAATTGACTGGGAAGTAATTTTACCTTTTTTATTAAGAGCAACATAAAATAAATTTGTGGGAGTAAGATTCTGAAGATCTGGAAAAGCGCCTTGCATAAACAAAGCTGTTTCTAATGCCAATTGCGGAAACAATAAATCGCGCACTTCTTTTGATGAGGGGGGAGTACTGGTTTTAAAATCAAGTATTTCAACTGTTTTATTTGGCAATACATCAATACGGTCAATACGTCCAGAAAGAGTGACACCTGTAGTAGAAATGGGTATTTTTTGTGATACCACTTCGGCATATCGTTCTCGAGGTCCTAAGCTTTGTTCCCATTGGAGTAAAAATGGAGCAAGATTTTCAAAATTTGTCCACCAGATTGTTTCAATATCGGCAGGCAAATTAAATTTATCAAATTCTTGACGTCCTATGTTGAGGAGTATATCGAGTGCATTTGCAGCATTTGGGTTTTTTACTTGTCTACAAAAAGTAGCAAGAATAGCATGATAAAGTATTCCACGTTCAGCGGCACTAGGAGCATGGATGAGGGCTTTAAGCGGTTTAAGACGTAGGATTTTTTTTGCATAAATGGCATAAGGATCATACCGCAACGTTGCTATTTCAGTAACGGAAAAATGGCGAGGGCGTGCTTCAAGGGGTGGTACAGGACAAGGACGTGTCACACCAGCAATGATATTTGTATGATCAAGCATTTTCGCCCAATGAAGAAATATTTCACCTCGTGCACGGATTTGTTGCCAAACTTGTTTTCCTACGACAGTTTCTAAGCGCTGTAACCAGCGTGAAGGAATGGAAGGCGTATGATTCACTCGTAATGCTCGGCTTATCACCACTTTATCCATTCCCATAGCCCATTGAAAGTCATGTGCAGAAAGGCCTATACGCTGTTCAGGTGGTTCGAGACTTAACATCATTTTCATCGGTCGTGATAAAAAAGCATCATTGCGGGTTGTAATTGGCCATGATCCTTCATTAAGTCCTCCGATGACGATAGTATCAACCGTTTGTAAACGTGATTCCAAAGTACCCCAGATAAATAAACGAGGGTGTCCTCCAGGGGAAGGCGTGACAGAACGGGCAGCTATCAGCGCTGAAAACATAGCAGGCCATTCGCAAAGAGGGAATGTTAACCCTGATTGATCGCTCACCAATTCACGCAAAAAAATCAACAGAGCTTGACCTGCTTCATGTTGATAAAGATGGGCAAGTGAATTGTTTTCATTACGCCCAAAATTTTCAAAAACTTCAACTGTTGCAACTGCGACCTCATTTATTGTGCATTCTTGTTTTTGTTTCATAAGAGATGCTAAAGGCTCCACAGCTTTGACCAAAAGATCACCAAGCAAGCGTACTTCTTCAAATTTTTGTTGGTCAAATACATCGGTTTCAGAAATATTGCTTAAATATGTTGCTATCCATTTTTCAAGAAATTTGTTGCATTCGCAAAGATTGATACAACCAGCATTTTCTCTAAGAACAAAGAGTTCAAAATTTTCTGCCATTTCGCGTAAGCGATGACGCTCTTGACCTAATGTGGTGAGTGGATGTTTGAGAAGGGAAAGAAAAGCAATAGGATCATAGGGCTGAAAAACATTTTCTAAAAGAAGCCGGAACAAGGTTGCAGGCAGTGTTTGCGCAAGTGGTATTCCGCCTGAATCATTTGCTTCAATACCAAAACGCTGTAGTTCAGCTACGACACGGCGCGCTAAATTGCGGTCATTAGTAATAAGAGCTGCGTTTTTTTGAGGTTCTTCGATCGCATTGCGTAAGGCAACAGCAATGGCAAGCGCTTCTTCACGCTCATTTATCGCTTCAATAAATGACCAATCGGCACAAAGATTTTCATAATCATCGCGGACAATTTGTATCCAGCGCTCTGTTGTAGAGGCTGGTCGCAGCGCTTCTGATAAAAGAGCCATACGCTTTTTCTTTATTAAATTTTGTTGACCAATTTCGCACACATCGATGCGGTGGCATTCCATAAGAGAAAGAAGTTTTTTTAAATGATATTGAGGATGACTAAAAGCATTCGTTGTATGATAAGAAATATCATAAGCTGTTTTTTCCTTATGGGTTATACCTAATGCTTCCCATTGCTCTTCATCCATATCAAGATCAAGACCAGGAAGAACAACAGCACCTTTGGGCAGAGAGGCAATAACTTTTAGAAGATGAGAAACTGCAGGTATAGAACCTGACACACCCGCTGCAAGAATGGGTTTATTAGGCCGAGTTCGCCATAAAATCTCAGCATGTATTTTAAGTGCTTGATTGCGCCATGCAGTGGGATTACTTTGCCTTCTTTCTTGTAAAATTTTCGGCCAACTTTGTGTAACAATGGTGAGAAAATCGAGCGTTATTTGCCACCATTCTGCAACTATATCGGGGGAAATGTCTTTAAGTTTTGACCAATCTGCTGATTCTGTTTCCATCTCATCCATTAGCCTTGCTAAATCTTGCGCAAGCCAAATTGCATCAGCAGTATGAGCGGGAATAAGCACATCTTCTGTACCAAACATGGCACGTAAATGAGCCGGCAAATTTTCACGCCATGGACGAATGAGACGCGCAAGAAGCAGAAGGCGTTCACTTTCTCCAATCGGAGGATTCAGAGCGTTGATATGGTTTTCTCTAAAAAGAAAACTATCTTCATCCACATCTCCCAAAGCGTAAATGGTTGGTAAAAAGGTTGATCTTGTATCGCTTCTTTCCACAAAGGCTAAACGCAAAGCACGCGCAGCACGGCGTGTTGGAACATAGATAAGGGTATCTGCAAGAGCAGTTTGAATATCTCCATGAGTTGCGAAATTATCAATAAGTACACCAGCAAATAGTGAATCGACAAAATGCGGTAAAAAAGGTGTTCCCGGAGAAATAGAAAAGACACGTGGTTTATAGGTCATGTGATCTCATTTGGGATGTAGGAAAATATTCCGCTTTATTGATTATTTATATTGTTTCCACTCTATACAATTTTTATAAAGGGTAAAACTGAAAAACTGCATCTATACAGGAGATTGTTAACTTTGGTTAAGCAACTTTAATAAAAATACCCATGCATTCTTATAAAAAGTCTGGGAATAAAAAAAGAAAGTAAAGACATTTCTTTTTTAGCGTCCCACAATGAAAGTCGATTATTTTTGTAAAAAGAGTTTTTTGAGAATTAAAAATAGAAACACCTATCCTGTTTTTGAAAAGAGCCCCATTTCTTGATAAAGATTTTGTAAAGGTGCAAGTATTGGATGTGAAAGATTGCGGACAAGATAATCTTGTACATGGGGGAGATATTTAAGATAAGATGATTTTCCGTCCCGCTGATGAAGGCGTAGAAAAATTCCTAACACTTTCGAAGCGCGTTGGGCACCTGCAAACGCATAAAGCTTGCGAAATTCACCTTCATTAAAGGGGCGTGGTGCTTTATGACGCGCATGACAATAGGCATCAAGAATTTTTATTTCGAGTATTGGGGAAATAAACACACGTGCATCTTGCGCTAAAGAAACAAGATCATAAGCTGTTGAACCTATTAAGCCATCTTGAAAATCAATCAAACCAATACGATCAAATCCTGCCTTATGTGTGCGCCAAAGAATATTGGGTGAATGATAATCACGCATCACAAATGTGTTCTCTCCTTGAGTAAGATGATCAAGATAGGGCTGCCAACAAGCAAAAAAAGCTTTACGTTGTTGTTGGTCTAAGTTCTTTTGTATTTGAAAAGGTATATACCAGTCGAGTAACAAGGAGAGTTCTGTTTGCAGTACTTGGCAATCATAGGAAGGAATTTGCAGTAAAAATGTTGCAAATTGCTTTTGGGAAGGCCATGATTTTTGATGAAAGGTAGCCAGTAATTCGCTACAGGCGATATAACGCTCTTCTAAAGGATGACCGCTTTTATCTAAAATTCCTTCATTTCCGAAATCCTCCAGAATCAAAAGACCTTTTTCAAAATCTTCGACAAAAATATGAGGAGCAGAAAAACCATTCTCTAATATGAGTTGATTAATTCCAATAAATTGACGAATATCTTTTGCAAGTTGTGCCATTGTTACGTAAGAGAGATCCATATTTTGTTTCATCTGCATGGTTGGTGCATCCATGAGAACTTTTTTATGCTGCCCATCATAAAGAAGTTCATAAGTACGCCCTGAGGCATCACCAGCTAAAAAATGACGATGTACATGACCACATCCATGGGTTTTTAAAAATGTACGAATTGCGAAAGAGCGTTGTAGACGTTCAAGAGAATTTTGTGATGCTGTAAGCGTCACATGACGCCCATAATCTCCATGTTGTAAAGTGAGTGAAAAAGTAATCGGTTCTAAGAGCTCTGCTCCTTTTTCTGGCCATTCAATGAGTAAAATACTTCGCTCACGTGCTTCATGAAGACCTAATTCATCAATTTCTTCTGCCATAGAAAGACGATAAAAATCTGCATGAATAATTTCAAATTTTGGAAGCTGATAGCTTTGAACAAGAGTAAAGGTAGGGCTTGGAACATCCAGACTATTGTCGTTTGCAAGTGTGTGGATGATTGCCCGTGCGATGGTTGATTTTCCTGCTCCAAGATCACCTTGCAGTGTTACTAGATCACCAGGCTTTAAAGCGAGCGCTAAATCTTGTGCGAAAAGTTTGGTTGCTTTTTCATTTTCAAGAAAAAAACTAAAATTCATAAACAGTTTCCTGCAGGGACAAAAAAATTGTCTAACAATAAAAGACGAGATTAAAAAATTTTATCTCCTTTGGGGATTGGGAAAAAACATTTGACCGTTGTTCCTTGTCCCGTGCCGGTAAGAATTTCAACGTGACCACCATGCAGTTCAACAAAGCTTTTTACAAGAGAAAGCCCAAGACCTGCTCCTGCGCGTCCACCATGATGTGAATGAGAAGAAAAACGTTTGAAAATGCGATCAAGAATATCTTCTGGAATATCAGATCCCTCATTGTGGACACTAAAGACGATGTTGTCATTTTGTTCATCAACACAAAATTCAATCGTGCTTGCTTCTGGTGCAAAGTTAATAGCATTACTGAGAACATTAACAAAAATTTGATGCAAACGTGTTGCATCCGCAGAGATACAATTTAAGGAGGGAGAAATTTGCTGTAAAAGCGTAATATGGCGTCCATTAAGACGTTCTTCTACACGTGTTACTGCTTGCACCATAGCATCAGCAATATTAACCGACTGTATATTTAGCTCCATAATACCTGCATCAAGGGTAGCAAGATCAAGGATATCATTCACAATATTTAAAAGGGTGCCTGATTCTGAGTGAATATGCCCAAGATATTCCTTTTGGCGTTCATTAATAGAACCAAAAATTTGATCACGTAAAATATCAGAAAATCCAATAATATTGGTAAGAGGCGTACGAAGTTCATAGGAAACATGTTGAACAAATTTATTACGCAAATGATCAGCACTTTCTAAGGCTTCATTTTTTTCCTGAAGAGCACGTGCAACATGAACTGTATCCGTCACATTAACAAAAGTAAGCATTGTCTGCCCATCGGGAAGAGGTACAAGTTTATAGTCAATGATCATGCCATTTGTAAGGTCCATACGACCTGAATAGGTGTCACGTTTTTCAGCAAAACCTGTAATAAATTTGGTAAACTGTTCCCATTCTTGTCTCAAGGTTAAGGCCGAACAATGGTTTTGTAATTGTGTAATATGGGTACCTTCTACCAATAAATTATAGGGAAGAGACCATAATTTTGATAAGGCAGGATTTGATAAACGAAGGCGCCCATCCGTGCCAAAAACCACAACGCCTTCTGCAAGTTTATCAAGAGTTTCACCTTGTATTTTAATAAGGGTATTATAGCGTCGTTCAAGGTCAATTTTTTCTGTAAGATTTTCATAAAGCCAAGTGACGCCTCCTTGGGGATGAGGGTTTGAGACAACACGTACAGTACGCCCGTCTGGCAGATTCCAAATTTGTTGATTTGATTCTGTTTGCCTATAGGCTTTGAAAAGCTCTTCTTTCCATGCACGCCAATCGGGGTGTTCTGCAATAAGTCCTTTTTCACGCAAGTGTTCAAGAAGCAATGTATGGCTGGGTTCACTTTCTAAAAAAGAACTCTCCAATGTCCATAAAATTTTAAAAGCCTGATTGCAGAATTTTAATTTTTGGTTGTTATCAAAAACAGCGACAGCTGTTGAAATTTGGTCAAGTGTTTCACAGTGGCTTTGAAGAACACGTTTTAGTTCATTAGCAAGATTTTCATATGCACTGTCATCATGCGCAAAAGCTGCCATTCCTTCGGTTGTTGTAATCCGTGTGAGATGAAAATGACGCCGTTCTCCATCAATAACTGTGTGAACATGCTCTTGAAAAATTGTTTCTTCCTCTTCTGTTTTGTTTTGTGTTGCTGCACTAAAAAGATCATTTACTTCATTACCACCTTCCTGAAATTTTGTCATTTCTTTAAAGGCACGATTGGCAAAACAAATTTTTCCTTCACAATCTCGTATCCATACCGGTTCTTGAATACGGTCAAGAAGGTTACGCTGCATTCTAAGTTCGATAAGAATTTTGGCGATATCTTTTTGTAAACGTGCATTTTCGCTCTGCTGTTTTGATATATCTTGAAAGCGTGCAATAACTACAGTTCCTGCAATGACTCCTGTAACTTGTAACGGTATATTATTTGTCGTGGTAATAGAAAGTTCAAAAGGATGCGCTTCATAACGCAACTGCATTAATGCATAATCAAGTTCTCGACTTGAATGTTCTTCAAGCCAGAGCTCAAAATACTGAAAATCTTTTTGACCAATTCCTGCTTTTTGTAATGCGCCAATATTACCAACCACACGAGGTGAAGCGTTCGGGTTTTCCCAAATAAGAAGGAATTGCCCTGTTTCTTCTAGAAGCCATTCATAATATTTAAGTTTCTCATAAGAGTTTGTTTGAATTGTTTGCTGAGGTTTCCATGAAGCTTTTTTTGCATGCCTCATAAGAGCTATACAAGTAAGAAATAAGGCACAAGATATTCCTCCAAAGAGAGCAACAAGAAGCCATGGACCATCCGGTAAAGTAAAGGTAAATGGCAAATATGTTTCCACTGACTGTGCAACAACGCATGTCGGAAAAAAAAGGTAAAGAAGACAAAAGATATGCGTGCAGATTCGGATCACTTTTTGAACTTTTTCTTTGGAGTCATAATCACCAAAGCTGAACACGACACTTTTTCCTTTTTTTTAACCCAAGGAAACATTTTAGTAACGATAATGATTTGGTTTATAAGGCCCTTGAGGTGTAACTCCAATATAAGCAGCTTGTTCTTCTGATAAAATAGTTAATTTTATTCCTAAACGATCAAGGTGAAGGCGCGCAACTTTTTCATCAAGATGTTTGGGCAAAACAGCCACTTCATTTTTGTAGTGTTCTGAACGAGTAAAGAGTTCAATTTGCGCTAAAACTTGATTGGTAAATGAGGCTGACATGACAAAAGAAGGGTGTCCCGTAGCATTACCAAGGTTAAGTAAACGCCCTTCAGAGAGCAAAATGATACGTTTCCCATCAGGAAAGGTGATCATATCAACTTGTGGCTTAATATTTGTCCACGGCAAATTTCTAAGGGCTGCTACTTGGATTTCGTTATCAAAATGGCCAATATTTCCAAGGATGCACATATCTTTAACTTGTCGCATATGGTCTAATCGGACAATATCTTTATTGCCCGTTGTTGTGATGATAATATCGGCACTGGAAGCGGCATCATCTAAATGAACCACTTCATAACCATCCATTGCTGCTTGAAGAGCACAGATTGGGTCAATTTCTGTTACTTTAACACGAGCCCCAGCACCTGAAAGAGAAGCTGCTGAACCTTTGCCTACATCACCATAACCACAGACAATGGCTGTTTTACCAGCTATCATCACATCTGTTGCGCGCCGAATACCATCTACAAGTGATTCTTTACAGCCATATTTATTATCAAATTTTGATTTTGTAACACTATCATTGACGTTAATAGCAGGAAAAGGCAAAAGTCCTTCCTTTTGTAATTGATGAAGGCGATTTACACCCGTTGTGGTTTCTTCACTCACACCTTTGATTGCTGCACGCTGTTGCGTGAAAAAACCCGGTGTTGTATCCATGCGCTTTTGGATTTGTTTGAAAAAAAACGCTTCTTCTTCTGTTTTTGGATGAGAGAGAATATCATTATTTTCTTCTGCACGACATCCCATTAAAATATAGTTTGTAGCATCAGCTCCATCATCTAAAATAAGATTAGAGAGATTTCCGTCAGGCCATTGGAAAATGGCATCTATATAAGTCCAATATTCTTGCAATGTTTCACCCTTAACCGCAAAAACAGGGGTACCAGTTGCAGCAATAGCTGCTGCTGCGTGGTCTTGTGTAGAAAAAATATTGCTAGAACTCCAACGTACATCAGCTCCCAATGCTTGTAGTGTTTCAATCAAAACAGCTGTTTGTATGGTCATATGCAATGAACCAGAAATACGTGCTCCGCGCAAAGGTTGGCTAGAAGAAAACTCTTTACGACAAGCCATTAAACCAGGCATTTCAGTTTCAGCAATGTCAAGTTCTTTACGCCCATAGGCAGCAAGTGTGATATCTTTGACAACATAATTCAGAGTTGCCATTCTTTATTCCTTTAAAATCAATTTTTGCAAGACGGTAGGAGAAATTAAAAAAAATGCAAGCCAATAGAAAGATTTCTTTATGGGAAAAAATCCTTAAAAATCTCCATAAATTTTTGCACCAAATAGGCATCTATCTGTATTAAATGATAGTAATTTACAAAATAGAGAGGATTATAAAATTTTCTTAAGTAAGCAAAGTTTACCAATATCTTTCATTTTTAAGTTATATCGGTTTTTGTATATACGCTAGATTAAAGTGAAAGTTCCATGTATTTTCTTTGGTTTATTTGTGAAATAAAAAACAGCTTTATTTAATATAGCACTATCAAGATAAAAACAAATTTTTAGATTTTCCTTTACCGAAGCTTTATAGTTTTCAAAACCATTCAAATAATCTTGTTTTTTAATAATGAAAATTACAAAATGCCTTACACTGTTTTGTATAGATTTTTTAATGGAATCATTTCCTTTTAGGAAGAAAAGCGTACCATTGTGCAGCTTATCATAGTTAAAAAGACATTTTCATTTTGCTTTGAGTTTCAGTTCTTAGTGCTTGCTCATAAATAATATAATGTAAGATTATTGGACGTATCTTTATGCTTATGAAAATACAACTTAACCCCATTTAATATTATAGCTATTTTTGCATTAAGAGTATTTATAAAGAATATTTTACTTTTTTCAAACATCAAACAATTAAGCATAAGGCTTTAACACTAAAAGTATAATTGTAAATCAATAAGTTAACTAACATTTTAGAGAATTTACGCTAGGCTGGCAAATTTTTAGAAAATTGACCGTGTGGACGAAAACGCCAGAGATAGCTTGGTAAGAGAGCAGTCATTGCTCTTGGGGTAATGCCTGCACCTTCTAAAGTATATCCTTTTTCAAGAGCTTCTTGAGATACAATATTATCCATTTGTAAGAAACGTATCTGATGTTTTGTTACGAGTGTTGGCACTAAAGGCAATTTACCGATAGCTCCAAAAAAACCTCCTATCAATAGCCCTACAGAAAGAGGCATGGGTAGAGTTACCTTTTTGCGGTGAATAATTTTGAGTATATTTTTAAGAATATTTTGGAAAGTAATAATCTGAGGACCACCAAGGTCATAACTTTTTCCAGCGGCAACTTTTCCTTCTAAGGCACGCACAACAAATTCCGCGACATCATTTACATACACAGGTTGTAATTTACTTTGACCACCACCAAAAAGGGGCATAATTGGTAAAAAACGTGATAAGTCTGCTAAGGTATTAAAGAAACAATCCTCTGCTCCAAAGATAACGGATGGGCGCATAATAATCGTTTGAGGATGCTTATTTTGAACGATTTGTTCACCCGCAAATTTGACGCGTGCATAAAGACATGAAGCATGTTGATTGGCGACAAGTGTTGACATATAAATAAGCGGAATACCGGCTTCTTCTGCTAATTCAGAAACATTTTGCGTACCATTAATTTGTGTTTTTTGAAAGTTTGACTGATTTGCTTGCGCTAAGCTACCGGGAAGAAACACTGCGCCATCTGCTCCAAGCAATGCACGCGCAACAGAAGCGCGATGCTTGATATCGGTTTTAAGCATTTGGGTTTGCCCTACTTCTCCTATTTGGAGCATGTAATAAGCTTTGTGTGGACAGCGAACAGCAATGCGAACACGATAACCCCGCTTGGTTAAAGTTTCAACGACGTGCCGCCCCACAAAGCCAGAACCGCCGAAAACAGTAATAAGTTTAGGATGTTGATAAAGTGCAAAATCAAGTTGCATGATAAAAAAGTCAATCTCTCAAAACTCTATGAATAATCAATTCCTAACATGGTGGTGTTTTGTTGTCACGTAAAATATCACCTGCAAGGTAAAGGGAACCACTAATAAGGACAATTGCATCTTTATGCTCTGAGTTAATTTTATGTAAGGCATCTTTCAGATGATCTTGTGGGGTAGCAAAAAGTCCTACTTTCCGTGCGGACTCAGCTAAAATCATTGGACAAATACTAGCGTTATTGTCAGTTAACGGGATCGTATAGACTTTATCTACGAGTTTTGCTAGAGGATGAAAATAACCTACAGCATCTTTAGTATTGAGCATACCAGCAATCATAATGAGAGGACGGTTTGATTTTTGTTTCCACTTGGTAAGTTCTTCTGCAATAACTTTCCCCGCAGCAGGATTATGGCCACCATCTAACCATAAATCAATACTAGGAGACAACTGATCAACCAAGTTTCCATGGGTAAGGTGTTGCATCCGTGCTGGCCAGTAAATATTTTGCAAAGCATGATTTATTGTCTGTTCTGAAAGTTGAAAACCTGCTTGATAAACTGCTTCAAGAGAGGCTCCGGCATTAGCGATTTGGTGAGCTCCAATAAGGTTAGGAAGTGGAAGATCCATAAGACCTTGACTATTTTGGAAAACCATATGCCCATATTCTGTATAGCTTTGATAATCTTGATCAAACAGGGAATAAGGCGCTTTATTTTTATCCGCAAGGGTTGTTAAAAGTGAAAAGGTTTCATCATGATCTTGCTTACCGATAACCACTGGAACAGCTGGTTTGATAATTCCCCCTTTTTGAAAAGCAATTTGTGCAATTGTGTTTCCAAGAAAAGTCTCATGATCGTAGTCAATGGGCATAATAAGGGATACAGCTGGCTTGTGAATCACATTTGTAGCATCAAAACGTCCTCCTAATCCAACTTCTAGAATTACTACATCAGCTGGATGTGTGCTAAATAACATAAAGGCAGCCGCTGTAAAAATTTCAAAAACAGTGATCGGGTTGTCACGATTCACTTTTATGATTTCATGAATTGTTTCAGCCAATTTGTTTTCTGTGACAAGTTGTCCGCCTCCTATTTGACCTAGCCGACAACGTTCATTCCAGTTCACCAAATGAGGTGAACTATAGACATGAACGCGGTAGCCTGCGCTTTCCAAAAGAGCACGACAAATCGCTGAAGCAGATCCTTTGCCATTTGTGCCAGCAATGTGAATAACAGGCGCAAGCTGTAAATGCGGATTGCCAAGACGTTCTAAAAGGTGAAGAATACGTTCTAAAGAAAGGTCAAACTTTTTTGGGTAGTTTTTCAGTAAATCATCTACCATCCTTTGCACTTGGCTTTTTTCCATGCACTTAAGCTGCTTTTGTTGTAGAAACCGATGCTTGAGAATTTGTTGGCGATGGATTGGAAGGGTTAACAGTGGCAGGATATTTCATCATCAAGCGTAGAAGGCGTGCAATGGTTTTTTTCATTTCTAAACGCGATATAACCATATCAACCATGCCATGTTCGAGCAGATATTCGCTACTTTGAAAACCTTCTGGTAAGGTTTCACGTATGGTCTGTTGAATAACACGTGGTCCCGCAAAACCAATCATAGCACCAGGTTCGGCAATGTGAATATCACCAAGCATGGCATAAGAAGCAGTAACACCACCGGTGGTTGGATTGGTAAGAACCACAATATAGGGGAGTTTTGCTTCTTTCATCATTTCGATAGCTACGGTTGTACGAGGCATTTGCATCAATGAAAGTGTTCCTTCTTGCATGCGTGCACCGCCAGAAGCAGCAAAAAGAACTAAAGGGCGTTTTTCAGCAATGGCTGTATCAAAAGCTTTTATGATAGCTTCTCCTGAAGCCATACCAAGAGAACCACCCATAAAGGCGAAGTCTTGAACGGTAGCTATAATTGGTAAACCCTCTATGGTTCCTCGTGCACTTAAAATATTGTCATCAACACCAAGTTTAGAACGATAATCTTTTAACCGGTCAATATAGCGTTTTTCATCGCGAAACTTTAAAGGGTCTGTTACAACTTTTGGATTTTCAAGAGGCGTATAAACCCCATCATCAAAAAAATGCATGAGACGATTTTTAGCGCTGATGCGCATATGATAGCCAGAAGTAGGAATCACATATTGGTTCACTTCCAAATCTTTATGGAAGACCATTTCACCACTGGTGGGATCTTTAATCCATAGATTATCTGGAATTTCACGGCGCCCCAATATAGAGTTAATTTTAGGACGAACATAATTTGTGATCCAGTTCATCTTTACAACCTCTCTTTATATTATACATTTTTTACATGATTTCAAAAAATAGAGAATTTAAATAATCAGATTCACCTTACCAGTTGAATAAATAAGTCTATTTAAATTTTTTGCACTATACGTATAACTCCAACCCTATTATCTTTAATTTTTTATCAATATCATAGCAATTTCTCCCATTAAAAATATTCCTTTTTCACATTTACTTTTGATGAAAACGAACATTTAATGCGCTATTAATTTTGGCACCCTTAAAGCAAAAAGACCTTATATTTATAAAATATCACTAAAGCTACAATAGTCTGTAAAAAGAGTGGATATGATAATGTTATGTTAACGAAACGCCAACACCAGAGCAAGATTTTTTTCAGGAGGTTTCTTTTATAAACAAATAAAAATAATTCTTAATAAAGCATACAACTTATTTTCTATTCTCTTTCACATGTGTGTTTTATCGGGTTTTAAGTTAAATGTTATTATTTTTTACCAAGCATGTGCCGTGGTCTTTTAAGAAAGCATTTTATGTCATATGCCAAAAAACGTTATATAATGCGTGTGTAAAAAGCGTGTACTTCTTGTTCTGGTCGAAAAAAATAGACGGCAAATATAAAATATTCACGCCCAAGCAAGAAGCCGTTAACAACATAAAAGGCAGTCAAATTAATACCTGGTACGAAAAATAAAATCAAAACAATTCCATTACCAAAAAAACTTAAAAGAACAAATTTCAAGAAGAGAATAAGAAACGCACAAACGACAAAGTACGTCCAACAAGCTCATTTGGATAGTTCTCTTTTTCAATAATTTCAGCAGCTTCATCGATGAAAAAACCGCCAGTCGTAGCGGTGATTAGGGCAATTAAAAAAGTCATCAGTAAAACTAAACCAAGATTAAAAATGATAAATATTCTCAATCCTAACCATCTTGCCCAACTAGATAATCCAGGAAGAAAATGTGCAATCCAAGGCCTAAAATAGGCAATAAAATTGCGTACACATAGCCATAAAATAGCTAGTATACCAAAGGTAATCCCCCAAATTTTCAATATCATAATGCGATATTGTGTGGTCAGAAGACGTTATAACGCGCAATAAGTAGCAGAAAAAATCATAACACCTGAGTAAATAAGAAAAAAGTGAAAACAAGAGAGAAATCAGAGAGCATGTTATATATGCACTTAATTTATAGATCCTATAAGTTTGGTGATTAAGAAAATAAGTCATAAAGAGACAGTATTTTTATTCACAGTTCGCTAACATATTTCTCTCTATTACAGTAGTATAATGTGCATTCATATATTTTAAAAATAAGAATGCTGTATCTGTTTATTTTCAATTTTTATGCACCTGACCAAATATATAAATATGAAATTGAACAGAATGTGCAGATTAGGATTTATCCTAGCAGCTAGGCCGTAAATTACATAAACAATCAGCAGATAAAATTTACCTGAAAAAAATAATCTGTTTACAGATTGGTAGAATGAAGAATCTTTATTTTTTTAGGCAGGAATAAGGGCAAATATTATAGAACATGACGTAGAACTAATAGAGAACTAACAGTATAAACGGCATGAAACAGTCTAAATACCATTAATGCTAGTTTAAATAGACTGAAATGTATAAGGATTTTTATTTCTTTCAGAGAGAAGGTTACTGTTTGTACAAAGGGAAGTTCAATGAAATTTGTACGTAAAGATATTTAGTAGTTAAATTTCATTTTTGTTTTGTGTTGCCTTTTATTTAAAGTATTCTCAGTTCTCAGTTCTCAGTTCTCAGTTCTCAGTTCTCAGTTCTCAGTTCTCAGTTCTCAGTTCTCAGTTCTCAGTTCTCAGTTCTCAGTTCTCAGTTCTCAGTTCTCAGTTCTCAGTTCTCAGTTCTCAGTTCTC
>NZ_CM001557.1:512321-660483 GCF_000273375.1 Bartonella birtlesii IBS 325
CTCAGTTCTCAGTTCTCAGTTCTCAGTTCTCAGTTCTCAGTTCTCAGTTCTCAGTTCTCAGTTCTCAGTTCTCAGTTCTCAGTTCTCAGTTCTCAGTTCCCAGTTCCCAGTTCCCAGTTCCCAGTTCAAATTGTATTTTCATTTGGATAAGGCATCTTTTGCCTTATTGATGAATAGGGGGATAGGATTCGAAAAATGACACAATAACCTTTGCTAATTTTTCTGCTACTTTCTGCTTACTCATATGCGGCCATTGTTCAATATTTCCTTTACTAACGAGATAAACTTGATTTGTATCAGCACCCATGACACTTGTGCCATCAGCATGAAGAGAAATATCATTTGCAAGAATGAAATCAGCACCCTTTTCGAGACATTTTTTTTGCGCATTAAAAATGAGGTCAGAAGTCTCTGCAGCGAATCCGATCACCAGTGGTGGGCGGTTTGCAGCATGTCCAATTGTTGCTAAAATGTCTGGGTTTGCGATCATAGGCAAAGATGGTGGTGTTTTATGAGCACTCTTTTTTATTTTTTGTAAAGATTGTGTTTGGCTACGCCAATCGCAAACGGCGGCGACAAAAATGGCACCATCAGCAGGCAATGCGGTTTGAACGGCTTGTAACATTTGTTGTGCTGTTTCAACATGAATAGTCTTTACAGCTGGTGGGTTAGCAAGATGAACAGGTCCACAAATAAGTGTCACTTTAGCACCTAAATGTGTGAGAGCTGTTGCAATAGCATGTCCTTGTTTGCCAGAAGAGCGGTTAGCAAGATAACGCACGGGATCAATTGGTTCATGGGTAGGGCCAGAAGTCACAATAAAATGGCGCCCAGAAAGTGGCTGTTCATGCACTCCTAGAAGAGCTTCTACTGCAGCAACAATGGTTAAGGGTTCACTCATACGTCCATATCCCGTTTCATCGCATTCAGCCATTTTACCAAATTCTGGTCCAACAATATGAATGCCATCTGTGCGCAATGTTGCAATATTGCGAAGGGTTGCTGGATGTGTCCACATCGCTGGATTC
The DNA here is from genome assembly GCF_000273375.1 of Bartonella birtlesii IBS 325. Classification (NCBI taxonomy): domain Bacteria; kingdom Pseudomonadati; phylum Pseudomonadota; class Alphaproteobacteria; order Hyphomicrobiales; family Bartonellaceae; genus Bartonella; species Bartonella birtlesii. The sequence continues at coordinate 513,350 of NZ_CM001557.1, forward strand.
ATAGCTGGTGCGATTAAGAGTGGACAGCGTGCTGCTAAAAGCACGCAATCAGCTAGATCATCTCCTATGCCATTGGCTATTTTAGCAATGCGATTGGCTGTAGCGGGCGCTAAAATAATAAGATCAGCATCACGTGCTAAACGGATATGTCCGATATCATGTTCTTCTGCGCGTGAAAATAAATCACTATATACAGTATGACCGCTGAGCGTTTCAGCTGCTAAAGGCGTAATAAATTTTTGCGCTGCTTTTGTCATAATAATATTTAAGCGTGCTCCACGTTCTTGTAAACGACGAATGAGATCAAGCGCTTTATAGGAAGCAATACTCCCACCAATAATGAGAAGCAGAGACTTTGATTGCAATGATTGCATTTCAATAATACTCGCTTGAGAAGAGGATATTGTTGGAGTGGTGAGATTGCTTAGAAGGCGGTGGACTTCTTCTTCCATAGAAATGCCATTTTTTGCGGCACGTATACGTAAAGCTTCCTTAATTTCAGAAGAGAGGTTGCGAATGGTAAGACTAGCCATAAAATATCTCAAAAAAATAAAATGATTGCGATGATTTCATCATTGATGTTTTTTAGCATATCGAGCAAATTAGAAAAGATGAAAAAGATAAAAAGTAAAACAAATACAACAAAATGCAATGATGAATAGGCTATAACGGCCATAACGGTTGGTACGACTTTGTTCAATAGCAAGTTTCTTAAGGGTGGTGGGAGAAAGATTAAATCCTGTTTCTCTGATTTGGTTAAAGTCTTCTTCTATACGTTGGAAATTTTGTATCAATTGTGGTGTTTTGCGAGCTAGAGAAAGGAGTGCTTGTGCTCCTTCACTAAAGTCTTTTGCTATTCCTATCGGTCCTAAATTTTTGCCAATCCATTCTCTAACGATGGGTTCAGAGGCTTTCCACATGTTAAAATGAGGGTCCAGTGTGCGTGCAACACCTTCAACGACAACCATAGTTTTTTGGAGAAGTAAAAGTTCAGGGCGTGTTTGCATATCAAACAATTCAGTGACTTCAAACAATAGTGTGAGCAATTTAGCCATGGAAATACTTTGCGCTGATTGCCCGTGGATTGGTTCACCAATGGCACGATTTGCTTGCGCAAAGCTTTCAATATTGTGGTGTGGAGGTACATATCCTGCTTCAAAATGCGCGCGTGCTACTCGGTGGTAATCACGGGTAATAAAACCATAAAGGATTTCAGCAAGGAAATGCTGTTCTTTTTTGCCAAGTCGTCCTGTAATTCCTAAATCGACAGCAACAATACATCCTTGAGAGTCTACAAATAAATTGCCAGGATGCATATCAGCATGAAAAAAACCATCACGCAATGTATGACGAAGAAAAGATTGAATGAGTGTAATAGCGAGTGCTTGCAAATCAAAACCTGCTTCTTTGAGAGCAGAAATTTCAGATATTCTTATACCATCAATCCATTCCATTGTGAGAGCATTGCGTCCTGTCCTTTCCCAATTAATTTTTGGTACCCGAAAACCTACATCATGTTGAATATTTTCAGCCATTTCTGATATGGCAGCTGCTTCTAACCGTAAGTCCATCTCAATTCGTGTGCTTTGTGCCAAAGTGTCAACCACACAAACAGGGCGCAGTCTCCGAGAAGCTGGTATATAACGTTCTTGTAAACGAGCAATGAGATAAAATCCTCTAAGGTCTTTGGCAAAACGGCTTCTGATATTGGGACGAATAACTTTAACAGCACATTTTTTTTTATGGCCATTCTCATCATAATATTCAGCGGGATGAACTTGGGCAATAGAGGCAGCAGCAATAGGTGGATAAAAATTTGCGAACAAATCACTAATAGAACGACCAAGCGAATTTTCAATTTGTGCAATAGCTTCAGAGCAAGAAAATGTTTGGACGCGATCTTGTAGCTGTACTAAATCTTCCGCAATATCACGTCCAACAATATCAGGCCTGGTAGCAAGAAATTGACCAAGTTTTATGTAAGAGGGTCCAAGCTTATTAATAGCATGAGAAATATTTTCAGATCGTCGTTTCTTTTTCGTTTTGCGTCGTGCTAGTCTTCTTGCTATACGATGACATAATGCTAGAAATCCTTGAAGATCATCATGGGGCAGAGCACTCAAAACACCTTCACGCGCTAAAACCCATCCTGCACGCATTAATTGAAAGTAAGTGGAAATTTGCACCATTTTTAAATTTTCCAACCTGAATGCAGTGCCGCGATAGCACCAGTAAGATTGCGGTATAATACCCGCGAAAAACCTGCATCATTGATCATATGGGCAAAATCATCTTGTTTAGGAAATTTACGAATAGATTCAACAAGATAACGATAAGCATCACCATCATTTGCAATGATTTTACCAAGCTTAGGGACAACATGGAAAGACCAAAGATCATAAATTTTGTCGAGCAAAGGCATCTCGACATTTGAAAATTCTAAACATAAAAACCGCCCTCCTGGTTTTAAAACACGAAAAGCTTCTTTAAGGGCTTTATCAATATGGGGCACATTACGGATTCCAAAAGCAATAGTATAAGCATCAAAACTTTGGTCTTCAAAAGGCAAGTGTTCAGCATTAGCTTCAACAAAATCAATTCGAGAAGCAAGACCATTTTTTTGCGCACGCTTTTTACCGACACTAAGCATTGAGCCATTAATATCAAGCACTGTAACATGGGCTTTTTGGCATGAGGCATTAAGAATGCGAAAAGCAATATCACCAGTACCACCAGCTACATCAAGAACCTTCCAATTGGCAATTGATGGAGGAGAAAGCCATGCAACCATAGAGTTTTTCCACACACGGTGCAGCCCTAATGATAAGATATCATTCATCTTATCATAATTTCCGGCAACAGAGTGAAATACACCATCAACCATGAACTGTTTTTGCGTTTCATCAACTCTTGTAAAGCCAAAAGAGTGCTCCATACCACCCTTGGCTCCTACACGATCTGTTTCAATTGCCATATACATGACCTTCCTTATTTTTTTATCGTAAATGAAAATAGAGAGAATGTTCAAATACGAAAAAACAACGCATAAAACCACGACGTTTATATAGCCAGAAACGAAAGAGTACCTTTAGATATCGAGATTGGCAACGTTTAAGGCATTATCTTGAATAAAAATTCGCCGAGGTTCCACTTCATCACCCATTAAACGAGAAAAGAGTGAATCCGCATCTGTTGCGTCGTTGATTTTAACTTGTAAAAGAGAGCGCGCATTAGGATCAAGCGTTGTTTCCCAAAGCTGTTCGGCATTCATTTCCCCCAGGCCTTTATAACGTTGGAGCGTAATGCCCTTTTTACCATTTGCAAAAATGCTTTCTAAAAGGCTCATGGGGCCAAAAATACGCTCTGATTTATCTTTGCGGTGTAAGAGAGGAGGAGGATTATATATTTCTATGAAATTTTTAGAAATGCGGTCAATTTGGCGTGCATCAGCTGAATTTATAAGTCCTGTATCGAGGGTAAGAATATCTTTAACGCCGCGTAAAACACGTTCAAAACATAAACTTCCATCTGGTGTATGCTGACCACTCCAACCGCGTTCTATATCATCAGCAATCAAATCAAGGCGTTGGGCGATGATATCGGCTGTTTTTTGCGCCTTTTCTGCTGTTGTTAAAGCTTCAGGATTATAAGCTCCAACAATCGCTGCTTGTTCAACAATATTACGATCATAACGGGTGTGAAGACCATTTAAAAGTTGCCGTAATACACGAGCATCTTTAGCAAGCTGATATAAATCAGCACCGGCACGAACTTCTCCTGTGGAGAGCTCTAGAGCTGTTTCTTCTAGCCCAGTATCGATTAAAAATTCTTCAAAGGCTGCTTCATTTTTAATATATTGGGAAGATTTGCCACGCGATACTTTATAGAGGGGAGGTTGCGCAATATACAGATGTCCACGTTCAATCAACTCGGGCATTTGTCTAAAAAAGAAAGTGAGCAGCAAGGTGCGAATATGGGCACCATCAACATCCGCATCTGTCATAATAATAATTTTATGATAACGTAATTTATCCGGTGAAAATTCATCTTTACCAATGGAGGTACCAAGGGCGGTGATAAGTGTTCCAATCATATCAGAGGAAAGCATGCGGTCAAATCGTGCTCGCTCAACATTAAGGATTTTACCACGCAGCGGCAAAATTGCTTGATTTTGACGAGAACGTCCACTTTTTGCTGATCCACCAGCAGAATCTCCCTCAACGATAAAGATTTCCGACTTTGCGGGATCACGTTCTTGGCAGTCGGCAAGTTTTCCCGGTAGAGAAGTGATATCAAGAGCGCCTTTTCGTCTTGTGAGTTCACGTGCTTTGCGTGCTGCCTCACGTGCTGTTGCAGCTTCTACGACCTTACTAATGAGTAGCTTGGCTTCATTAGGATGTTCTTCCAGCCATGTTGAAAGACCTTCATTGACCAAATTTTCAACAACAGGGCGTACTTCAGAAGAAACCAATTTGTCCTTTGTCTGTGAAGAAAATTTAGGGTCAGGAACTTTGACAGAAAGAATAGCTGTGAGACCTTCACGACAGTCATCACCGGTTAAGTTAACTTTTTCTTTTTTTGCAATGCCTGAAGATTCAGCATAACCATTAATTTGGCGCGTCAAAGCGCTCCGGAAACCTATCAAATGCGTTCCACCATCACGTTGCGGAATATTATTGGTAAAACATAAAACTTTCTCATGGTAGGAATCATTCCACCATAGAGCAACATCAACACTTATGCCGTCTTTTTCACTGGTGATGTAAATAGGGGTATCTAAGAGCGCTTTTTTTGTTTGATCAATATATTTGACAAACTCAATTAATCCACCTTCATAATGTAATTCAACGGATCGAATGTCAGCATGGCGTTCATCAACGAGAAGAATATGTATGCCAGAATTTAAGAAAGCGAGCTCTCGTAACCGGCGTTCCAACGTTTCAAAATCAAATTCAACCATTGTAAAGGTTTCAGAGCTTGGTAAAAAACTGACTTCTGTTCCACTTTCTCTATCGCAATCACCAACAATTTTTAGCGGAGAATCGGCAATTCCATGGGTAAATGACATTTCATGAATTTTACCATTACGTTTGATTTTCAATTTAAGCCAAACGGATAATGCATTCACAACAGAGACACCAACACCATGTAAGCCCCCTGAAACTTTATAAGAATTTTGATCAAATTTCCCACCAGCATGAAGCTGCGTCATGATAACTTCAGCTGCTGAAATGCCTTCTGTTGGATGGATATCTGTTGGAATTCCACGTCCATTATCACGAACAGAACAAGAACCATCAGCATGGAGCGTGACATTTACAAGAGTAGCATGACCGGCTAAAGCTTCGTCAATAGCATTATCTACAACCTCATAGACCATGTGGTGCAAGCCTGAACCATCATCTGTATCGCCGATATACATACCAGGACGTTTACGTACAGCATCAAGACCTTTGAGAACTTTGATAGAAGCGGCATCGTAGTCATTTCTAGAGATCGGTGAAGTTATTTCATCACTCATAAGATAATCCACTTCTGTATTCAATTTGCGATACCCCAAAAGCTTTTTTAAAGCTTAATATTTTGATCAGTTATTTACGGAATAACCATACTAAACATTTATCGTATATCAGATTTATATTCAACATCTGTTAGTAGATAATTAGAGAGAATGAATTTTGCACACAATGTTGTTACATGCAGAAAATTTTACATGCAGCAAATATAGGCAATTGATCTGTCAAAATTCACTCCATAGAGCATTAATATTTGTAGGAGATCGTTACCTGTATTTTACTATGATGCAAAGAATGAGGTATTTTTGCTTCATGTTGTTAGCAGGCAGAGGGTTGCAGTGAAATATTGGAGAATACCACAAAACATGAACGGAAAATTTGCATGCATTGATTGATAATAATAAATTTCTTGCATGTCAAAAGAGGCTGTATGTGGATAAAAAGGTTAAAGCGTCAAAAGATCTCTCATGAAGTATCTCAGTGAAAATTTTAATTTATTGGAGCGGATTTTTCAGTTCAATGCATTAAATATGATGGTTGAGCAGAGTTATCTTTTAACTTTGAAAATGGAGGGGGGTGAAGATTTTGAAAGTAAAAAAATCGATAAAGAGATTCAATGCTTTTATTAGAATTTTATTTGCAGTGTGGGGATTTTTGTTTTTCTCGTTTGCAGAAGCTGAAATGGTTGAAAAACTTCCTTCATTTTTCGCTTCGCATGAGCATTTTATGCAGCCTGATACAGCAGACATAATCCGTTTACGTTTTGTAACAACTTTTGATTTTCCCCCCTTTAATTTCTTTGACAAAACAGGAAAGCTTGCAGGCTATCATATCGACTTATTGCGTGCTATTTGCTCAAAGCTAAATCTTGAAAAACTCTGTGAGGTAGAAGTTGTTCCTTGGGAAGAGCTGGTAGATCATGTTAAGAATGGTGATGCAGAAGTCATTATTGCAGGTTTAAAAGAAACAATTAAAACTTATCAAGATCTTGTTTTTACAAGGTCGTATTTACGTTTTCCAGCGCGATTTGTTGCGTCTCAATTTATTGCCTCCCAATTTGTAAATATGGACGACTCAATAAGCAATAAACTAATACATTTAAAAAGTGGCGTTTTGTTTAAAACTGTTCATGAGAAGCTGTTTCGTAGTTATTTTCCGGAAGCAAAATATCAAGGGTTTAAAAATAGGGAAGAGCTCTATAAAGCGTTACAGAATCACAAAATTGATGTTATTTTTGATGATGGATTTGCTTTATCTTTATGGTTAAATGATCCAAAATCCGCCAATTGTTGCCATTTTGTTGGAGGAGCATATACGGCTCCACAGTTATTAGGTCCAGGAATGCAGCTTGCTGTTGCAAAAAAGAACGATAAATTGGTTGCTATACTCAATTATGCTCTCAAAGCTTTAGAAGATGATGGTAAGCTTACAGAACTTTATTTACGTTATTTTCCGATTAGTTTTTATTGATAAATATTTTCTTTAAGAAAGAGCAGTTAACCTTTCAGTACCCAACCGATAAGAAATAGCTTCTGCAAGATGATGGCGTGCAAGATGGTCTGCTTCATCGAGATCAGCAATGGTGCGTGCAACTTTGAGAATACGATGATAGGCGCGTGCAGAAAGGTGCATCTTTTCACTCACATCCCGTAAAAGTTTAGCGGCATTTTTATCAGGTATGGCAATTTTTTCGATAATTTTGGCAGGACAGTCACCGTTGGTGCGGATATGGTCAAGACCCAATGTTGTAAAACGTTTGACTTGAATAGCACGACAACGTGCAACGCGTTTTGCAACATTGCAGCTTTTTTCTGATTGTTCTGGTTGCATAAGGTCCATAGCTGTTAGCGCAGGGACATCAATCCGTAAATCAATTCTATCGAGCAGAGGACCAGAAATACGGGACTGATAATCGATTTGACAACGTATTCCTTTAGCACAAACATGGTTTTTTTCGCCAGCCATACCACATCGACAAGGGTTCATGGCAGCAATGAATTGGAAATGTGCGGGATAGCTGATATGGTGATTAGCCCGAGCAATAACACATTCTCCACTCTCTAAAGGTTGACGAAGGGAATCGAGAACTTGTGGAGAAAATTCAGGTAATTCATCAAGAAAGAGAATGCCATTATGTGCAAGTGAAACTTCTCCAGGTCGTCCTTTAAGTCCACCACCGATCATTGCGGCCATAGAAGCAGAATGATGGGGAGCGCGAAAAGGGCAGTGGAGTGAAAGAGTATTATGGATTGTTTCTCCTGTAATAGAAGCTATCAGAGAGACGTCCAAAAGCTCCCGGCTATCAAGGGGCGGTAAAATAGAAGGTAAGCGTTGTGCTAACATAGATTTTCCTGCGCCAGGAGGACCGACAAACAATAAGTTATGCCGTCCAGCAGCACAAACTTCTAATGCACGTTTAGCGGTTTTTTGTCCTTTAATTTCGCAAAGATCTGGCAATTCAGTTTGGATCGTATATTGGCGCGGTTGTGGACGTTTTTGAATTTGGGTTCCCTTAAAATGATTGACCATGGTGAGAAGAGTTTCGGGAGCAAGAATATTCATCTCTGCATTTGCCCATGCTGCTTCAGGTCCACATTGAGAGGGACAAATGAGTCCTTTATCGAGTGATAAAGCTGTCATTGCAGCTGGTAAAACTCCATTGACAGCAGTGAGTGAACCATCGAGTGACAATTCACCTAGAATGACGTAATCTTGTGCAACTTCTGGAGGAAGAATTCCCATAACAAGCATTAAGCCTACGGCGATGGGCAAATCATAATGTGATCCCTCTTTAGGCAGATCAGCTGGTGCAAGATTAATAGTAACGCGTTTGTTCGGCATAGAAAGCCCACAAGCATGAAAAGCTGCTTGCACACGCTCACGGCTTTCTGCGATTGCTTTATCTGCCAATCCAACAATAGCCATTCCTATTTTACCAGAGGAAATCATAACCTGTACATCAACAGGTACTGCTTCTAGACCGCGAAAAGCAACAGTTGTGACACGCGCGATCATTGGTTATTCCCCCCCTTTTTAATTCGAAAAAGACAATCATATTTGCACATAAAAATCAAGAAATATCTATATGGTTTTTTAGAGAGGGAGATCTATATACATGCGCAGATTTTGTAGTGCTCTTATGAAGGGGCATTTGCATAAATTTAACCATAATTATATGCGGCTAAATAAAACATTTATAATGAGTTAGATGAATATGGTAGGAAAAAAGGAGCGTGACTATTTTGTTACAAAACAGTGCGAGATTTTAAAATGTTCAAGGGGAGGGCAATGTTATGCATTGCAAACAAAACTGTTATTTTATGTGATCAAACATGTAAAATAGCCAGAGTAGGCATATTTATCTTTCTTGTTTGATGTTATTTATAGTACAAAGTGATGTAAAATCTATTGAAGGTATCTGATTTGATGGTATACCAGACGGGAGTTTTTTTAAATCAGGAACCATACGCAATGTATGTATAAGCTTGTGCTTTTTTTGTATTTTTCCTCAGCCACTTGCGGCATTTGAGTTATTTGGCATTCCTTTTTTCTCTCAAAAGAATACAAGTTCCTTTTCACATCATATCAGTGGTACAGAGAAATTTTATAAAGTTGATATAGTTACACCATTAGGAGCACCCTCAGAAGGTATTAAAATAGTCAAATCTGTTTCTTCTCTTGTTGCGGATAAAGATAAAGCATTTAGTTCTTCTGGTTTGTTAGCGAAAGCCCGTTCAGATTATCGGGCCATTCTTTCTGCTCTTTATGCTGATGGCCGCTATGGCGGTGTTATTAGTATCAAGATTAATGGTTTAGAAGCTGCTGATTTAAGTCCTGTAACACAGTTGCCAGCACAATCCAAAATTGTTATTACCATAGACGCCGGTCCACAATATGTTTTTAGTATTGCGGGTATCAATAAAGTTGCTCCATTCGTAAAATATAAAACCAATAGAATGCCAACAATTGAGAAATTAAATTATAAGATTGGGACCGTTGCCAAATCTGAAACCATTTTAAAAGCAGAAAGATGGGCGGTTGAAGGATGGCGTCGACAAGGATATGCTAAAGCTAAAGTTATAAAGAGTGAGGTTGTTGCTGATCATGCAGCACGTCTTATTGATGCGCAGATTGTAGTGGAACCTGGACAAGTAACTTATTACGGTCCCTTAACTGTGCGTAATGTTAGTAAGAAACCGCGCGTAGATTCAGATTACATTGCTTGGATGACAGGATTAAAGGTAGGTCAAAAATATGATTCTTATGCGCTAAACAAAGCAAATGAAAGACTTGCACGGCTTAATGTTTTTCGTGCTGTGAATATATATGAGGCAGATACGATTAACCCTGATGGCAGTTTACCGCTTACGCTTGTTGTAGAAGAACGCAAACCTCGCCGTTTTGGTGCAGGTGGTAGTTATTCAACATTAGATGGTGCCGGTTTTGAAGCTTATTGGATGCATAATAACCTTTTGGGCCATGCGGAGAACCTTAAGATTGAAACAAAAATCAGTGGTATTGGCAGCAACAAAGAAAAATCGTATAATCTGAAAAATTTTGATTACCTTCTTGGTGCCACATTTATAAAGCCTGGCATACTGACCCCTGATACAGACTTTAGGACAGAATTAAAAATGCAGCAAGATGTCCTAGAAAACTATACAATAAAAGCTATCAAAGGGAAGTTTGGTGTAACGCATATCTTTAATGGTCATCTATCGGGGCAGATTGCTATAGAAGTTTCTAATGGCTATTCACGCGATATCCATTTTGGAAGCCGTAATTTTACAACAATTGGCTTATCCAGTGGTTTGATTTACGATAGTCGTAATAATAAGTTTAATGCGACAAAAGGTTTGTATGGTGAAGTAATTGTTGAACCTTTTTATGAAATGCGCTTGAGCAATTTAGTGACAAAAATGACTGTAGAAGGTCGTTCTTATTGGGCATTGGATGAAAAGGATCGTTTTGTTTTTGCTGCACGAGCAAAGCTTGGTACAATTATTGGTAATAATACAGCACAACTTCCTTCTGATACGCTTTTTTTTGCTGGTGGTGGTGGGTCTGTTCGTGGTTACGCTTACCGCAATATTGGCATCAAAACAAAACATGATACTGTTATTGGTGGACGAACGCTTGTCGAAGGATCAGCAGAGTTACGTTTGTCTTTAAATGATAAGATAGGGCTTGTCAGTTTTGTCGATGGAGGTTTTGTAGGGGAGAAGACGCGTTTTGATTTTTCTCAAAAAATGAAATGGGGAGCAGGGTTTGGAGGTCGCTATATGACAGGTGTTGGGCCTTTACGCGTTGATTTAGCTTTTCCTCTTAAGCGAGAGAAAGGTGATCCTCGCATTGGTTTTTACGTAGGTATAGGACAAGCGTTTTAATGAAAAAAACTATGCGTTTAGGGATTGTTTTGTTTGGATTTTCCTGTTTTTTGCTAAGTGCTTTTGTTTTTGTACGAGAAGCCAATTCACTTTCTAGTCAAACGCAAAAGGATGATCATTCATGGTTTATCTCTCTTATTGAACGTGGACTTTCAACACCTAATCGCCAAGTGCGTTTACATAATGTGCAAGGGGTACTGTCTTCTCAAATGTCAATTGATACCATTACGGTGAGTGATAAAAAAGGTATTTGGTTGAAAATTATCAATGCCAAAATGGATTGGAATCGCCTCGCATTGTTAAGAGGGCGCATGAGTATTAACCAGCTTTCTGTAGAACAGATTACGTTTTTACGCAAACCACAAGGCGGTTTTTCTCTTATTTCTTTCCTTAAGGCAGGAAAAATTTCTTTACCCAAATTACCATTTGCCATTTCTATCAACACGCTTACAGCGCAACATGTGGCGTTTGAGAAAGCTCTTTTTGGTTTTTCGACTGATATGTCCTTAAAAGGGAATTTAACCTTAGCAAATGGTGACTTTAATATTGATATAGCAGCTCACCGTTTAGATGCGCAGGGATCTTTTTCTGTTTTAACGAAAATATCTGATAATAACCGTACAGCTAAAATTGATATTTCTGCTGATGAACCGCAAAATGGCATTTTGGTAAATATTTTTAAACTTGAAAAGCGTCCAGCATTAAGTCTCACTATTAAAGGAGATGGCACTTTTGATGATTTGATTGTCAAACTTTATTCGGAAATTGATCACCATGCTGTTTTAAATGGTAATATTGTTTTTGCAAACTTTGCAGAAGGACATAGTCTTTCTACAAAGCTGGTTGGTACATTTGGTCCTTTAATGCCTTCTCAATATCGTAATCTTTTCCAATCTGATGTAACGTTAAAAGCAGAGGCAAGGGTGACAAAAGAAGGTGTAACACATCTTGATCATATGGTACTTCAGAGTGAAACGATGAACGTTGTAGCCAATGCTGAAATAACAGCAAATGGATTTTTGCGACGGCTTTTTGTTGATGGAAAAATGGCTTTTGATAAAGAAAATGGAGTCACGCATTCCTTATCAGAAGCGCCAATACATGTGGATAATCTCGCTTTAAACATTGATTATGGTCGTGAAGGGAAACAATCTTGGAATGGACGACTTGTTATTCATCATGTGAGAGATGAAAATATTTATATTCGTGATGCGATTTTTGATATGGGGGGCGTAAGCGAAAATCTTGATAATGCAGCTTCTCGTCATGTTGGTATTCAGGTTAAGGGAATACTTAAAGGAGTTGAAAGACGTAAAAATACTTTGGCAGAAAATTTAAGCCAAACAGTTCATGTGCACCTAGATACGGATATTTTTTCTAAAAAACCAGTTTTGATTCATGATTTCAGTATTACGGGACAAGGTTTTTCTGCTTGGTTAAAAGGAAAAATGGAACACTTTATTTTTAAGGGCGATCTTGGTTTTAAAACACAAACACTTGCTCCTTTTAGCCGCTTGAGTAAACAACCATTCTCTGGTAGTGCAGATATTACAGCCAAAGGAACAATTGGTTTAATGAGTGGTGTTTTCGATCTTCAATTATCAGGAACAGTTGATGATATGAAAATAGGCATGAACCCTTTTGATCGTTTTTTCAAAGGAAATTTTACGTTTTCAGGTGGTGCTGCTTATAATACAACGGGTTTAATTCTGCATCGTTTGAATTTAAAAAGCCAATATGCAAATATAAAGGCTGATGGGTATTTTTCAAATGAGAGCGCTAAAATGGATTTCTATGCCCAAATATCTGATCTTTCTAGATTAGATCCCAGAATAAAAGGTGCCCTTACGATCCAAAGTACAGCTAGGGGACATAATAGCCTTATAAACCTTAACACACGCCTTCATGTTGCTGAAGCAGTTTTAACAGGAAAGAAGCTACAAAACACAACCCTTATAATGAAAACACTGATGGATAATACATCTCCAGTTACTTCTATAACGGGCTTTGTAAAGGGGGAAGGGACTCTTGCTAAGAAGCCTTTGTATTTATCTGCTTCTTTTGAGGATTCTGATAAGATTCGCAAACTTGAAAATATCGATATAAAAGGCGGAAATGCAAAAATAACCGGTAATCTTTTTCAAACGGAAGGTTTTGTTAAAGGTGCTTTGCATATTGATGCTGATGATATTTCAGAACTTTCTGCATTATTTTTGCAAGAAGGAAGTGGAAACGTAAAAGGAGATTTTGTTTTTGATGAACAAAATGGCAGACAAAAAGCTAGTTTAAAAGCACATGTTGACCGTTTAAGTTTTGCAAACAATAAGATTAAAAAGTTGGGAATTAAAGGAGATATCTTTAACTCTTTTGGCATGATACAGTTTGAAGGTTTTATTAATGCAGAGCATATTCAAACGCCTTTAATGATAATTAACCGTTTAAATGCTAAAGCCAATGGTAAGGGTGAACAAACGGTTTTTACGGTTCAAGCGGTATTACCTAATAATACAAATGCACAGCTTTCTGGCCGCATGACTGCGCTGGAGCTTCCAGAGGGTATAAAGCGAGAAGTGCAGATTGAAACCATAGATATTAAACAACACAATTTTCATGCGACATTGCCTAAAGCAGCTACGATTATTTTTGACAAAAAGGGAATGACAGTAAATGGATTAGGAGTTGCCATTAACGGAGGTCAAGTTATCTTCGCGGGAAATATTCACGATGGCCTTAATTTAAACCTTACAATGAAGGCATTTCCTGCTGCGTTGGTTAATCTTTGGAAATCTGATCTTGGAGCAGCCGGTACTGTAACAGGGCAAATCATGATTCGTGGTAATTTAGAAAGGCCTAATGTTACCTATGATATAAAAGGTGAGGGGCTGACAACCATTGCACTGCAAAACAAAGAAATAATGCCATTTGTGCTTACTGCTACAGGTAAAACGGTAGATCAATCTCTTACTTTAAACGCAAATTTAACAGGAGAAGGGGTAAGAGCACAAGTACAGGGGCATATGCCTTTAGATAAAAACAAGCTTGCTCTCCATGTTAATTTGCAAGATTTTCCTGCACGTTTTATTAATAGTTTTATTGAAGGGCAAGCCCTTGGAGGAACGATTGTAGGCAAAGTCGATATTGAGGGGACAATGAAAGATCCCTCTGCTCATTTTGAGCTTTCTAGTCAAAACTTAACTGTTATGAGCCATAAAGGACCGATGTTATTCAATATGAATACGCGTGGTTCTTATAGAAAATCAAATTTTCATATTGAAAAAATGGTAGCAACAGGAGACAAAGGGTTAGATCTTTCCATAAATGGCTCTGTTCCTTTACATGATTCAGGGGCAAAATTGAATGTTCAGGGCACCATGCCTCTTGGTTTTGTTGATCTCTTATTAGCAAAGCGTGGTGCGCATGTGATGGGTATGGCTAAAATTGATGCCACCCTTAATGGTAAATTAAGTAAGCCGCAATTGATAGGAAATTTATCTATATCCAACGGTAGCTTTTTTGATTCAAAGACAAATTTAGGATTGAATAATATAACACTTGAAGGCAAATTAGACGGCGATTATATTCTTATAGAGAAAGCTTCAGCTTCTTCGTCTGAAGGGGGGAGAGTTTCCGTTTCTGGCCGTATCTCCAATGATCTTCAGCCAGATTTAGTATTTTATCTTGACCGTGCTAATTATAATGATGGTTCTATGATTCTTGCAACATTATCAGGAAAGATGACAATGACGGGTCACTTTTTAGATAATCTTGTTATTGGTGGTGATATCACCGTTGAAAAGGCTGAGATTTTTGTTCCCGATCATTTTCGCAATGCAAAATTTCTTGATATTAAAAATAAGAATTTAACAAAATCGATTCAGAAAACACTTGAACGTGCTGATGTTAAAGATACCAACACGAGTCGTGGTATCTCTCAAGAATCTTCATCTGTTGTATTGTCAAATATGCGTATTACGGCGCACAATCAGTTTTTCGTACGTGGACGAGGGTTAGATGCTGAGTTGGGAGGACGTATTAATATAGCGGGCCCATTACATGATGTACATCCAGTTGGAGAATTTCAGATGATTCGGGGACGTTTTGATATTCTCTCACAGCGTTTTAATTTTGATCAAGGGCAAGCAAGTTTTAGCGGTAATCTTAATCCCACGGTTTATTTTGTGTCAAATAAGAATAGTGGTGATATTCGCGTCACTGTTACTGTAAGTGGAACGATTGATGATCTTAGCATTAATTTTTCTTCACAACCGAATTTACCGCAAGATGAGATTTTAGCACGTTTGATTTTTAATCGTTCTCTTAGTGAACTATCACCATTTCAGATTGCCCAGCTTGCGGCAGCCGCAGCTGATCTTGCAGGTGCTTCTAATACATCTTTATTAAACACCCTACGGGCTAAAATTGGTCTTGATGATCTTGATGTTATTGTTGATGAAAAGGGGAATACCGGCTTACGTATTGGACGCTATATACACAACAATGTTTATTTAGGTTTTGAAGCAGGATCGGACGGCAAGACAAAAGGAACAATTAATTTAGATATTTCGCGCAATCTCAAGGCTAAAGGCGCTATAGGAAATGAAAAAAATTCTAGTGTTGGTATATTTTATGAAAGAGATTATTAAAAATTAAAATTTTCAAATTTCAATTGCTTAAATTTTATATACTTAACTCTCTCGTTCAAAGAAAGATTGAAATATAGACTAAGAATTCCATAACAGAAGCAGCTATACTTGGAATATTTCGGTTTTTTTATTGACCGTATTGCTTTAATAAGGATCACATTCTTTATGAAAAATAACATATCATTGTACTTTTCATTCATATACTCATTTTACACTTCCTGTTATTCCCAAATCTATCTCACCAGAATTATCCATAAACAAATGTAAAATTTATTAGGCGTGAGTATTTTTTACGCTTATGGAAATACAACACGGCATCATAATTTTATTTTCTATATCTCAATGTTGTTATGGCTTTTGCATTGAAAAAGTTCATTTTTACTCTTTTCTTAAATGATTTTTTAATTTTTCAAAAGAAGGCTTCAATGAGAGAATTTTGCAGTATTTGAATCTCTCATTAAAATTGCAAATGATAGATTATTATTATAAGTCAATATTTTGACCAGTAATCATATGAGTATTTTAAAACATTTTAAGAAGCTAAGGTACTTAAATAATATCATTTTCCCTCCCAAATGTGAAAACAAAATGTACAAATTGCTTCAAAATATTTCTTACAGCACGAAGTTTTATGATAAGTTTTTTCCCTATTTTTTTCATGGCTGTACTTAAATAGAATACTTTCCCATGGTGTCTCTGACTTTTTTGTAAAGAGAAATCATCCTCTTTTTACTTTATTTAAGGCTTAAAGATTAGAATTTCTGTTTTTTGAATTGGATATTATGAAGTTTTTTGTAAAAACCATTTTCCTTCGTCAGCAACTCTCTTGGGCTACCTTGTTCAATTAATTGACCATTTTTTATAACAATAATTTTATCAGCGCGAGCAATCGTTGAAAGGCGATGAGCAATGATGATAGTTGTACGTCCTTTGGTGAGGTGATGAAGCGCTTCATTAATTTGTGCTTCTGTATGCGAATCTAATGCGCTTGTTGCTTCATCAAGAATGAGAATTTCACTATCATGAAGCATTGCTCTAGCGATAGCAAGTCGTTGTTTCTGTCCACCTGAAAGATTACAACCATTATCACCAATTTGTGTATCATAGCCATTTGGCAGTTCCATAATAAAATCATGAGAATTGGCTGCTTTTGCTGCTTCAATAATATCATTGTCACTAGCACCTTCTCTGCCAAGCCCGATATTATATTTAATGGTTCCCTGAAAAAGAAAAGTATCCTGCCCTACATAAGCCATCAGCTTTCTCAAGGAACGAAATGTTGTGTAGCGGATATCTTGATCATTAATCAAAATGCGTCCCTTTGTTGGGTCATAAAGGCGCATAATAAGGTTAATAAGAGTTGATTTTCCTGAACCCGATGGCCCTACCAAGGCTGTCATTTTTTGAGGTTCTATTTCTAGATTGATGTTTTTCAACACCATTTTCTCATCTGCATATGCAAAAGAAACATCTTCAAAACGGATACTTCCTTGAATTTTATCCAGATCTTTAGCATTTTCATGTTCTATAACCACAAGAGGATGATCTAGTACCTCAAACATTGTACGAATATTAACCAAACCAGCTTCAATTTTGACTCGTACATTTGCAAGCCTTTTTGCAGGTTCATAAGCGAGAAGCAATGCGACAATAAAGGACATAAATTCCCCTTGAACGCCTGCACGTTTGGTTGCAAGATAACCAGAAAAACAGATAATACCCGCAATAGCAAGACCAGCGAGTGTTTCCATAATCGGATTTGTAATGGCTTGAAGTGTTGCAATAGTGTTGGCTTGTTTTTCGACATTATTAATGGCACTGTTCATACGTTTTTTCATGAGATCTTCTAATGAAAAAGCTTTGATAACCCGAATACCAGTGGAACTTTCTTGTATAATTTTGATAATTTCACCAAGCGAAAGGAGTTCTTTTTCAACAAGACTGCGAACACGTTTTAAAGCCATTCGGACTCCTAAAAAAGCGAGTGGTCCTATTATTAAAGTAATGGCAATTAAAGTAAAATTTTGAATAAACATGACCAACAATAAGCCACTAACGGAAAGTAAATCACGCACAAAAGTTGTAATAATTGTATCAATGATATTACGTACTGCTGTAGCATTATGGGTCACACGGACAAGAAGATCAGATGAAGTATTATTATGATAAAAAGAGACTCCCTGTTCCATAAGGCGCGAATAAATTTTACGCTGTTGTTCAGCCACGATACTGTTGCCTGCTTTGCTTAAAAAGTAAGTTTGAGCAAAAGTAGCGATTCCTTTGAGAATAAAAATGAAAGCGATGATGCTAGAAATCAAAGCAATCATGGTAAAATTCTGTCCATCAATGATATAATTGACAACATCACGCATAATCCATGCACTGGCAGCAGTTGTACAAGAAATAATAATCATTGAAAAAATAGCAGCACCATACCAACGTGCATGTTTATGAAAATTTTCTCGTAAAAGACGAATAATGAGATGTTTATCAAAAGCAGAAATTTGTTTTCTTATCATGAAAGGTTTTTATATTTTATCATTATTTTATGCAAGCTCGAAGCATTCTAACTTCAAGCTATTCAATTTTTTCGAGAAAATATTCTTTTGAAGTCAAAAGGTTAATCACATTCACTATAAAATTGAAAAGCACCACAACAAAACCCTGTGATGCTTATACAACGTGCTATATTTGCAACTTTAGATATTCTATATACAATTTCAACAAAAAATCACTTAGCTGCTATTACCATCATCATTTGACGGCCTTCAAGTTTTGGTTCAGATTCGATTTTAGCGATTTCACTTGTATCTTCTTTAACCCGCTGAAGAAGTTTTAATCCAAGATCTTGATGAGCCATTTCACGACCACGAAAACGCAAAGTGATCTTCACTTTATCACCATTATTAATGAAGCGATGAATAGCCTTGAGCTTTACGCCATAATCATGAACATCCACATTTGGACGCATCTTAATTTCTTTAATTTCAATATTTTTTTGTTTTTTACGTGTCTCAGCTGCTTTTTTTTGGGTCTGATATTTTAATTTACCCAAATCAATAATTTTACACACGGGAGGCTCAGCATTTGGTACAATTTCAACCAAGTCCAGCCCAGCTTCTGCAGCCATAGCAAGCGCTTCTTGTATTGCAACAACCCCCTGATGTTGTCCTTCATCATTAATAAGTTGAACACGAGAAACCCGAATGTCTTGATTTGAACGTGGTCCGTCTTTCTGGGTAGGTGTTATTTTAAACGGTTTGCGAATGGTTTATGCTCCTTAATTTTGATTCATCTACAATACTATTTGATATACAATTATACACAGAAAAACAACTAAAATTCGTGATTTTTTGATATTTGATTTATGATTTTGAGGATAGGAGTTTTTCCTTTATTAATGAGAATGTTTTATAAAGGAGAAAAATCATGGATCAAAATATTTCTTGCGAATTTTTTTCATTTGAAGGCACTTCTCTTGCAGTACGCTACCGCAAAGGCCATGATTCTCCTGGTTTAGTTTGGCTTTCTGGCTATCAATCCGATATGTTGGGGAGCAAAGCGATGTTGATTGATCAGTTTGCTCAAAAGAGTGATTTGTCTTGTTTGCGTTTTGATTATTCTGGTCATGGAGAATCGGGGGGTGATTTTTTTCAAGGTACGATTTCGCGTTGGGTGAACGAAAGTTTAGCGATTTTTGAAACCTATTGTGAAGGACCACAAATTTTGATTGGTTCCTCTATGGGGGGATGGATTGCATTAAGACTTTCTATGATGCTAGCACAGAAAAACAAAAAGCTGGCTGGCATGGTATTGATTGCACCGGCTCCTGATTTTACACAAACTTTAGTAGAACCAGAGTTAGGGCCAGAGGAATGGAAAATTTTAGAAGAAAAGGGATATATTGAACGACCTGCGGATAATGATGATGAGGAGCCAATGCCCTTTACAAAAGCGTTAATTGAAGATGGACGAGACAATTGTGTTATGAGAGGGTGCCTTGATGTTGGCTGTCCGATTCACATTCTACAAGGGATGGAAGACGACAAGATACCCTATCAGCATACATTAACTTTACTTAATCATTTGCCTTTACATGATGTGACATTGACACTTGTCCGTGATGCCGATCACCGTTTTTCGCGTCCACAAGATTTAGAGCGCCTTGAGACAGTATTGAGGTCATTAATAGACCAAATTGATGCAGGATAAGGAGCATATTTACTGATAATAAAGACATAATATATGACCGTTTATGAACATTTTATTTTCTCTAATCGCATGATACCTCTACGAGTACGCGAACATAAGCATGCGCGTCGTCTTACATTACGGATTGATGCAAATGGTCAGAAAATTTGTGTAACAGCTCCGCCAGCAATAAGCTCTTGTTTGATTCAAGATTTTATTGAAAAACGTCGATCTTGGATTGAGGCGCGTCTTTCTCGCGTACACATTTTTCATGAAAATTTTTATCTCAAAGAAGGAACAACGATTCCTATATT
The DNA here is from genome assembly GCF_000273375.1 of Bartonella birtlesii IBS 325. NCBI lineage: Bacteria > Pseudomonadati > Pseudomonadota > Alphaproteobacteria > Hyphomicrobiales > Bartonellaceae > Bartonella > Bartonella birtlesii. The sequence goes on from NZ_CM001557.1 coordinate 533,401, forward strand.
AGGTGTTGCACATACTATAAGGCATGAAAGGGGACGTGGGATAACAGAAATCGTTACAGGGAATATGGGACAAGAGCCTCAAATTATTGTTTATGGTCAATTAGAATATTTGCCAAGACGTGTTGCTGATATGTTAAAAAAACAAGCCGCGCTCATTATAACGCCATTAGTGGGACATTATGCACATAAAGTAGAGCGTAAAGTAAAGTCAATTTGTTATAAAGATACGAAAAGTCGTTGGGGTTCTTGTTCAATAAGAGGAAACCTCTCTTTCTCGTGGCGTCTTATAATGGCACCAAAAGAAGTTGTTGAGTATGTTGTTGCACATGAGGTTGCTCATCTTATTGAAATGAATCACGGACCAAAATTTTGGGACCTTTGTGAAAGACTTTGCCCAAACAGTAAAACATATCGTACTTGGCTAAAAGAAAATGGTTATAAGCTGCAAGCAATCAATTTTCATTCCTCTAAGTTGGGAGTATAAAAAGAAATTTGAAAAAGATAATATTCAGCGGAACTTTTTACTAAGCATTTCATTGTATAGATATCTCATCGCATGATGAGCATTTCATTGAAGCCTCAGCAATATTGTCTTCCCCTGCTTGGTTTGCTGAGTGTCTTCAATGTTTTTACTTTATCTTTTTTGTAATTTAGCTTAATAATCTCTATGCATTCTTAAAATTCAGATTGAAAGAGCACTTATGCCTGTACTTACAGATCCACTCCAGATATTACAGGCGCTTATTCGTTGCCCTTCTGTTACACCGCATGAAGCGGGTGTCTTATCAACTTTGGAACAATTTTTAAAAAGAATGGGCTTTTGTGTTGAACGTCCTATTTTTTCCGATAAAAATACGGAAGATGTTGAAAATCTTTATGCCAAAATGGGTGAAGAGGGGCCGCATCTTATGTTTGCAGGTCATACGGATGTTGTGCCACCAGGGCCATTAGAGTACTGGACCTATCCTCCTTTTGAAGCTATTATAGATCAGGGGAAATTATACGGACGAGGCGCTGTTGATATGAAGGGCGGTATTGCTTGTTTTGTTGCAGCACTTGCTCGAGTTTTTGAAAAACGCTCCATTAAAGGAATGGTAAGCCTTTTGATTACTGGTGACGAAGAAGGTCCTGCTGTTAACGGTACAGTCAAACTTCTCAAATGGGCTGAACAAAAAGGTGAAAAATGGGCTGCAGCTATTGTGGGTGAACCTACAAGCGTAAAAGTTGTTGGAGATGTGATCAAGATTGGACGCCGAGGATCAATTTCTGGTGTCATTACCGTTAAAGGGTGCCAAGGGCATGTTGCTTTTCCTGAGCGGGCAGCCAACCCACTGCCTTTAGCTGGTAAACTTATTCAAGCCTTGACGCAAACAGCTTTAGATCAAGGGACAGAGAATTTTCAACCAAGTAATTTGGAATTAACAACCATTGACACGGGTAATTCTGCATTAAATGTTATTCCAGCACAGACAATTGTCCATTTTAATATACGCTACAACGATCTTTGGACAAAAGAAACGCTTATGGCAGAAATTGAAAAACGTCTTGCTTCAATACAACCAAAAAACAAATCTGATCAATACCCCTCCTATCAGCTGGAATGGATTCCAAGTTTGGGAGATGTTTTTTTGACAAAAAATGATAAACTCGTTAAGCTTTTATCAAATGCTATTAGAAGCGTAACAGGGAGTATACCAGAATGTTCAACTTCAGGGGGAACTTCAGATGCGCGATTTATCAAAGATTATTGCCCAGTGGTTGAATTTGGTTTACCGGGACAAACAATGCATATGGTGGATGAGTGTGTAACTCTTGATGCACTGGAAATTCTCACCGTTATTTATGAGCGTTTCATTGTTGATTTTTTTGCGTAAACAAAGAAGCGATTATTTTTTAAAACATTTTTTTACCACAAATTAAAAACCGTGAATATTATATAGCAATTGACGGGAAGGCAGCTCAAATTCATAAGAATTTTAGTTTGCCAATTGGTTGATAATGTGATTAAGAAGGATACGCCCTTTGTTTGTCGCTTTTAAGCGCTGGTTTCCTAGCATTTCTACTAGCCCTTGTTGTTGTAAATCGATAAGCTTTTCCATTGGTAAACCCTTGGGGTTTAAGGTTGTATAACGTGTGAGATTCAAACCTTCGCAAAGACGCAATCCCATGAGAAGCATTTCATTTGCTTGTTGCTCTCTGGTCAAGTGTTCTGTTTCAACACAGCCATGCCCCGTAGTTTCTACTAATTCAAGCCAATGTTCAGGGTATTTTTCATTAATTGTGACATAACGTTCATGACTTTCAATGGAAAAGGAAAGTGCTTTTGAAGAGGTAGAGGAGTGATTTGGTGTGTGCTCAATAAAGCGACCATGAGCTCCAGGTCCAAAGCCTGCATATTCATGATAACGCCAATAGAGAAGATTGTGTACTGATTCGGCACCGGGGATTGCGTGATTTGAGATTTCATAGGCTGGAAGTCCATGTGTAGTAGTTATTTCTTGGGTAAGATGATACAGGTCTGCTGCGAGTTCTGAAGCGGGGAGGATAAGCTTTCCTGCGGCATGAAGCCGTTTAAAAGCTGTTCCTTCTTCGATAGTCAGTTGGTAAAGAGAAAGATGATCTGCTGCCAAGTCAATGGCTTGAAAAAGTTCATCTTTCCATTGCTCGAGTGTTTGCTCGGGGCGGGCATAAATGAGATCAAAGGATAAACGTGGAAAGATTTTCCGCGCCAAAGCAATAGCGTGAAGAGCCTGTTTTACATCATGGAGACGGCCAAGTTGTCGTAGTGCCTTGTCGTTGAGTGCTTGTACACCCAAGGATAAGCGGTTAACTCCTGCCGCTCTGTATCCGCGAAAGCGTTCTGCTTCTACACTTGATGGGTTAGCTTCCAGTGTGATTTCAACTTTATCATCGACCGTCCACTTTTTTGCAAGTGCTTGCAATAAAGCATCAACAGTTTGAGGGGTCATAAGAGAGGGTGTACCCCCACCAATAAAGATACTTGTAATATGACGTGGACCTATTTTATAATATTGCGTTTCTATTTCGCGTTCAAAAGCGGTTACAAAGCGTGGTTGATCAACGCCACGGACGCGAACGTGTGAATTAAAGTCACAATAAGGACATTTAGTAGCGCAAAAAGGCCAATGAATATAAATGCCAAAAGCTTCATTCATGAGAGCGTTAAAAGGTTTTCTGCTAAAAGCTTGAAAGCACGCGCACGGTGCGAGAGGGGTATTTTATCATTGAGTTTCCAGCCATGTTTTTGCTCTGTTGACATTTCACCAAAGGTATTTTCATATCCATCTGGTAAAAAAATAGGATCAAAGCCAAAACCTTTGTCTCCACGTGGTGGCCAAATGAAAGTACCTTCAACGCACCCACGGAAATAGTCTGCATGAGCATCGGGCCATGCAATACAGATAACTGATATAAATCGACCTTTCCGTTGGCTTTTTTCATATGCTCCAACTTTTTGGAGTTCGTCTTCTACTTTTTGCATAGCTTTTGAAAAGTTACGTGTGCCATCGGGTTGAAGAGCGAGATCAGCTGTATAAACACCTGGTGCACCACCCAATGCATCCACTTCCATGCCAGAATCATCAGAAAGAGCCGGAAGTCCTGTATTTTTTGCTGCTGCAAAAGCTTTAATGTAGGCATTTTCTTCAAATGTTGTTCCTGTTTCTTTTGGTTCCGGTAATCCGAGCTCTTTTGCTGATTGTATCGTTAAACCAAAAGGAGCGACCAATGTGGTAATTTCATGCAATTTTCCGCTGTTATGTGTGGCAATGACGAGTTTTTTTGTTGCTATTCTTCTCATATACATTTCTCCAGAAATGAAAGGGGGATGCTATTTTTATGCTGAAAACTAGCTTAAGTGACCGCATGATAGGGATCTTAAAAGATTTTACAAGACCCGATCTTTTTGCATGTTTATTGCTATTCCATTTAAATGAAATCTTTTGTATTTGATAAGGATAATAATTGGAAAGTCATAAAGACTCTAATTTTTAATGATAGCATTTTTTTATGATAAATATATACTGTGCCTTTGCACTACTTTAGATTATTTGACCAAACCTTGACAAAACTTATATAAGAAGGAAGTATTTTTAGAGTAGTGAATTAATTGTAATGAAGCACAAGCCTATTGATGAAGAACTAAAATATCTTGATGAGCGTTCGCGTGATATCTTTCGTCATATTGTTGAGGCTTATCTGAATGATGGTGAACCTGTAGGATCACGAAATCTTTCAAAGCTTTTGCAACAGACATTGTCGCCTGCTACGATTCGCAATGTGATGAGTGATCTCGAACATCTTGGTTTGATTTATGCACCGCACGTATCTGCGGGGCGAATGCCAACACAATCAGGGTTAAGATTTTTTGTTGATGCATTTATGGAAGCGGGTGACTTGCCAAGCGAGGAGCGCGAAAATATTGAAGCGCAAGTCAAGGAGGCTGGTCATGCACAATCTGTTGAACATTTTCTCATTCAAGCAAGTCGGGTTCTTTCAGATCTTTCACGTGGGGCAGGGCTTGTTTTAGCAACAAAATATGAAGGGACATTAAAGCATATTGAATTTGTACGCCTCGATAGAGAACATGCTCTTGCTGTTTTAGTCACGCAACAAGGAGAGGTTGAAAATCGTATTGTTCATTTACCGGAAGGAGTTACCCATGCACAATTGACAGAAGCAACGAATTTTCTCAACGCTCATATTCAGGGACGCACATTAAGTGAAGCGAAAGAAGAAATTGCGCGTTTATGTGCAGAAACACAAGCTGCGCTTGATCATTTGTCTCATCATCTTGTTGAAACGGGTTTAGCTCTTTGGGGAGGAGAAGATGCTGATCATAAAATACACCTTATTGTGCGTGGGCGCAGCAATTTGCTTGAAGATGTGAAGGCAGAGCAAGATTTAGAGCGGTTACGGCATTTGTTTGATGATCTTGAAACACGTGAAAGTATGGCGCAGCTTCTCGATTTAACAGATGAAGGTTCAGGAGTGCGTATCTTTATTGGTTCAGAAAATAAATTGTTTTCGCTTTCTGGTTCATCTTTAGTAGTAGCACCTTATCGTGATTCAAAACAAAAAGTTATTGGTGCTTTAGGTGTTATTGGGCCTACACGGCTTAATTATGCAAGGATTGTTCCTATGGTTGATTATACGGCACAACTTGTATCACAACTGTTGCGTTAAACATTCAGGTGAACATTTGTATTATAAATGCCCATTATATTAAGATACGTAGATACCCCTTGATTTTTGTCTGCAAAATTTCGATATCGAGAATAACAAATCTTATGAAGGAATGGAATTTTTATGTCTGAAGAAAAAAACAAATTAACTGACGCTTCATTTGAAAATTGCGATTTAAAAAATCCAGCTGATCGTGATGCACTTAAAAAAGCCGCTGATGCGTTTTTAAAAACACGTAAAGCCGAGGCGTGCGCAGAGGTTGAAGAAGAAAAAAGTGAATTTATTGATCCTGTAATTGCTTTACAGGAAGAAAATAAAGAGCTGAAAGATCAGCTTTTACGTCTTGCTGCAGATATGGAAAATCTTCGACGCCGTACCGCGCGTGATGTATCGGATGCAAGGACCTATTCAATTGCTAATTTTGCACGTGACATGCTATCTGTTTCAGATAACCTTAATCGTGCTTTGGAAGCGATTCCAGAAGGAGCAAAGGAGAATGATGCTGGTTTGAAAACATTAGCTGAAGGTGTAGAAATGACTGAACGTGCGATGATAGCAGCTCTAGAACGCCACGGAGTACAGAAAATTCACCCAGAAGGGCAAAAATTTGATCCTCATTTTCATCAAGCGATGTTTGAAATTCCTAATCCTGATGTGCCAGATAATACTGTTCAGCAAGTTGTACAGGCAGGTTATGTTATCGGTGAACGCGTTCTACGCCCAGCTATAGTGGGTGTAGCCAAAGGAGGAACAAAAAACCCTTCTAGTGAATCTGATTCAGCTTAAAATACATCAAATATTCTAACAAAAAAATAGATCTTAAAAAACGAATTTCTCATTCGTAAGACACTTGTTAAAAAAAGGGCTCTTAAAGGGTGTTAAAACACCCTTTACCCTTGAAGTATCCAATGTCCTTTTACAATATATGGGGCATCGCTTGAGGGAGATGGCGATGAAAATAAAACAAAATGATTGACTTCAAAAGGAGGAAACAAAAAATCACCCCGAGAAGACAGATAAGGAGGAAGATCTTCAACTTTAATATCGAGCAATCTCGCAATAGTAATGTGGGGAGTAAATGGTTTTTCATCAGGCATTAAGTGCAGGCTGCTCCGAATAGATTGCATCTTTTCATGTAAAAGGCTAAGAGTTTCACAAGGCTCAATACGAACAACAAGGGAATGCGGTGCATTTTCTGAACCAAAAACCTCAAAACCTTTCATTTGTAGCATAAAAGGAGGAAGCTTTATTGTGTCGAAGGCGCGCATAAATGCATCTTCTGTAGTACTTTCAACTTCACCAAAAAAAGACAAAGTGACGTGAAAATTTTGCGGATTAATCCACTGCGCGTTTGGCAGACCATTTTGCAACGATATGAGTTCTTCTGTTGTTTGTTGAGGAATCTGAAGAGCACTAAACAAACGGTCCATGATATCTCCTTACAGTAAAAAAACGTTACCACAAGCACAATGACAAACAATAAGTGTAAAGGGTGTATAGCGCTAATTATAAGGCAATGATGTAGAAAAATAATGTTTAAAAAATGTCTACAATAATTAAATTGCGTAAAGCTTATGAATCTTAAAAGAATGGCCATGATGCCAACAAAGGCCATATTTGCATGCGTCTTATTACAAAGATGTACAGTGCAGGATTGCTTTGTACTTTCATGATAAACACTACAAATACAATCTAAGATAAGGAAAGTTGATAAACTTCTGATTTATGTGATTATCTTTATATTTGTCTAAAGCAGCTTAAAAGCTGGCATATCCAGCAAAAAGTGAATGTTTCTCTTTTTTGTAAATATTCAAGCATATGTGTTAGATTGTAATCACAACCATAATACACGGTAAATATTCAAATTTATCATATATTTTTGGGAAAGATTGTGAACACAAATATTGTATACAAAACGGGTTATGCTTATGATAACTATACAGCTAATCTATAATGGATATGAACGCAGATATTTTAAAGGGAAAAATAGGGGCGCAAATCAATACAATGATTGAAGAAATTTCTCCTTATTTTAAGAATAATCATCATCCTTTTTTGTGAAAAGCTTTAGTTTTCTTCTCCAAATTTATTGTTGATAAGCTTTTCAAGAGCATCGAGAGCATCAGTTGCTTCTGGTCCTGATACCCGGATAGTAAGGTTACAACCGGAGGAGGCTGCTAACATCATAAGCCCCATAATGGATGAACCGCCAACAATTTTCCCATCTTTTTCAACCTCAACAATGGCGTTAAAGTTGTCAACAGTTTGTACAAATTTTGCAGAAGCACGTGCATGCAACCCACGTTTATTACAAATATTGAAATGACGGCTTATTTTAGAGGGAAGAGGATCTTTGAAAAGCATTGGTGTTTAATTATCCGCTATAAAATTATACTGGTACATTAATATATTTACGTCCTGCTTCTTGTGCTATTTTTAAAGCTTCTGATAATGAAATATCAGGGCATTGGCGAATAGAGCTCAGTTTAATAAGCATAGGCAAATTAACACCTGCAATCATTTCAACACGTCCTTTTTCAATAGCAGGAATAGCTATATTTGACGGTGTTCCACCGAATACATCCGTTAATATAATGACACCATGGTCTGTATTTGTAGAGGAAACGGCGGCTATAATATCACCTCGGCGCTGATCCATATCATCATCAGGGTAGATGCATATTGTTGCGAATTTTTCTTGTGTTCCAACAACATGTTCCACCGCATGTAGAAATTCAATAGCCAGTTCACCGTGCGTTACAAGCACGAGTCCAATCATGTACACAAACTCCTGTTCACTAAAAATCCAACCGCATTGGTGGAAAGTATATTTTACAAAGGTTTATCCTGCTGCCAAGAAAAATTTACAAAAAAAGGCAAAAGTAAAGATTTTTTTATATTTGAATAAAATTAGACCGATTTATGCCATATTTTTCTAAAAAAGAATGCTTCAATAGCCTGACAAATAGCTGTACAATCGGCTTCATGAAGGCTTGGGAGTTTCAAAAGAGGAATATGTAGATCTGCAAATTGAAAAGTTTTATTTGTGGAAAAACGTTCATATTCAGGGCCAAGAAGAATAACGCAATCAATAATCGTTTGTTTTTCAAAATCTATCATATAAAGGCCAGCACCGCGAATTTCAATACCACCCTGCAAACCTTCAGGAGTATATCCGTGAAGTTTTCCGTTTTCCACACGAAGCATTGTATAATCATCACTGATAAGTTTTGCTTCACGTTTTGACCATTCAGCACGTTCAAGCAAAGAAAGGGTAAGGGTTGATTTTCCTGATCCTGATGGACCTATAATCAACAGCCCTTTTCCTCCCAGTTGAAGACAATTTGCGTGCAGTATTTCATTTTTTGTTGTCATGCTTTTTCTTTGGATAAAGATTCATTTAGCGAGAGGAAGCATAATAATAAAACGCGCACCAGTTTTACTATTTCCAAGTTCTGGATCAAAAACATTTTCAGCTTTAATTGTCCCATTATGGGCTTCAATGATTTGCCGACTAATAGAAAGGCCAAGGCCTGAATTTTGACCAAAACTATCTTCATTTGGTCGATCAGTATAGAAACGTTCAAAAATACGTTCAATATTTTCTGAGCGAATACCAGGTCCATTGTCTTCAATAGTTAAAATGAGGGCTGAACCATGACTTTTCATAGTGATACAAATTTTACCGCTTTCATGGGGAATAAAGGAACGGGCATTTTCAATAAGATTAGACATAACTTGTCCCAAACGGAGTTCATGTCCCAATACGAGATAGGCTTTTCCATGAGGACGCGGGACAATATTAAGGCTTATATCAATAGTTTGCGTATTACGATATACTTCTTGGACAGCATGAACAAGGCTTTCCAAGAGCAATGTCATATCAACGATCTGTGCGGTTTCGCGAGCAAGCTCTGCATCCAGCCGTGAAGCATCAGAAATATCAGTAATCAAACGATCAAGACGACGCACATCATGTTGAATAATTTCAAATAACTGTTCCTGTGCTTCTTCATTTTTAGCCAGTGGGAGTGTTTCAACAGCACTTCGTAATGAGGTAAGCGGATTTTTTAATTCATGGCTTACATCAGCAGCAAAGCGTTCAATGGCTTCAATACGCATATAAAGGGCATTGGTCATATCACGAATAGAGGTAGAAAGATGACCAATTTCATCTTCACGCATTGAAAAATCAGGAATTTCTACACGCTTATTGTTGCCATTACGCACACGGTTGGCAGAGGCAGATAATTTGCTTAAGGGATGGGCAATCGTATGAGCTAAAAAGAGAGAAAGGACCAAAAGCACACTCCCTACCACACCAAAAACTTTAAAAATAACCAGTCTTTCGCCCTTTACAATGTTATCAATATCTGAACCCGTTGTTGAAAGAAGAAGTGCTCCAACCACTGCACGATAGCGCTGAACAGGAACGGCAACAGAAACGATTAATTGACCTTGTCTGTTACGTCGTTTAGCAGTAGCAAGAGATCCGTTTAATGCTCTATACACTTCTGGGTAAGCAATACCATTGTTTTTTATTTGTTCTCTATCAAGAGCAATATTATTGCCCTCAAATGTACGTGAAAACCATGAAGTGAGGCGTTCCCACATGTTTTGTTCCGTTTTAAGTGGAGGTAAGTCATAGCTAAAAACTTCACCACTAGAATAAAGAACGCGCGAATCAAGAAGGAGAGTTGCATCACGATCATAGATACGCGCTCTTGTTGTTTGGGGTGCGATAAGGCGTCGTAAAAGGGGAGCAACTTGTTCAGGGTTAATAGGAAAGTCCCAAGAGTCGGTTGATTGAGGTGCTGGGGTAACGCTTTCTCCAGCGTGTAATTCTAAAAGTTTTTGAGGATCAATAAGAATAGAATTGGTATCGACTGTTGCAGAAGCGGCAATGGCTCCAGCGATAATTTTTCCTTGGGTACATAAACTTTTAACTTTTGCTTCGATTAACCCATCACGAAATTGATTCAGGTATAAAATCCCTGTAACCAGAACAGCAAGAGCAGCAATATTTAATATGACAATGCGTCGTGTGAGACTGGAAAAAAACAATTGCCTAAGAAGACGCTGTATTCGAAGATGCAAATGGGCAGACATAGGAAACAGCGTTGGTGAAATACCACTTTTTTTTGTTGTTTTTTGCAGAGTTTCCAGTTGAGAATCTTTTGTCATCGATTTGATCGCTGTTCAAACTTTTGCGACAAAATAGTTTCATACCTCGTGGAAACGATAGCCTACACCATAAAGTGTTTCAATCATCGCAAAATCATCATCCACTTGTTTAAACTTTTTACGCAGACGTTTAATGTGACTATCAATGGTGCGGTCATCTACATAGACTTGATCACTATAAGCAGCATCCATCAAAGCATCACGACTTTTTACTACTCCTGGTCTTTGTGCTAGGGTCTGTAGAATCAAAAATTCTGTGACGGTTAAAATAACAGGTTTATCTTTCCATGTACAGGTGTGACGCTCTTGATCCATCACCAGATCTCCGCGCTTGAGAGAAGACGTGGGAGAAGTTCCTGTTGCAAGAGGTTGATTGCGCGCATTGGAACGGCGCAGAATAGCTTTGACACGCTCAATGAGAAGACGTTGGGAGAAAGGTTTTGTAATAAAATCATCTGCTCCCATTTTAAGACCAAACAGTTCATCAATTTCATCATCTTTAGAAGTGAGAAAAATAACAGGGATATCAGATTTTTGACGCAATCGACGCAAAAGCTCCATTCCATCCATTCGGGGCATTTTAATATCAAAAATAGCTAAATGTGGGGGATGGAGTGTTAAACCTTTGAGTGCAGATGCTCCGTCTGTATAGCTTTCAACCCGATAGCCTTCTGTCTCAAGCGCAAAAGATAAAGATGTCAAAATATTGCGATCATCATCAACAAGTACAATCGTTTGCGTGATCGTTGGTGTATCTTTCATGGCTTCTTAGACCTTTCTATTGCTATGATAGCAAACTATCCACGCTATTTATATGGGAGTTCACATTTTTTTTGCAAAACAAATGTGGTACAAATTGTAGCAAAGTAAACCCCCTTTCACTTTTACGGTAAAATCTTGTCTTATCTTTGCAATTTTATAATGCTTTTATGCATGTAAAGATCCCTTCGTTTAAAAGAAAATTTGCGTCGATGTGTTTTTTACAAAATTTAGTATTGTTTTATTCCAGAATTAAACAAGTTTGTTTTTGATTGTTGAAGTTTAGAAAAATCGCCTATCTTTTTTTAACAGCAAAGAAAAGAGTATAGTGACATATATGCAAAAAAATTATTTCCACTACACGAAAGGAGACCATAATGGGATTATTTAATTTTATTAAAACAGTTGGTGAAAAGCTTGGTATTGGAAATCATGAACCAGAAGAAAGGGATTTTAAAGCTGCATTCAAGAATTTCCAACTTGGTACAGAAAGAGTGGACATTCAGGTTGAAAATGGTAAAGCTATTTTAAGTGGTGAAGTTCCAGATAGAGAAACACTTGAAAAAGCGCTTTTGGTTGTTGGTAATTCGCAAGGTATATCTTCTGTTGATATTGATCAATTAAAGGTTACAGATGCTGTACCTGTAAAAGCTTCTCACTTTTATGAGGTTAAATCTGGTGATAATCTTTGGAAGATTGCCGAAAAGGTTTATGGAAAAGGGCAAGGTGATAAAAACACATTTATTTTTGAAGCCAATAAGCCGATGCTAAAATCTCCTGATAAAATTTATCCTGGACAAGTTTTGCGTATTCCTGAACTTAATCGCGCTTAAATGAAGAAAGAGAATAAACTTTTTATTTCTTTACAGTTTGTTTATACTATTAAACGAAATAAGGAGCATGGAAATTTTCTCACGCTCCTTAATTAATTGAATAGAAATGAAAAAACTTAGTGATGATGCACTGATTTTGCAGATGTTTTTCCTGCTATAGCGTTTACAGAGAAATCAACATCAATTGTTCCTGCTTTCTCAAACGTCAATTTTGCACTGATTTTTTCACCGAGTTTGAATGGTTTTGAAAGCCCCATGAACATAATATGATCACCACCAGGCTTAAGGGTGATTTCACCATTGCCTGGAATTTCAATACCATAGTGCATTTTTTCCATTTTCATAATGTCATTAACAACTGCCATAGAATGGATTTCTGTTGTCTGTACCCCTTTTGTTGAAACAGAAACTAAGCGATCTGGCAGATTACTGTGATTAATAATATAGAGATAACCGCTGCCAACTTTTATACCTCTAGGTGTTTCACGTGTCCAAGGATGAAGGATTTCTATGTCTCCTACTTTATATTGTTGCGCGGTTGCAGGGTAGGCTATACAAGCAAAAAAAAGAACCCACACGATATTTGTAACAACTTTTTTGAATAGATGTTGTGCGTAAGTTGTATATTGGGATACAAGTTTCTTTGTTTTCTCGATGATAAATATTATCATTGATTCACCCTCCTTTTCAGATTCACTTTTGAACACTCTCTTTTATTTTTAGCAGAGTTTTTATTCAAAATAAAACAAAGAATTATTAGAGTTATATGAATCAAAGAGAGGAGGTATGGAGCTCTTGGATTTTAATGGTACATTGAAGAAAAAGGGAATTTTTCGCTCTATTTATGGATTTAATCTGCAGAATAAGGTAAGATTGGGTATATTCAAAGCTTAGTTTTTGAATGAGCAATAACTTAAGCTTTCAAAAGCAGAATTGTTGGAGAGTAAATTAACAGATAATATCTTAACAAACGGTATATTGAGAAAGATAGGGTTTAACATTATAGATGAGGTTGTATAAAAATATTACGTTTATGAATCATATAAAAAATGGTTATTCTAGATATTTTTTTAAGAGAGCTTGTGATATTTAAATTCCCTATCATGATCCCATATGGCTATGAAGGATTAAGGAAAAAGGTGCAATATTATTTTTCCAATTCTAGTAGGTTGATATGTTTGTGAACATAGTGAGAAAAATATGTTACGATGCTCACCTTATCAGTAAAAAGGGCGTTCGCGTGTGAGTAGGATGCCTCTTTTAAAAGAAAATTTTTATTTTAAGAATGTTTCTTTCTTGACTCTCTTGTAGCGATAAGAGCCTGTTCTTATATACGAGGCAGAAAGGCTTGTTGCGACTTGTAGTTTATGTTTGTGTAATTTGAAGTGAGGTGCAGGCTTTTAGTGTTATAAGGAGCTGTCTTCGAGAAATGCTTGATGAAGGTTGAGGTAGCTTGCTGAAATGGAGAATATAATATGGCAAAAGTAATTGGTATTGATTTAGGGACAACGAACTCTTGTGTTGCTGTCATGGATGGCAAAAATGCAAAGGTTATTGAAAATTCAGAAGGAGCGCGGACAACGCCTTCGGTCGTTGCCTTTACTGATGGGGGAGAGCGGCTTATTGGGCAACCTGCTAAGCGGCAAGCGGTAACAAACCCTGAAGGAACAGTTTTTGCAGTTAAGCGATTGATTGGTCGGCGTTTTGACGACCCAATGGTTGAAAAAGATAAAGCGCTCGTGCCTTATAAGATTGTTAAAGGTGACAATGGTGATGCGTGGGTTGAAGAAGCGGGTAAGAAATATTCTCCTTCACAAATCTCAGCGATGATTTTGCAAAAGATGAAAGAAACAGCCGAGTCTTATCTTGGTGAAAAAGTCGAGCAAGCGGTTATTACGGTCCCTGCGTATTTCAATGATGCACAACGTCAAGCTACTAAAGATGCAGGTAAAATTGCTGGACTTGAAGTTTTGCGGATTATCAATGAGCCAACAGCCGCTGCTTTAGCATATGGTTTGGATAAAAAAGACGGAAAAACTATTGCTGTTTACGACCTTGGTGGCGGCACGTTTGATATTTCTGTGCTTGAAATCGGAGATGGTGTTTTTGAAGTTAAGTCAACCAATGGAGATACCTTTTTAGGTGGTGAAGATTTTGATATGCGCTTGGTCGGTTATTTTGCCGATGAATTCAAGAAAGAACAAGGGATTGATCTGAAGAATGATAAACTTGCATTGCAACGCCTAAAAGAAGCAGCAGAAAAAGCAAAGATTGAACTTTCCTCTTCACAACAAACGGAAATCAATTTACCATTTATTACCGCTGATCAATCTGGTCCCAAGCACTTAACGATGAAGTTAACGCGAGCAAAATTTGAATCTCTCGTTGATGATTTGGTTCAGCGCACTATTGAGCCATGTAAAGCCGCATTGAAAGATGCAGGATTAAAAGCGGGCGAGATTGACGAAGTTGTTTTAGTGGGTGGTATGACACGTATGCCCAAGATTCAAGAAGTTGTGCAGAGCTTCTTTGGCAAAGATCCACACAAAGGTGTTAATCCCGATGAAGTTGTTGCAATGGGAGCTGCCATTCAAGGGGGAGTATTGCAGGGTGATGTAAAAGACGTATTGCTCTTGGATGTAACACCTTTATCTTTGGGTATTGAAACATTGGGTGGAGTTTTTACGCGTCTTATTGAACGCAATACCACTATCCCAACGAAAAAATCGCAAGTTTTTTCAACAGCTGATGATAATCAGAATGCTGTGACTATTCGTGTTTTCCAAGGTGAACGCGAAATGGCTAACGATAACAAATTGTTGGCCCAATTTGATCTTGTTGGTATTCCACCAGCACCGCGTGGTATGCCTCAGATTGAGGTTACTTTTGATATTGATGCGAATGGTATTGTAAATGTTTCGGCTAAGGATAAAGGAACCGGTAAAGAACATCAAATTCGTATTCAGGCATCAGGTGGTTTAAGTGATGCTGATATAGAAAAAATGGTAAAGGATGCGGAAGAGCATGCGGCTGAGGATAAAAAGCGCCGTGAAGGTGTGGAAGCTAGAAATCAAGCGGAAACTCTTATCCATTCAACTGAAAAGTCATTAAATGAATATGGCGATAAGGTATCAACTGAAGAAAAGCAACAGATTGAAACTGCGATATCTGATTTAAAGTCTGCGCTTGATGGCAGTGATACTGAAGAAGTGACAGCAAAAATGCAGAAATTGGCAGAAGTCAGTATGAAGCTTGGACAGGCGATGTATGAAGCTTCACAAGCAGCAACAGATAACACTGAAACAGATGCCAAAGATGACGATGTTGTTGATGCTGATTTTGAAGAAATTAATGATAAGAAGAAATAGTGTAAGCAAATGTATTGATCAATCAATAAACCCAGCCTTTGAGATATAAGGCTGGGCTTTGTTATTTGAGATAAGTTGCAACTTTGTAGCTAAAAATATAAATTGAAAACAAACCTTATCCATGAAGATGGATAACAAAAAACTATCAGGAATACATGATGAAGGTTGATTATTATGAAATTCTTGGCGTGACTCGCGAATGTGATGATAAAAAGCTGAAATCTGCTTTTCGTAGGTTAGCGATGCAATATCATCCTGATCGCAACGCAGGAGATAAAGAGGCAGAGCGGAAATTTAAGGAAATCGGCGAAGCTTATGAGGTTCTCAAAGACCCTCAAAAGCGTGCTGCTTATGATCGATTTGGTCATGCGGCTTTTGAAAATAATGGCCACGAGGGAGCAAATCCCTTTAGTGGTTTTGCAGCCAGTGGTGGATTTTCTGACATTTTTGAAGATTTTTTTGGCGAAATTATGGGAGGCGCGCACCGTAAGCGTAGTGATGGGCGCGAGCGTGGTGCAGATCTGAGTTATAATATGGAAGTGACCTTGGAAGAGGCATTTTCAGGAAAAACTGCACAAATTAATATTCCTAGTTCTGTTACTTGTGACGCTTGTGAAGGATCGGGTGCAAAAAAGGGTTCTAAGCCACAAGTTTGTAGAACTTGCCATGGGGCTGGTCGTGTGCGTGCTGCCCAAGGTTTTTTTTCTATTGAGCGAACATGTCCTACATGTCATGGACGTGGTGAAACGATTACAGATCCATGTCCGAAATGTCAGGGGACAAGACGAGTGGAAAAAAAACGTTCATTGAGCGTAAATATTCCAGCTGGTATTGAAGATGGTACGCGTATTCGCCTTTCTGGTGAAGGAGATGCTGGCATTCGTGGTGGTCCTAGCGGTGATCTTTATATTTTTCTTTCCATTAAATCACATGAATTTTTTCAGCGAGAAGGAGCAGATCTTCACTGTCGTGTTCCTATTTCAATGGTTACCGCTGCTTTAGGAGGTGAATTTGAGGTTTCTGACCTTGATGGTATCAAGGCGCGTGTGAAGGTTCCAGAAGGGACACAAAATGGACGTCAATTCCGACTTAAGGGAAAAGGTATGCCCATGTTGCGTCGTCAGCAGACAAGGGGTGACCTTTATATTCATATCACGATTGAGACACCACAGAAATTAACACAAGAACAGCGTGAATTATTGCAAAAATTTGAAACGCTTTCAAATCATGAGAATTCACCACAATCCCATGGTTTCTTTTCACGTATGAAGGAATTTTTTGAAAATATTTCTAGACAAAATTAATGAATATGCGCGAGCATTTATTATGGAAAAAAGTATGCTGATAAGGTTATTTTCATTAAGTTTTCTATTGCATGCTAATCTTTGCAAAGATTAGCATTTTTTCTTTTTGAAGTTTCTTAAAGAAAAAAGGGACGGATATTTTAGGATGCTATTTTATTGTTATTTATGGATTGAGATAATGTTACGGCTCTTTTCAAGGGAATTTGTCTATTTTGGATGAGAGTACAAAGCAAGATCTCGTTACAGATTTTCTAATGTGATGTTATAATAAATCGATACGATTATTTGTTTAAAGACTTTCCATTGTTGCAACTACTTTTATTGATTCATCATCAAAATAATTGGAAATGGAGAAAATATTCCTGCATGCGAGGTCACATTTAAGTTAAAAATGATAATTTATCATGATAAATCAATGTATTGTATCTTTCTATAACATTCGTGAAAATAAATCATTTAATTGATATTTTTTGTTTTCAATGATTGGGGAAAAAAGAAAGATAGATAAACGATAGAGTCATTTTCATCTTATAAAATCAATGGTTGTATATCTTCTTATTCATTGTTAAAGATCCAAGAGTAAATCAGGAAGTTTAATTTATATGGACGTGACTTAAAAGTTCTTCTGAATGCTGCTTTCATTTAACATAAGGTCATACAACAATGACATTTTATACATATATTTTGTTTAATTTTAGATTCTAATTGTTTTAAGAAAGCTGCCTTATTCATCTCATTATAGCTTTGATAATAATTTAAAAAAATAAGCTTTTTCAGTGGGATGGATAGAATAAAATTTGTTTTCACTTTTTTTGAATTCTACTTAAGGGGAGATAAAAAGTAATGAGGAGGCTCTTTTGATGGATAAAGTTGAAAATAATATTGAAGATGTTTTTGAAAAACAAGCAGCATTTTTATCGTCTGCTTTACCTTATATGCAAAAATATGAAAATGAAACCGTCGTTGTAAAATATGGTGGTCACGCTATGGGTGATCCTGCTTTGGGGCAAGCTTTTGCGCGTGATATTGCTTTGTTAAAGCAATCAGGAATTAACCCCGTTGTCGTTCATGGTGGTGGACCTCAAATTGCAGAAATTTTGATGAAAATGGGAATCGAGTCACGGTTTGAAAATGGTTTACGCGTAACCGATGAGCGGATCGTGGAAGTGGTTGAAATGGTTTTGGCAGGCTCCATAAACAAGGAAATAGTCGCTCTTATCAATGCAGAGGGTGAATGGGCAATAGGGTTGTGCGGCAAAGATGGCAATATGGTTTTTGCCGAAAAGGCTTATAAAACGGTCATTGATCCCGATTCACATATTGAACGTGTTTTAGATTTAGGTTTTGTTGGTGAACCTGTTGAAGTTGATCGTACATTGTTAGATCTCTTGGCATGTTCTGAGATGATTCCAGTTCTTGCTCCTGTCGCTCCAGGTCGTGATGGCAAAACCTATAATATTAATGCCGATATTTTTGCTGGAGCCATTGCCGGTGCATTAGAGGCCAAACGCCTTTTGTTTCTAACAGATGTTCCTGGTGTTTTAGATAAACAGGGTAAACTTTTAAAGGAGTTAACAATTTCTGAAGCTGAAAGTCTTATTAAAAATGGAATAATTTCAGGAGGTATGATTCCGAAAGTGGAAACTTGTATAAAAGCCCTTCAAAATGGTGTGGAAGGTGTTGTTATTTTAAACGGCAAAACTCCCCATTCTGTCTTGCTAGAATTATTTACCGAACAAGGAGTCGGAACACTTATTGTTTCATGAGGTATAGAGAAGAATTGAAGGAAGACACCTTTCATGGTTAATATAAAACAGTTGAAACACTCTTTACTAAGCAAACCAGAATTAGCATTATTTATTGCAACAATATTGTGGGGCATTACATTTTTAGTAATTCATATCGCAGTACGTTATAGCGGTCCTCTCTTTTTTGTGGGATTCCGTTTTGTTGTTGCATCGCTTATATGTGGGGCAATTTTTTGGCGTTCTATGAAAGGTATAACTGTTTATGAAATTTTTGCTGGAATGGCTATTGGTGTGGGAATGTTTCTGGGTTACGCTTTGCAAGCCATGGGGCTGCAAACCATTATGAGTAGTCAGTCGGCTTTTATCACGGCGCTTTATGTCCCTATAGTTCCAATATTGCAATGGATTGTTTTTAAAAAGCCACCTCGTTTAGCTTGTTGGATCGGTATCATTTTTGCTTTTATTGGGCTTGTACTTATTTCTGGGCAAAAGCCAGGAAGTTTTGATTTTTCAAAAGGTGAAATTCTAACTTTGTTAGGTGCTTTAGCAATTGCTGCAGAGGTTATACTTATCGGAATTTTTGCTAACAAGGTTGATAGTCGGCGCGTAACAATTATACAGTTACTTTTTAGTGGTCTTTTTTCGTTTTTTTGTATGCCGTTGATGGGTGAAAGCATTCCTGAATTTTCGTGGGTATGGCTGAATATCGGTATAGGATTGGCATTGATGAGTGCTATCATTCAATTGGCGATGAATTGGGCACAAAAATCTATTTCGCCTACACGTGCAACACTCATTTACGCGGGTGAGCCTGTATGGGCTGGCATTGTTGGGCGTTTAGCTGGTGAGCGTTTATCTCCTTTAGCCTTGTTTGGGGGAGTGCTCATCTTGATTGGGATTGTCGTGGCTGAATTACAACCTTCACAATGGCGAAAAAAAGATAAAGTGAGAAAAAACTGATTAACTTTGCTTTTTTTCAAAGAAGTTAAAAAAGCTCTAGGTACTTTTTCACTTTTAAAAGAAAAAGCCCCTTTAAAGAGTATATTTTTTTTATTTTGTATAAAATTGATAAAAAAGCGAGTTATTGTGTAAAAAAATAGAAAACAACGCTTTTTACAAATTCTATCACAAGCCTGAATTTTATACATATTTCTAATATTGTACGGGCATATTGAGTGATAAGATCAACGAATATGAAAAAATGAAGAGCATCACTTTTAATCATGGGCATTGCGTTTAGCAAACAAAAGCTTCATTTTTTAAGTTATGGGGAATTGTGTTTTGAGAAGCTCTTTTCATTTATATTTTCTTGAAAGGTTTTCAAAGAGGTGTAATTGGTCTTTGCGTTTTGTGCTATTCTTTGCTAAATCGCCCGTATGACTGTAGATCGTAATTATATCCGTAATTTTTCCATCGTGGCACACATCGACCATGGAAAGTCAACTTTAGCTGATCGTTTGATTCAAATGACGGGAGGGCTTGAGTCACGTGAGATGAAAGAGCAAGTACTTGATTCCATGGATATTGAGCGTGAACGTGGAATTACTATTAAAGCACAAACGGTACGTTTGCACTATAAAGCGAAGAGTGGTGAAACCTATATTTTAAATCTTATTGATACGCCTGGTCATGTTGATTTTGCTTATGAGGTTTCGCGTTCATTGGCTGCTTGTGAAGGTTCACTTTTGGTAGTGGATGCGAGCCAGGGGGTAGAGGCGCAGACGTTGGCGAATGTTTATCAAGCTATTGATAATTCCCATGAATTGGTTGTTGTGCTCAATAAGGTTGATCTTCCAGCGGCAGAACCTGAGCGTGTTAAAGAACAAATTGAAGACGTGATAGGCATCGATACATCTCAGGCAGTGGAAATATCAGCAAAAACAGGTTTAGGAGTTCCTGATGTTTTAGAAGCAATTGTGATGCAACTGCCACCTCCACATACTGGCGATGTTAACGAGCCCTTAAAAGCGATGTTAGTTGATAGTTGGTATGATGCATATCTTGGTGTCATTGTTTTGGTGCGGGTGATTGATGGTATATTGAAAAAAGGTCAAACTATCCGCATGATGGGTACAGGAGCAAAATATCCAGTTGAACGGGTTGGAGTCTTTACCCCAAAAATGATCCAAGTTGATGAATTAGGACCAGGGGAGATTGGCTTTATAACGGCCTCTATCAAAGAAGTTGCTGATACACGGGTTGGTGATACCATTACGGAAGAACGCCGCTCTTGTGAAGAAGCGTTACCTGGGTTTAAACCTGCGCAACCTGTTGTTTTTTGTGGACTTTTTCCCATTGATGCGGCTGATTTTGAAGATTTACGTGCAGCTATGGGCAAACTGCGCTTAAATGATGCAAGCTTTTCCTTTGAAATGGAAACATCCGCGGCTTTAGGGTTTGGCTTTCGTTGTGGATTTTTAGGGCTTCTTCATCTTGAAATTATTCAAGAGCGGTTAGAGCGCGAGTTTAATTTGGATTTAATCGCGACAGCACCTTCAGTTGTTTATCGTATGAATATGAATGATGGTTCTGTTAAAGAATTACACAACCCAGCAGATATGCCTGATATTGTTAAAATTTCTTCCATTGAAGAACCATGGATTCGGGCTACAATTATGACTCCTGATAACTATCTTGGATCAATTTTAGAACTTTGCCAAGAACGGCGAGGGATACAGGTTAGTTTGTCCTATGTCGGGACGCGTGCGATGGTGACATACGATTTGCCGCTGAATGAGGTTGTTTTTGATTTTTATGATCGTTTAAAATCAATTTCAAAGGGTTATGCTTCCTTTGATTATCAGATGACGGATTATGCAGAAGGCGATTTAGTTAAAATGTCTATTTTAGTGAATGGAGAGTCTATTGATGCATTGTCGATGCTTGTGCACCGCACTATTGCGGAAAGGCGCGGGCGTTCTATGTGCGAAAAACTAAAAGATCTTATTCCTCAACATATGTTTCAGATTCCAGTCCAAGCAGCAATTGGGGGTAAAATTATTGCGCGTGAAACAATTCGTGCTTTGCGTAAAGATGTAACGGCTAAATGCTACGGGGGTGATGTGACGCGTAAGCGCAAACTTTTAGAAAAGCAAAAAGAAGGTAAAAAACGAATGCGCCAATTCGGAAAAGTAGAAATTCCACAGTCGGCTTTTATTCAAGCGCTTAAAATGAGTAAATAATGAAATTTCTTTCGTTGAGAGCGCTTTGGTATTGTGTTGATTTTTTAAGGCTTTGGAAGAGTATTTTTAATCACGCAAAAGATCGTTAATAGATGTTTTTTCTCGTGTTTTTTGGTCAACGCGTTTCACTATGACAGCACAATAAAGATTTGGACTTGCTGCACCGTTTGGTAATGGTTTTCCAGGGAGAGAGCCTGGAACTACAACGGAATAGGCAGGCACTTCGCCTATAAAAACTTCGCCTGTTGTACGATCAATAATTTTTGTAGATTTTCCAATAAAAACTCCCATTCCTAAAACTGCACCTTCACGAATAATACAACCTTCAACGACTTCAGAGCGTGCACCGATAAAGCAATAATCTTCAATAATCGTTGGGTTTGCTTGCAGTGGTTCTAAAACACCTCCGATACCGACGCCACCAGAAAGATGAACATGTTTGCCAATTTGTGCACAGGAACCAACAGTAGTCCATGTATCAACCATTGTTCCCTCATCGACAAAAGCACCAAGATTTACAAAGGATGGCATCAATATAACATTGGGAGCAATATAGGCAGAATGGCGTACAATCGCTCCAGGAACGGAACGGAAATCAGCTTTTTTAAAGTCAACTTCTTGCCAACCAGAAAATTTCGAAGGGACTTTATCCCACCAATATGTTCCATTTATCCCACCGGCAATAATTTGCATAGGATTGAGCCGAAAAGAGAGAAGGACGGCTTTTTTTAACCATTGGTGAACATGCCATTGTCCATTTTTTTGGCGTTCCGCTACACGGACTTCACCTTTGTCAAGAAGGTTTAATGCATATTCAACACTTTCACGAATTTCACCCTTTGTGATAATATCGATAGAATCGCGATCATCAAATGCTTTTTCAATAATCATTTCAAGTTGTGTGAGATGGGTCATGATCAAAGTTTCCGTTAAACAAGTTGAAAGCTTCAAGATTTATTCTTTATGACCTACGCGAAGAAATGTTTTCAGTCAATAAAACGATGAGGAAGTAGGACAAGTGCATGAAAAAAGGTTACAAAGAAAAAAGAGAAAAAGAACAAAAAAATTGGGCGCCACTTCTCCATGTAAAAGATGCTCTACAACAGGTGCATGAAGTTCCCGATTCAGCACAAATGCATTCACCTACTTATCGTTTGGCATATATCGACCAAGAGTTTATGATGCGTCCTGAGTTACGCTCACAACGTATTGGTCTTGAGTTTTTGAAGCCAGAAATAGTGCTTCAAGAATATAATATTCAATCAACAATTGTTTTATTTGGTGGTGCGCGTATTCCCGAATCTGGGCAAGCAGCGTGGGCAGCAAAAAATGGAACACAAAAGAAAAATTTACATGCTATGTCACATTATTACGATGAAGCAAGGGAATTTGCGCGTTTATGTTCATGCTATTCTGCTACGACGGAGTATCGTGAATTTGTGGTCGTCACAGGGGGAGGGCCAGGGATAATGGAAGCAGGAAATCGTGGTGCTACTGATGTTGGTGCACCAACGATTGGCTTAAATGTCGTTTTGCCGCATGAGCAAATGCCTAATTCTTATGTGACTCCGCATTTATGTTTTAATTTTCATTATTTAGGGATGCGTAAAATGCATTTTTTAATGCGGGCGAAGGCATTGGCCGTTTTCCCTGGAGGATTTGGTACTCTGGATGAGTTGTTTGAAACTTTAACTTTAATGCAAACGGGGCGAATGAAACAGGTTCCAATTTTAATGTTTGGCAAAGAATTTTGGGCAAACGTTATTAATTTTGATTATTTATCAGCGCAAGGTACGATCTCTCCTGCTGATCTCACCCTGATGACATTTGTTAATACCGCAGCGGAGGCTTTTGAAGAAATCCGTTCCTTTTATAAGCTTCCTTAATTGCTTTTGAAGAAGTAATTTTTGCAGGATAGTTAATATTCCACTTTAGTCAAATAAAGTCCTGAAGGTGGTGCGACGACACCACAACGTGTGCGATCTTTAGCATGAAGAGCTGCTTCAAGATCTTGTGTTGTCCAGCGACCGATACCAACTTCCATGAGGCTTCCCGCAAATGAACGAATTTGATGATGAAGAAAAGAGCGGGCTTGTGCATAGAGGAAAATCTCTTCTCCTTCTCTTTGAACATCAAGGCGTTCGAGGGTACGAATAGGGCTTTTGGCTTGGCAATGAGCTGAGCGGAAAGTAGTAAAATCGTGTTGTCCTACAAGTTTTTGGGCAGCTTCATGCATGGCTTGTGCATTGAGGGGTTTTGGCAACCACCACACGCGTTTGGCGTTTAAAGCTGGTGGGGAGCGGCGATTGAGAATTTTAAAAAGATAATGGCGTTTGATTGCGGAAAATCGTGCGTCAAAGTCATCAGGGACGTTTTGTACATTTAAGATCGAAATATCTTCTCCTTGTTTTCGTAAATGCGCATTGAGCGCATCACGTATAGTGTGTGTGTACCAGTTTTTTTCAAAATCAACATGTACAACTTGCCCCATAGCATGCACACCTGCATCAGTTCGACCAGCTGTCGTAATGGTTAGTTGTTGGCCGCAAAAGTGAAAAATAGCTTGTTCAAGAGCTCCTTGTATGGTGCGGAGGTCTGTTTGGCGCTGCCAGCCAGCGTAATTTGAGCCATCATATTCAAGGGTGAGTTTAAAACGTGGCATATTAAAAAACAGCAGAAATATGAGCACCTCGCAAAAATGTGGCGCTATCAAGAATTTTACCACCAGATCTTTGGAGATGGGTTATTTCTAAACGTCCTTGTCCGCAGTGGATGATCAAAGAATTTGGCTCTATCCGACCAATTTCAAGAGAAGCTCCCGTTTTTAAGCGACTTCCAAGAATTTTTACGCGCTCTTCTCGTCCGCCGATATTCATGTTGCACCAGCAACTAGGAGAGGGAAAAAGTGCACGAATATGCCTATGAATAAGTTCTGCAGATTTTGTCCAATCAATGCGGGTTTCTTCCTTTTTGATTTTGGAGGCATAGGTTATGCCTTCTGCTGATTGTGGGGTAAGTTTAAGCTGACCTTTTTCAAGAGCTGACAGAGCTTTTATCATGAGTTCTGCGCCTATATGTGAAAGTTTATCTGAAAGTTCACAGGTCGTCATGTTATCAGTAATAGGGATGGAGTGGGAGAGAGCAATAGGTCCTGTATCAAGCCCTTCATCCATTTTCATAATCATCATTCCCGTTTCTCTATCACCAGCCATAATTGCACGCTGAATAGGAGCAGCGCCACGCCAACGTGGTAAGAGTGAAGCATGAGCATTAAAACAACCAAAACGTGGTGTTTCAAGAATAGTTTTCGGTAAGAGGAGTCCATAGGCAACAACAACAGCAGCATCAACACCAAGAGCTGTAAATTGGGCTTGTTGTTCAACCGTTTTGAACGTTAGAGGAGTGAACACAGGGATGCATTTTGCTTGTGCTGCGTTTTGAACAGGTGAGGGGATCAATTTAAGACCACGACGACCTGCTGGGCGAGGAGGTTGGCTATAAACAGCTACAATATCATGTCCCGCATTCAACAAAGCATGTAAAATGGGAACAGAAAAATCAGGTGTTCCCATAAAACTTAACCGTAATGCCATTACAAAAGTGCTTCCTGTGCGTTGTCTTCTTTTGCGCGTTTTTTAAATTTTCGTATCACCATATCACGTTTGATTTTTGAAATGTGATCTATAAAAAGGCAACCGTTTAAATGATCGATTTCGTGCTGTAAGCAAGTAGCTAGGAGATCATCTGTCTCGATTTCTGTTTGTTTCCCTTGGCGATCTTGATAGCGCACATAAAGGCGTTTAGGGCGTTCAACTTCCGCGTAATATTCAGGAATAGAGAGGCAGCCTTCTTTATAAATATTACGCTCATCTGAAAGCCATAAGATTTCTGGGTTAATAACAACAAGCGGATTTTTTGGGATATCATCTCTGGAGACATCTATGACCAACATACGCAGCGGTATACCAATTTGAATAGCAGCAAGACCAACACCTTGGGCATTATACATCGTATCCAACATATCATCAGCAAGCTTTTGGAGAGTTGAATCAATATGATCGACGGGTTTGGAGACTTTCCGTAAAATCGGATCAGGTAAAGTAATTAAAGGTTTAATTGACATAAGTATAGATTAATCAATGGTTTGTTATGGGTCAATATTGAATAACGGATTCTTGCGCTTTTTTTATGATAAGAGGATTATATTATTTGGTATGTTTGATTCGTTTTTTTCTTTTATGCTCGCTGATCAGTCTTTTGCTAAACTAAGTGCTCTGCTTTTACTGATACTCATTTGCTTGATATTTTTTATGCTGATACATTCTCATCGGAAAAAGGCATTTTGGGAAAATAAAACTGCTGAACGTGCTCGTGAAGCACAAATGCAGATGGATACATTGCTAAAGACACAAGCTGAAATGCAAGGGCGAATGCAGACTATGGCAGAAATTTTTGGTCAAAGGCAGGCTGAGTTGAATAAGTCACTCAGTGAGCAACTCAATGGGATGACAGCCAATTTGGGTCAAACGCTTCAAGTGCAGACCAAATCTACTTATGAAAATCTGGCTCGATTGCAAGAACGTTTAGCGGTAATTGATGCGGCGCAAAATAATATTCAGTCGCTTACAGGACAGGTTGTTCAGTTACAGGCTATTTTAAGCAATAAGCAGACACGTGGCACTTTTGGTCAGGGGAGGATGGAAGCAATTATTGCTGATGCCCTACCACCAAATGCTTATGCTTTTCAGGCAGTTCTCTCTAATGGAAAGCGCCCAGATTGCCTCATTTATATGCCAAATAAAGGACCATCTCTTGTGATTGATGCAAAATTTCCTCTAGAGGCGTGGAATGCCATGCGTAAAGCAACATCAGCGCAAGAGCGTCAGGAAGCAGAACGCCAATTCCGTACTGACATGGAAGTTCATATTCGCGATATTGCACAGAAATATTTAATTCCTGGAGAAACACATGACACTGCTTTTCTCTTTGTACCCTCGGAATCGGTTTTTGCAACAATTTATGAAGATTTTGAGCCATTGGTACAAAAAGCCAATCGAGCACATGTGATTATTGTATCACCATCTTTGTTGATGTTATCTGTTCAGGTTGTACAAACTATTATGAAAGATGCGCGGATGCGTGAACAAGCACATTTGATTCAGTCAGAAGTAGCAAAATTAATGGAAGATTTTGGACGAATGGATACGCGTGTTCGCGCGTTACAGAAGCATTTTTACAAAGCAGGTGAAGATATAGAGGGGATTTTAATATCATCCTCCAAAATTATGAAACGAGCTAATCGCATTGAAACTTTTGAGTTAAAAGAGAACAACTTTGAGCCAACAAATGAGCCAACAAAAATGACAGCCTCTATTCCATCTCAAACATTGCGTTTGGTGGATGAGGAGTAAAACAAGGCTCCCAATAATTACAAATATGTCTATATTCTTTATTGATTGGTAATAATTTTTTAGTATCCATATCTTATTAATTTCCTAATGAGAGGAAGAGAAGATATGCGGCACCTTTTGTTTTTAGGGGCATTGGTGTTTCTGCTAGAGGGATGTGCAACAACCTCCCCAATTTATACAAACAATGCTTGCGCTATTTTAGCACAAAAAAATAGTTTTTTTGATAATTGGGGAAAAGCTTCTCAACGCGCAGCAATGCACTATGGGATTCCTATGCCGATTATTCTTGCAACCATTAAGATGGAATCAAATTTTCGTCACAATGCACGTCCTCCACGCACAAAACTTTTTGGTTTTATTCCATGGAAACGTCGATCGACAGCATATGGTTATTCTCAAGCGCTTGACAGTACATGGGCAATGTATCTCCGCTCTACGGGACGGTCTTTTGCATGGAGAACTAATTTTGCAGATGCCGCTGATTTTGTTGCTTGGTACCATCGCCAAAGTGTTCAACGCAATGGTGTGAGGTTTGATGATGCGTATAACCTTTATTTAAATTATCATATGGGGCATGGTGCTTATGCGCGCAGTAGGGGACAAGCAAATAGTAGTGCACTTGCACAAGCGGCACAGCGTATGGCAGAAATATCTCAAAAATATGATAGGCAATTAAGGGCATGTGGGTGGCGTTAGAAAGGATTATGAAGAGTCCAATCAAGGAATGAGATTCACTTTAAATGAAAAAGAGAATAATGGTATTGTATCTTCATAAGTGTAAAGATAACGGTACATAGTAAAGTTTATATTTTGAATAAGAAATATACAACATTTAGGGTTGGCAAATAAAAGAGTGATATGTCTCTTATACTCTCACAACTGTAAAGATAGATACCTCCAATGAAACTGACACCATACTATAGTACGAAAAACAACGGACAAAATTTATGACAATAGTTTCCGCTGTTTTTCATTAAGCAATTTAGTGTAGAGTTACAATTTGTAGCTCATGTTCATTAGCTCCTGCAAGAGCGATAGAGCGCTCATCAGACAAAATAATTGGATAACCCGTTTCACCAAAGAGAGCCCATATTGTAATACCTGGAGTCATTGGCGGAAGATCTGGAAAATTTTTAGCCAAATCATCTGTACAAACTTTTTTTAAATAAGCAATCTGCCCCGCATCAGGATAGAACGCATTTTGTAAAGACAAGTTCTGTTTATGTTCTCCCATTTTCTTATTCCTTTACACCTTAACTTTTATACCTCACCATTGCTAACTTTAATTGGAATCTGTTTTGTTTGTTTTTTTAACTTTGGTTGATGTAGGTTAATTGATAACAGTCCATTTTTCAACTCAGCATTTGTAACATGCATTCCTTCTGCGAGAACAAAGATACGTTGGAATTGGCGTGCTGCTATACCATGATATAAATATTGGTGATTTTGATTGTCTGTTTGTTTACCATGAATGATCAGTTGATTGTCATCAAGCAGAATATTGAGATTATCGACTTTAAATCCAGCAACAGCTAAAGTTATGCGTATATGATTTGCTTCATCATTTTTGTGCAAACGCTCAATATTATAAGCTGGATAAGCTTCATCGGTTTTACCAATACGCCGCAGTGTTTTTTCTATCGTTTCAAATCCTAAAAGAAAGGGATTGGAGAAAGGCGTCACATGTGTCATTGTGAATATCCTCTTTAAAGCGGCTTTATTTGACCAAACTTTATAAAAAGTGTTTTCTACATTTCTTTCATATGGCGAGTGTGGGTGATAACTTCAAGAGAGAAGATTATAGAGACTTCAATAATGACTCAAAGAACAATAAAAATAAAATTGTTACAAACACGAAAATCTGTTGAAATATTATATAGTAAAGACGAAATTGAAGAAATATTTCGTCGTTTTTCTGTTCAACGTCCGCTTCCTAAGAGTGATCTTATCTATACCAATGTTTTTACTCTTTTGGTTGCGGTTGTTCTTTCGGCTCAGGCTACAGATACGAGCGTTAATAAAGCGACAAAGGAATTGTTTCGCCTCGCTGATCAACCGGAAAAAATGGTTGCATTAGGAGAAGAAGAAATTGCACGTCATATTCGTACAATTGGTCTTTGGCGTGCAAAAGCGCGTAATGTTTATGCACTTTGCAACTTTTTAATTGATCACTATGGTGGTCAGGTGCCTGATAAACGTGAAGCACTTATGGCACTTCCTGGAGTAGGACGTAAAACGGCTAATGTTGTTTTGAATGTTGCTTTTGGTCAGCCTACACTGGCGGTGGATACGCATATTTTTCGCCTTGGAAACCGTCTTGGGTTAGCGTTTGGCAAAACACCAGAGATTGTTGAAGAAAAGTTACTAAAGATTATACCAGTACATTATCTTCGCTATGCGCATCATTGGCTTATTTTGCATGGGCGTTATATTTGCCAAGCTCGTAAAATACAATGTACACAATGTATTATTGCTGATCTTTGTAAAGCAGCCATCAAAACAAATTCAATTCCAGCACCTTTGGTTGAAGTTCAAGGCAATGGACCTCCGATTTTTTTTGATATGGTCTTGCTATTTCGTGTATACTAGCTTATGAAAACGCTGTTAGAGCCGCCCGGCAGGGCATGCCGTGGCTGTTTGAATGCTTATTCAGGCGTTAGTTCGCTTGAATGAATAGATCCACTTGAATGAATAAAATTGTATGGAGTAGCAAAATGCCCAAGATGAAGACCAAGTCGTCCGCTAAGAAGCGGTTTAAAATCACTGCGTCAGGCAAAGTTAAAGTAGCAGCTGCAGGCAAACGTCACGGCATGATTAAACGTTCAAATAAATTTATTCGCGATGCCCGTGGAACAATGGTTTTATGCGAACAAGATGCCAAAAAAGTTATTCAGCATTATTTGCCAAATGGTGTTTAAACCTTACGCTTTTGATTTTTAGGAGATTATTACATGGCACGTGTAAAAAGAGGTGTGACAGCGCACGCTAAGCACAAAAAAGTTTTGAAACAGGCTGAAGGTTTTTACGGCCGGCGCAAAAATACTATTCGTGCAGCTAAAGCGGCGGTTGATCGTTCAAAGCAGTATGCTTATCGTGATCGAAAAAATAGAAAACGTACTTTCCGTGCTTTGTGGATTCAAAGAATTAATGCCGCTGTTCGTGCAGAAGGTTTGACTTATGCGCGCTTTATTGATGGTTTATCGAAAGCTGGTATTGAGGTTGATCGTAAAGTTCTTTCAGATATAGCAATTCACGAAACAGAAGCGTTTTCTACTTTAGTTGTGTCTGCAAAGAAGGCTTTGGAATATTTAAAAGACACGACACCTAATGCTTTTGAAAGCGCTGTCAAGTAAGCCAGTCGTGTTCTCTTAAAGCATTCATTTATTCAGGGTCCCGTACTGGTTTTTACGAGTGCGGGTTTTTTTTATTAAAAACATAGGCAAAAAGATGAGCGATGTTGAGCGTCTGGAACAAGAAATTTGTTTAGCTTTAGAAGCAGCGGGTGATGAACAGGAACTTGAAGCAGTGCGTATTGCGGCGTTAGGCAAAAAAGGGAGCATCTCTGAAAAATTAAAAACATTAGGGAAGATGACCGCTGAAGAACGTCATAAAATGGGGCCTGCTCTTAATGGGTTAAAAAATCGTGTTTTAGAGTTATGGATGCAAAAACGCGATCTTCTTAAAAAGCAAGCAATGGATACGCGCCTTTCTAGCGAAACGGTTGATGTAACCTTACCTGTTCGTTCTTCACCTATAGAACGGGGGCGTATTCATCCTATCTCACAGGTGATTGAAGAAATTATAGCTATTTACACGAATATGGGTTTTTCACTTGCAGAAGGACCAGATATTGAAACAGATTATTACAACTTTACGGCATTGAATTTCCCTGAAGGTCATCCAGCGCGCGAAATGCATGATACTTTCTTTTTTGATGTCAATAAAGCAGGAGAGCGCAAATTATTGCGCACCCATACATCACCCGTGCAAATTCGTACGATGGAAAAACAAAAAGCACCGATACGTATCATTATTCCTGGAAAAACTTACCGTATGGATTCAGATGCGACTCATTCACCAATGTTTCATCAGGTGGAAGGTCTTGTGATTGATAAAACCTCTACCATTGCACATATGATGTGGCTTCATGAGACTTTTTGTAAAGCTTTTTTTGAAGTTTCATCTGTGAAGATGCGTTTTCGTCCCTCTTTTTTTCCTTTTACCGAACCATCTATGGAAGTGGATATCCAGTGTGACCGTTCTGGTTCAGAAGTAAAATTCGGTGAAGGACAGGATTGGCTGGAAATCTTAGGATGCGGAATGGTGCATCCTAATGTATTGAAGAATGTTGGTTTAGATCCCGATGAATATCAGGGATTTGCGTGGGGAATGGGTATTGATCGCATTGCCATGTTGAAATACGGTATGCCTGATTTGCGGGCTTTTTTTGATGCTGATTTGCGTTGGTTAGATCATTACGGCTTTCGTTGTTTTGATATGCCTGCTTTTTTTCCTGCTTTAAATAATGTGTGATCTTATCATAGCGTTGATGTGAGGTTTTAAAATGAAATTTACATTGTCCTGGTTGAAAGATCACTTAGAGACAGATGCATCTTTGAATGAAATTTGTGATAAACTAACGGCGATCGGTCTCGAGGTTGATCATGTTGATGACCGTTCTTCTTTAAAAGGTTTTGTGGTTGCAAAAGTTTTAACAGCAACAAAACATCCTGACGCAGATAAATTACAGATTTTATCGGTAGATACGGGGTTTGGTACGCCTATGCAAATTGTTTGTGGGGCACCAAATGCACGTGCTGGACTTGTTGGGGTTCTTGCATTGCCAGGCACTTATGTGCCGGGACTTAATGTGACCTTGTCTGTAGGCAAAATTCGTGGGATTGAAAGTTTTGGAATGATGTGTTCATGGGCAGAGCTTGAATTATCAAGTGAGCATGATGGGATTATCGAACTCCCAGAGGATGCGCTTATAGGAGGTTCATTCGCTACTTATGCAGGTTTAGATGATCCAGTCATTGATATTGGTTTAACTCCCAATCGTTCTGATTGTACAGGTGTTCGCGGTATTGCGCGTGATTTAGCTGCTACTGGAATCGGGCGATTAAAAGAATTATCGTTGCCACAATTTGACGCTTCTTTTGAAACACCGCTTCATGTTTCTTTAGATTTTTTGCAAGGTTCATCGCTATGTTTAGGTTTTGCTTGGCGTGAAGTACGTAATGTTCAAAATGGGGAGTCTCCGCAATGGATGCAGCGGCGTTTGAGTGCAATTGGTTTGAGACCTATTAATGCGTTGGTCGATATGACCAATTACATAAGCTTTGATCTTGGTCGTCCGCTTCATGTTTTTGATGCAGATAAAATTAAAGGGAATTTGAGTGTACGTCGTGGCCGTGGAGATGAACAACTTCAAGCGCTTAATGGAAAAATCTATAATTTGGGTGTCAAAGATTGTGTCATCGCAGATGAAGAGGGAGTTGTTTCGATTGCCGGTATTATGGGTGGTGAAAGAACGAGCTGTGATGAGAAGACGCGTCGCGTTATTATTGAGTCAGCACTTTGGGATTCAAAGAGTATTGCGCAGACAGGACGTGTATTAGGAATCATCAGTGATGCGCGTTATCGGTTTGAGCGAGGTGTTGATCCGACTTTTATGGAAAAAGGGCTTGAGATTGCAACAGAATTAATCTTACGCCTTTGTGGTGGTGAGGTATCCAAGACGAAGGTTGTTGGTTATCAGCAACCGGAAATCAAACAAATCGCTTTTCCTTTTTCTGAAATGAAGCGTTTGACAAATTTAGAAATAGAGCGGGAACACGCCATTACTATTTTGACACAGCTTGGATTTCGTATTGAAGGGGAAGGAGATGTGGTTACCGTTAAAGTACCAACATGGCGTCCTGATATTGCTGATAAAGCTGATTTAGTAGAAGAGGTGATGAGGATTTATGGGTTGGATAAAATTAAACCCATTCCGTTAGCAGATTTTACAGCGGGAAAAGGTTCAGTTTTGACAGGCGCACAGGTTCATTCACGCGTTGCGCGTTTAGCTTTAGCGCATCGTGGTATGAAGGAGGCCGTGACATGGTCCTTTATTTCTGAAAGTCAGGCTTTTGCTTTTGGTGGTGGTCAAGAACAGCTTAAATTGGTAAATCCTATTTCTGCTGACATGTCCGTGATGCGTCCTTCTCTTTTACCTAGTTTACTGATGGCAGCACAACGAAATGCTGATCGTGGTTTTCCAGATCTTGCTTTGTTTGAGGTGTCCAGCATCTATGAAGGCGATACACCTGATAAACAGCAATGTGTTGCTGGTGGCGTTCGCCGAGGAACAGAACGATTTGAAGGAGCAGGGCGTTTTTGGCATGGTGATGCTGCAACAGTTGATGTTTTTGATGCCAAAGCCGATGCATTGGCTGTTTTAGAAGCGTGTGGTATGGATATAGGCAAGATTCAAATTGAAGTTGGAGCACCTAATTGGTATCATCCTGGTCGTTCAGGGATTATGAAGCTTGGATCAAAGATTATTCTTGGTTTTTTTGGCGTTTTTCATCCTGCTACATTGGAAAAGTTAGATATAAATGGTCCTTTATGTGGGTTTGAAATTTTTCTTGATAAAATTCCGGAGTTTAAGAAAAAGGTAACCAAAAGTCGTTCTCCATTGAAACTATCGCCTTTTCAAATAGTGCGGCGTGATTTTGCATTTGTGGTTGATAAAATGGTTGCCTCCTCTCTTATCGTACGTGCTGCAAGTGGAGCGGATAAAAAACTTATTCATTCAGTGCAGATTTTTGATATTTTTGAAGATTCAAGCCTTGGTGAAGATAAAAAATCTGTTGCGATTGAAGTCGCTATTCAACCCATTGAACGGACCTTAACGGATGAAGATCTAGAAGAGCTTGCTTTGAAAGTGGTAGAAAATGTCACTAAGGTGACAGGTGCGTGTTTACGCGGTTGAATATTCTCATTTTTTGCAAGGTACTTTCATAAAGTGGGAGCATTTTTGAATGCTCGCGTTTTGCTTAGCATTCAAGAGCTGTAGAGTTTCTTGAAAAAGGTTTTTTATCAAAACAAGCGAACTTCTTTAAATTCCCAATTTCTTCAAGGTTAAAAAGGCTCTTTTAAACATTTTTAAAACATCTTGAAAAGTTATTTTTTGTCAGAATCCTTCATTGCATATATAAAAGATAACTGCTATTGCTAAATGATAATGCGAATTATTCGCAATAAAGAGAAAGCATATAAAGGAAAGAGAAAATCAATGAACATAAGAATGTTTTTCACCATAGTTTTTGGGGGTATTATTTTTTTCACGCCAAATTTTGCTTTGTGTGCTGGTAAATTTAAAGCTGTTACGACATTCACGATCATTGCTGATATGGCGCGCAATGTAGCAGGTGATGCCGCTGATGTTGAATCCATTACAAAACCAGGTGCTGAAATTCATGAATATCAACCCACCCCGCGCGATCTTATGCGCGCCCAAGGTGCAAATCTTGTCTTGTGGAATGGATTAGAATTGGAACTTTGGTTTGAAAAGTTTTTTCAAAATATCAAAGATGTTCCAAGTGTTGTTGTTTCAAAAGGTATTGTACCAATTACAATTGGTGAAGGTCCTTTTAGTGGAAAGCCAAATCCTCATGCATGGATGTCACCAACCTCTGCTTTGATTTACGTTGATAATATTCGCGATGCTTTTGTAAAATATGATCCTGAACATGCTGCTATTTATAAGGAAAATGCTGAAATTTATAAGCAGAAGATTCGCGCAACGATTGATCCCATTCGGGCTGCATTAGAAGGAGTTCCGCAAGAGAAGCGTTGGCTTGTAACCAGTGAGGGTGCATTTAGCTATTTGGCGCGTGATTTTGATCTAAAAGAACTTTATTTATGGCCAATTAATGCTGATCAGCAAGGAACACCGCAGCAAGTTAAGCACGTTATTGATATGGTTCGCAAATACAATATTCATGCAGTTTTTTCTGAGAGCACTATCTCCCCTGCACCTGCTAAGCAGGTTGCCAGAGAAACAGGGGCTAAATACGGTGGTGTTCTTTATGTTGATTCCCTGAGTGAGAAAAATGGTGAGGTACCCACTTATATTGATTTATTACGTGTTACAAGTGGGCGCATTAGCAATGCTTTATTAGAGGGAGTGAAAAGCCAATGAAGAAATCTGGAATATTTGCCCAAGGGGTAACAGTAACTTATCGTAATGGACATACAGCTTTACGAGAAGTAAATTTTGAGAGTCCGACAGGTTCTATTACAGCATTGGTTGGCGTGAACGGATCGGGTAAATCGACATTATTTAAAGCGATTATGGGGTTTGTGCGCCCTTCAAAAGGAAAAATTCGTATGTTTGATTTGCCTGTTGATACGGCTTTGAAAAAAAACCTCATTGCTTATGTTCCTCAGAGTGAAGATGTTGATTGGAATTTTCCTGTTCTTGTTGAAGATGTTGTCTTGATGGGACGTTATGGTCACATGAATTTCTTTCGTTATGCGCGGGCACGAGATTATGAAGCTGTCCGTGTTGCACTAGAACGTGTCGATATGTTGCCATTTGCTAAGCGCCAAATTGGTGAACTTTCTGGTGGGCAAAAAAAGCGCGTTTTTCTGGCGCGCGCTCTTGCACAGCAAGCAAAAGCTATTTTGTTAGATGAGCCATTTACAGGTGTTGATGTCACAACAGAAGATAAAATCATTGCATTGTTACAAGATCTTCGTAAAGAGGGGGCTGTAATATTAGTTTCTACCCACAATTTAGGCTCTGTTCGTGAATTTTGTGATCACACGGTTTTAATCAAAGGAACGGTTTTGGCTTCAGGGCTAACAGAAACTGTCTTTACCAAGAAAAATTTGGAGAAAACTTTTGGTGGTTCTTTGCATCATCACATTTTTGATCTTCAAGGTGTGAACAAAGAGGATGTTTTTATGGGGGAAAAACGGTCCGCTGTTCATGAAAATATTCAAAAAATGGAGCATGTCGCATGATTTCTTGGTTGCTTGAGCCACTGGGCTATCAATATATGGTTAATGCGATGTGGGTTTCTGGGTTAGTTGGCTGTGTTTGTGCCTTTCTTTCTGCTTTTTTGATGTTAAAAGGTTGGTCGCTCATTGGCGATGCACTTTCCCATTCCATTGTTCCTGGTGTCGCGGGAGCTTACCTTCTAGGTTTACCTTTTTCAGTTGGAGCTTTTTTTTCTGGTGGACTTGCTGCAGCAGCAATGTTGTTTTTTAATCAGAGGACAAAACTCAAAGAAGATACTATTATTGGTCTCATTTTTTCTTCCTTTTTTGCTTTTGGCTTGTTTCTCAAATCATTAAAACCAATGGCTGTTAATATTGATACGATTGTTTTGGGGAATATTTTAGCAGTCAGCTCGTCAGATATTATACAATTGGCTTTTATTGGTTTTTTCTCTTTATTTATATTGCTTTTGAAATGGAAAGATCTCCTTGTTTCTTTATTTGATGAAACACACGCACGTGCTATTGGATTAAACGTAAAGTTTTTAAAGATTCTCTTTTTCACATTGCTTGCCGCTTGTACTGTTGCTGCTATGCAAACAGTTGGAGCGTTTTTGGTTATTTGTTTGGTTGTGACGCCTGGGGCAACTGCTTATTTTTTAAGTGATCGTTTTGTGAATGTTTTGATCATTGCAGTTATAATTGGGACATTTACAAGCGTATTAGGTGTTTATGTGAGTTATTTTTTGAATGCACAAACCGGTGGTGTTGTTGTACTTTTTCAAGCATTTCTATTTATGTTAGCTTTTATTTTTGCTCCTAAACATGGTTTTATTGCTGCGCGTTTACGTATAAATGCAGCAAAAAAAGGTGTGATGTTATCATGATTGATCAATTACTACTTCCTTTTCAGTTTTCTTTTATGCTGAAAGGCATGCTTATTGTTATGATCCTTTCTGTTCCAATGGCGATGCTTTCCTGTTTTCTTATTTTGAAAGGATGGGCGCTTTTAGGCGATGCCATTTCCCATGCGGTTTTTCCTGGTGTTGTGCTTGGTTATATGGCAACACCGTGGGTGATAACAGTTTTGACTTCTCTGCCATTTGTTTGGTTTCAGCAAGTGCGCCCAGAGAATGTTACAATGACTTTGATTACTTGCGGTGCTTTTGTTGCGGGTATGGTTTGTGCACTTACAACGGGTTTTTTGGGAAGCAATAGCCGTATCAAACAGGATACAGTGATGGGTGTTGTTTTTTCATCGATGTTTGGTTTAGGGCTTGTTTTAGCAACATCTATTTATAGTAGCTTAGATTTAAATCATATTCTATTTGGTAATCTCTTGGGCGTTAACTGGCTTGATATTACGCAGACGGCGATCATTTCTACCATTGTTACTTTTATTCTAGGGGCAAAATGGCGCGATTTTATGCTGTATATTTTTGATTCAGTTCAAGGTCGCGCAATGGGATTGCGAATATCAGTACTCCACTATACTCTTCTAACAATGATTTCTCTCACGATCGTTGCAGCTTTGAAAGCGGTTGGTATTGTTCTCGTTATTTCTTTATTAATAGCACCAGGAGCAATTGCTTATCTTATTACAAAGCGGTTTTCTTTCATGTTGGTGATCGCTATATGTGTTGCAGCTTGTTCTGGTTTTTTAGGAATTTATCTAAGTTTATTTATCGGTTCTGATTCTGCTTCCACAATTGTATTGATTTTGACACTGATTTTTATTGCTATTTTCATGTCGGTTTTTTTTCGTCGAACAACGGTCCAAGAAATTTGAGTTTGCCAAAGTTTATGCATATCAGCCATGCATTTTTATGTATTGTTTCTCATGTTTGTTTTGAATAAAAAGCGCACCGCTAGATTATTTTCCTCCTAACATCTAGTGGATGAATGCAGTGTGTATTTCTCCCCCAATACTGCATTTGTAATTGAGAGGCTGCATTGATTTATTCTGCAGCCTTTTTATTTCCTTTTTTCCTAAAAATTTATTCTTATTTCTTGAAAATTTTAAAATGATCATCATATTGCGTAAACTGTTTTGTGCTTTAGAAGAAATTATCACAGAAAATACAGTTATGAGTAATGTAATATATGTGAGTGATTGTACATTAAAACTTATGAAAAGCAAAAAAATATGTGGAGTTATCTTGCATGGAAAGAAATAGCACGAGGGGATGAAAAAAGATTTTAAAATATCTCACCCTTTGCGTATTTGCTATTATGTAGCAGGTTGGGCAATGGTTGTATTGGCGGTTATTGGTATAGTATTGCCTGTCATGCCAACTATGCCGTTTTTATTAGTGGCTTCATGGTGTTTTGCGCGTTCATCACCACGTTTTCATCATTGGTTGATTAATCACCACATTTTCGGTCCACCTATTAAGCAATGGGAAGAAAAAAAGGCTATTTCTGCATTTGTTAAAGTTTTGGCGGTTGTAAGTATGGCAGGTGGTTTTTTATCTTTTTTAGTAATAGTCCATCCTGTTTTGTGGCTTACTTTATTAGTTGCCGCTATTTTGCTATTTATTACTATTTATATAGTGACGCGTCCATCTCCATAATGAAAGAAAAAAGAAGCTTGATGAGTCAAATAGTTTTTTGTTTTGGCAGATTCATTAGAGCGATTTATTGGGTAGAGTGATATATCCGTAAAATAATTTTATGAGCAAAGAGGATTATATATGAACACTTTAGTTAGAAACTGATCAAGTCACTTTGATGCGCAATGATAGATTACTTTTATAGAGGAACGCTATTTCTGTTAATGTGAAAGAAAATGGACATATGGCTAAGAGTGCCCACCAATAACGTATTTTATAGTTGTTTGTCTTTAATTTTATACAAATGAACTTATGGTTTAAATTTTTATTGGTGTAGCAACACGTTTTTGATTACCAAAAAAATTGAGATAACGTTCTATTTCTTGCGGATTACCAATGGTTTTTTCAGGATTATCCGAGAGTTTTACAGCTGGTCGACCATTGGCATGAGTGGCTTTACAAACAAGAGAAAGAGCATCAAAAGTTGCAATTTCTTGGGGCGCACAGCCTAAAAAATCATTGGTAAGATCTGTCCCCCATCCGAAACTCATGCGCACTCTTCCGTGGAAATGATGATAAGTTTTTTCAATAGTATTGACATCAAGGGCATCAGAAAAAATCAATAATTTTTCGCGTGGATCTTTTCCTTTTTCTTTCCACCATTGGATAATGCGTTCGCCACCTTCAATAGGTGGAGCGCTGTCAGGTCTGAAACCTGTCCAATCAGCCACCCAATCTGGTGCATTGCGTAAAAACGCTTCTGTGCCAAAAGTATCAGGTAAAACAATAAGAAGATTTCCACCATAATAACGGCTCCAATCTTGCAAAACTTTATAAGGAGCTTTGTACAATTCGTTATCGTTATGAGCAAGAGCAGCAATGACCATGGGCAATTCATGTGCATTGGTTCCAAGAGCTTCTAAATCTGTATCCATGGCGAGAAGAACGTTGGAAGTCCCAGTAAAAGAATCGCCAATACCTTCTTTTAATGCTTCAACGCACCAGCGTTGCCATAAAAAAGAATGACGACGTCTTGTACCAAAATCAGATATTTTAATATCAGGCAATTTTTTAAGACGCTCAACTTTACTCCACATTTTCGCTTTAGCACGTGCATAAAGCACGTCAAGAGCAAAACGATCTAATTTTTTCATAGCAGCACGTGAACGTAATTCACTGATAATAGCAAGGGCTGGGATTTCCCACATCGAGCTATGGGACCACGAACCATGAAAATGGAGGATATATTGGCCATCTTTGCGGGTGAGTTCATATTCTGGCAGTTGAAAGTTCTCGAGCCACTGAAGAAAATCTGGTTCGAAAATTTGTTTGCGTCCATAAAATGTATTACCAGCAAGCCAGATCATTTCTTTTTTTGTAAAGCGCAAACTGAGGGCGTGATCAAGTTGAGCACGCAATTCGGCTTCATCAATATCATCGGCAAGACGTATTGTTTTGGTACGGTTTATGAGGGAGAAAGTAACATTAACATTTGGATAAAGCCCCCAAATCATTTGTACCATAAGAAGTTTATAAAAATCCGTATCCAAAAGTGAACGAATAATAGGATCAAGTTTCCAAGTATGATTATAAACACGTCTCGCAATATCTGGATGATTCATAACCCTTTTTCTTTCAGTCTTGTGGAATCTAAAATTACTGTACACCAACACGATCAATATAGGGAATACAGGGACGATAACAACTCTATGGTTTTGGGCAAGAATAAAAAATCCGTTTCATTTTTCTATTTTTAAGATTTAACAATACGTATGATTTCATATTTTCCCGTTTTTTTAACTTTATTCCTGTGTGAACCTTGGCATATTTTTTACCATTAATACTGAGCGTATTTTCAGATCCCCATTTCACTTTAATGGTATAAACAGCATCATGAAACTTCATTTTTGCTTCGTATTCTGGCCATAAGGAAGGCAAATTTGGACGTAAAAATAATTGATTAGCTTGACGATTAATTCCAAGAATGTTTTGGGTTGCGGCACGGTAGAACCAGCCTGCTGAACCTGTATACCATGTCCAACCACCTTGTCCACAACGTGGTTGGGTAGCGTAAATATCTGCGGACATAACATAAGGTTCAACACGATAAGTTTCAGGATTTTGCCCATGGGTAATGGGATTGATCATAGAAAACAAACTATAGGCTTTGTCCCTTTCACCCATTTCAGCAAGCGCTAAGATGCTCCAAATAGCACCGTGCGTGTATTGACCACCATTTTCTCGTATTCCAGGAGGATAGCCTTTAATATAACCAGGTTCGAGAATAGTTTTATCAAAAGGTGGCCAGAATAGACGTATAAGTCCGCCATCTTCATCACACAGATGTTCAAGCATGGATGCCATTGCTTGTTTTTGACGCTCAAGAGATGCCATTTGAGAAATGACAGCCCAAGATTGAGCAATAGTATCAATTTGGCATTCATCATTTATTTTAGAGCCGAGAGGGGTTCCATCATCAAAATACCCTCGTCGATACCAAGCACCATCCCAACAGTGGTCTTCTAGAGCATTCGTCAAACGTTTAAGATGTGCACTCCATGCTTGCATATGGCTGTTATCGCCACGGCTTTGAGCAAGGGGGATGAATGCTTTTAGCGTGGTTCCAAGAAACCACCCTAACCAAGTGCTTTCGCCTTTCCCTTCAATACCTACCAAATTCATGCCATCATTCCAATCACCACCAAGAATAAGTGGAAGTCCGTGTTGTCCACAGCGCTTTATGGCAAGGTCTAAAGCTAAAGCACAATGTTCATAAATCGTAGCAATTTTTGAAGATTGTGTGGGTTGAAAATAAGCATCGTGTTGTCCATTGTTGAGAGTAGCTCCTTCAATGAAAGCTATTGGAGTATCGAGAAATGCGTAGTCGCCAGTCGTGTTGACATAAAGAGCTGTTCCATAAGCAAGCCAGACGATATCATCAGAAATATGTGTGCGAACACCAGCATTGGTATGAGGGAGCCACCAGTGCTGTACATCACCTTCAGGAAATTGATGCGCTACAGCATTTAACAATTGCTCACGCGCCAATTTCGGTTCTAGCAATAACAAAGATAAGCTGTCTTGCAATTGGTCGCGAAAACCAAATGCACCACTCGCTTGATAAAAAGCTGCGCGCGCCATCATGCGACAAGCATAGACTTGATAAGGAAGCCAATGATTGACCATAATATCAAAAGAGGGATCAGGTGTTTTTACTTGGAGGGGGGAAACGAAATGACTCCATTGTTGTTTTTGTTGTGTGAGAAGAATTTCAAAATCACTTGCACGTACTTGGTCTAATAATTTTTCAGCCTCTTGTATATTTTCAGCACTACCAAGATAGAAAACGATTTCTTGTGTTTGTCCTGGGAGAAGATCAATATCATAGGCTAATGCTGAACAAGGATCACATCCTGTTTCAACCGTATTTGAAAGGGCGCCGGCTTTACGGATTGCGTGAGGATGTGTAACTGTTCCGGTTGGCCCAATAAACTCAGTGCGATTGGTGGTGGTGCTAGATGGTATTTGGGATGCGGATAAAAATGCTACGTGTTGAGATTTTTCGATATGATAGGGATTTTTAATAAAATGTGCACCACGTTTGGGATCATAAGAGGCAAGTATAAAAGGTGCATATTTTGTACGAATGTTTCCTAACACCCATTCAACATAATTGTAAAGACGTAAGTATCGCGGTGTTTTTCCGTCATTTTTAAGGATGAGACGTGAAAGGCGAATTGATTTTTCTCTATCGAGCGTATGGGTAAGTTCTAATGTGATCTCTGAATGAGTAGATTTAAAGGTTGAGAATCCAAAACCATGGCAAGCTTCATAGATAACATTTTCATCACATTCAACGGCAGAAACAGGCGAAAAACGTTTTAAAGATAAGCGATCTACTAGGTAAAGTGCTTCCCCTGGACGGTTAGAAATGGGATCATTACTCCAAGGGGTTAATTGATAATCGCGGCTATTGTTTGCCCAAGTAAAAAGTGCACCTTCAGCAGAAACATGGAAACCAAAATTATGATTAGCAATGACGTTAATCCATGGATGTGGTGTGGTGGTGTGTCCATGAAGACGTGTCACATAATAGTTATGCTGGTTAAACCCACCATAACCATTCCAATATTCTAGGCCTTGTCCATCAACAGGAAGAATAGAATCTTTTTGATGACTGATAAGACCAATGGAAGCAAAAAGACTTTGTTTCGTTTGTGTCGTAACTTGTCTTCTCTCGTTGCACTTTTTGTAGTTTAATTGATAATGAGATTCTTGATGACTATTGATTGCGAGATCAAAATCACTCTCATCAAGTCGTTTGAGCTGTTCAAACAAAGAGCCATTTTGGGCATCAAGAATGATGCGTGCTGATGCAAGAAGTGTCTTAAGGCTTTGGTCATTTATTTGATCACGTTGAAGCGTGAAAATATGTTGGCGTTCATTCGTGTCATGAGTGTGGTGGCGATAAGATTCGCATACCCATTCAATAGCACGTTGCGTATCTTGTATATAAGAACATGCTTGTTCATTGAGAATGACTAGGTCAACAATGAGCCCGCGCATGCGCCAATATTCATGTGCTTTAAGCAGTTCGCATAAAACAGCTATGTCTCCTTTATTATCTAATCTAAGAAGACAGATAGGGTAGTCTCCTGAAAGAGACATGGGCCAAAGATCAGATTGTTTACCGAGAGTTTTTGCTAATATTTTTGGAGAAAGACTCCATTTTCGGTCGGGATAAATAAGCGGTGTTGCATATTTTTGATACGTAATAGCTTCTTTAAGGTTGATGCCACTCTGATATAGCAAGACCTGCGAACGTGTCCACGCCATTGAAAATTCTTGCTGGAATATATTAGGTTGTCGATAATGATTAATATGATTTTGCAGTGTTTCTTTTGTATTGGCAGCAAAAGTCCAAAAAATAAGTTCTGCTTTTTCATGTGCTGGGATTTTTATACGGCATCGGAGAGAGATGATCGGATCAAGAACACAACCTTGACTATTGTTAAAACGAGAATTTTGATCAAATGCCGCAGGTCGATGAATAGATCGACCCCGTCCAATAAACAGGGAGCGATCAGTTTCAGCTTCTACCTCTTGGAGAGTATCTGTTGTATCTGTAACAAAATGGGCAATATGAATCTCAGGGTCACTAGGTGAACGTTTACGCCTTTTGGCAAAAATCGTTCTTCTTTCCTCAGTAATTTCTGTTTCTATAAACATCCGAGAAAAAACAGGATGAGCGCAATCCGTATCCATTGTTGCAAGTGCTAGTTCGCCATAAGAGGTCACTTCAATGAGGCGCTCTTTGTTTGTTATATTTATAAGTTGAATACGTCGACCTTCACCGCATCCTTCAGATGTAATGAGACATTCAAGTGTTGATTTAATGCCATCAACCATTTTCGTATATTCAGCTTTTTCATCTGTAAAAATGCAGATCGCTTCTTCTTCGACAACGCGTGTCGGTTCACCGGTAACAGACCACCAGCGTCCACTATGCGTATCACGGAGGAAGAATAAAGTACCTTGTTGGTCTTCTGTCGTATCAGGAAGAAAGCGTGTAATCGCATAATTATGCCAACGGCTATAACCAGAGCCATTAGCGGTTAACATTACAGAGTAAAAACCATTGGATAAGAGTAAAGTTGCACGTGGTTTAAGAAGCGGGTTAGTAATAATGCGCAAAGGGGCATCATCAAATTCTCGAGGGTTATTGCGCATTTGATTCATAACTTTGGTATGAATAATGGGAATTTGATGTGGAGCTCTTTCCTGTAATAATAATTGTACAGTTTCAATGATTGGATCACGGTGAAAACGATCGCGCATCCGCCCTTGAAAAATAACATTGTTAATGGCAAGAATGGACATACCATGATGGTGCGCATAATAATTACGCACAACAGCGTATTTTTTTCCTGTTGGCAGGCGCGAAGAGGTGAAGTCAATAGAGTCATAATAGCCATATGTGCCTAAAGCACCAAGATCACGCAGCCGTTTTAAATTAGTTACAGCTTGGGTAGGTACGTATTGCGCTGCTAGAAGACAGGCATAGGGAGCAATAACAGCATTGCGTGAGAGACCACGTTGAAGTCCGAGTTTTGGTGCACCAAAATTAGCGTATTGGTAATTCATTAAGTGATCACGAGCGTTAAATGCCGCTTCTGAAATACCCCAAGGTAATCTCCGTTTATGGGCGTATTGTATTTGATGACGGATAATAAGCCTATTGGTTTGATC
Organism: Bartonella birtlesii IBS 325; assembly: GCF_000273375.1. Lineage (NCBI taxonomy): Bacteria > Pseudomonadati > Pseudomonadota > Alphaproteobacteria > Hyphomicrobiales > Bartonellaceae > Bartonella > Bartonella birtlesii. Next base: position 578,190 of record NZ_CM001557.1, read on the forward strand.
TAAAAGAGACCCTAAAGGTTCGCGCGTAACGAGAGATGGCATGAGATATTCGAACATGGAACCAGACCATGATAAGAGTGCGCCCTTCCAACCAATGGGGACGAGGAGTCGGCCAAGATGGAACCAATGTTTAATTTTTATATCGCCTTTTGCAATGGCAAAAAGACTTGCGAGGCGGGCTTCTGAAGCCAGTAGGTCATAACAGCTTTCATCGAGTTTGTTTTCTTGAACACGATATCCAATGGACAAAAGATGCCTTTTAGGTTGTTCTAAAAAGTCAAATTTCATATCAAAGGCTATTTGTCGTGCCTTTACAGCTAAAGTTTTTAATTTTTTATGTAGTTTTTCGCTGTCGTAATCGCTAGTAGCGTCATGATGATGGGCTTCACAGGTTTCTACAAGACATTTGGCCCAAGAGAGTGCACGAGCGGATTCTGTTGTTTGGATTTTTTGATTGAGCTCTTCTATTAAGTATAAAATATCACAGGCTGCAAGAGAAAGGTTAGTGGTGTAAAAAGTGGTTGTATCTGGTTTTTTGATGAAAACACTGATGGAGTGGTGAAAATTGGTGATATGTTGTTCGATTTGTTGACGTAGGGGATGTGGAATATATTGATTATCTGGAATCTCTTTGACAGTTTCTTCAAGAATAGCATTAACATCACGTAAACCTGCTCGATCACTTTGAAAAAAAACATGAGGTTTTTCTGCCCATTCACTTAAGGCTGAAGAGAGCGTCACCAAATGGCCAGCAAGATTTCCTGAATCAACCGTTGATATATAAGTTGGTAAGAGAGGCTTGAGTGTATCCGTTTCATACCAATTGTAGAGATGACCACGGAACTTTTCCATTTTTTCAAGAGAGCGTAATGTACATTCAACGCGTGTAATAGCCTCTGCAAAACTAATCCAACCAAAATCACGAGCAGCGATAATGGAAAGCAGATAAACTCCAATATTTGTAGGGGATGTCCGTTGGGCAACAAGAGGTTCTGGATCTTCTTGAAAATTATCGGGTGGTAAATAATTGTTTTGCGCATTAACAAAGGTTGCATAATAGAGCCATGTCCTTCGTGCAATGCATCGCAGTGTTTTGTTATCCCCTGAAGATATGTGAAGAGTAGCTTCAAATGTTGAGGGTTGGCTGACAATCCACGCAATTAAGGGTGAAAAAAACCATGCGAGTCCAAAGGGCAAAGCAAGAAAGCTTGTAAGACTATGCAAAGAGAAAGGCAGTGCTACGGCAAGAATACCAATGAGCGATGCTGGCCACATTGTAAGGATATAGAAACCCAAACTATTAGGCATTGTTTTTGTTGAGGTGGAGGTTTTCCATTCAAGAAGGTGCTGTTTTGAAATCCCCATACGATAGAGTGTGCGAACAATTGCATCAGTCATAAAATAAGCAGAATGAGCAATAAACGTGGTTTTAAGAAATATATTTGTTAGCGTAAAGATACTTTTGTTCAAGATTAATTGAAGATAGCCACGTAAAGAATAATCAATATTGGAGGGAACAAAAGTTTTTAATACGCCTAAAATTGGTGAGACAAAGAGGCTGATCAGCAAGAATGCTTGCCAAATGATTGCACTTTTTAACGGCAAAAGAGACCATCCTGTGATTGCTGCGATCAACCACATAAGTGGTGTGAGAGAACGGCGTAGATTATCTTGCATTTTCCAACGCGTAATGGAGCCAATTTTATGAGGAGAAAAGAGATAAGGCAAGAGTTGCCAATCACCACGAATCCAACGGTGATGACGCGCAACATCAACATTATAAGCTGTTGGATAATCTTCAATCACTTCTACATTACTTACTAATGCAGTGCGTGCATATCCTCCTTCCAAGAGATCATGACTAAGAACAGTATTTTCTTTAATTTTACCTTTAAGTGCTTGTTGAAATACATCAATATTATAAAGACCTTTTCCTATGAAAGTTCCTTCTCCCAAAAGGTCTTGATAAGTGTCAGAAACAGCAAAAACATACGGATCAATGCCGCGATTGGTGGAAAAAAAACGTTGCAGAATTGATGTTACTTTTCCTGTTGTAAGAGAAGGTGTAATACGCGGTTGCAAAATGCTATAACCTTTTACAACTTTTCCATTGTGTGGATCAAAAATGGGATGGTTGAGCGGATAGTTAAGTTTTCCAACGAGTTTTGTAACACTTTCAGGGGTAAGACGTGTATCTGAATCTAGAGTCATCACAAAACGACAATCCATGGGAAGGTGTGGATTGGGGGGATAAAAGCTTGTGTTTTTATCGCCTCTTAATAGCAGATTAAGTTCATAAAGTTTACCACGTTTGCGTTCCCATCCCATCCAGCATTTTTCGCTAGCATTATAAAGGCGCCGACGGTGTAAAAGGAAAAAGAGGGGAATGTCATAACGATGATAACGATGATTGAGTTTATCAATACTCCTTTGCGCATAATGCAATAGATCAAGATCATCTTGTGTTTGTTCAAAGGGAGAGTCATCCCAATCCGTAATGAGGGCAAAATGAATGGCGCCTTTGGGATTAGAAAGGTAGTGTATTTCAAGATTGCGCACTTGTTCATCAATATAATTGCGTGATGTGATGAGAGTAGGAACGACAACCATTGTACGTGCATTTGGGGGGATACCTTCTTTATATTCATAACCAATGAGCTGTTTTGATGGAATAAACCATGAAACAACAATGTTAAAGAAAGCAACAGCTGCATTCATAGCTGGAAAAAGCGCCAATGCGATAAAGAGAAAGGTTACCCTTGGTGTTGTTCCAGATATCTCTAAGAAAGCGTAGACAGCAAGTAAAAGAGCAAGGGTTAAAAGAGAAATAGGAATTGCAATAATTCTTATTTTTGAACAATAAAGGGCTTGGATCCATTTTATGAAAAGGGGTGGAGTGTATCCACAAGCCTTTTCAAGAATATGTCGTCCCTCATCAACGAGATACCAGCCAACAGAGGGATTATTACGATGAGAGGACTCTCTAGAGGAAGAGGATGCTATTTCTACAGCTTTTCGTGCAACTTCCAGCTCATTGAGAGGTGAAAGGCGTGCAATTTTTTCAATCACTTGCCGATAGATATTGCGTGAGTGAGAATCAATTTCAGAAAAATCACTGTTTTTATGCAAAAGAGAGTCTACAGAACTCACTGTTTCAAACCATATTGTCCAATCAGTATCATCAATGGCTTTAAGGGAACGGACAATATTGCCCATGGTTACACCATCTGAAGCTTGTCGAGTATGTTCATCGGCTGTCGCAATTTCTAAGCTACTGTTTTGGCTCTGTAATTGCTTTTCAAGCCAAGTGAGTGCTGTTGTGGAATCGATAGATGCACCACGTAGACGATAGAATAAATGCGCTGAAAAGGTTGAGTCGGCAGTGAATGGTTTATACTGCGTAAAAAGGGTGTGTAATTTTGTTTCATTGTCTGCGAGAGAAATTTTATCAGCTACTTTATGAGCGAGATGACGCATATACCGTGTTTTCTCAATACGTAATGAAAGACGACGGACATTTTCAATCAACAGCATTTGTATGATAGAAGAGAGCGCCCATAACTCACCAATCTCAAGGGCGCAAACTTTTTGAAATCCATTGATTGTAGCTGTGAGTGTTTCTTGTGAAAATTCGCTATCTGTGTGAGCAATATAAAGCCAAGCTAAAGCAAAAATACGTGGTATGCCTGTTTTTTGTTTATAAAGAGGAAGTTGCTTGATGAAGGACTTAGATAAGTCACGGCGTAGTTGTTGTATAGTTTTGTCAATGGTATAATGATTATCAATGAGCCATTGAGCAGAGGGTGCGATAGTTTCATCATTGTGAGCGGCAACATCGCTGTTCTGAAAGGCGTGGAGAATAAGTTTGGCATTTTCCCTCAACCTTTTGTGAAAATTATGTTCTCCTTTATATTCAGGAAGTGGGATTTCTCTTTTCGAAGCTATATCATGGCCTAATTTATAGAGTTCATTCTGTAGCTTATAAGTTGAGCGAATAGGGAAGTTGGTTTCAGTAAGATAGAGGTGTTCAGTTTGTTGAGAAAAAAAACACTTTATGAAAGGTATTCTGCGTGCCATAATATTCTTTGTTATTCAATTACGCGGTTTCTTTATGTTCAATAGGTTGTGAACACTTTATCTTAATAATGAGCAGTTCAAAGGAAAAAATGAACTTTTTGCTTTTCTTTGAAAGTATTTGCCATTTTTTATCCCTATAGTTTAAGAAATAAACAGACAATTTTTTTAAAAAAAGGTCGCCAAAAACAGGCGACCTCAATTTTAACAACTGTTTAAATGTTTTAATAATTAATCTTGTTCTTGTTTTTTCAAAGCTGCGCCAAGAATATCACCAAGAGAAGCACCTGAATCTGTTGACCCATATTGAGCAACAGCTTCCTTTTCTTCTGCAATTTCTAAAGCTTTGATAGAAACTGAAAGCTTACGTGTTTTTTTATCGAACGCGGTAATGCGGGCATCAAATCTCTGACCAATTGCGAAACGTTCAGGGCGCTGCTCATCACGATCACGAGCTAAGTCAGCACGACGAATGGTTGTTTCAAGATTGTGGTCAATCAATTTTACATCAATGCCATTATCATTAACTGCAGTAACTTCACATGTCACTACAGCACCTTTACGAAGTTCGCCAGAAGCAGCAGCTTCTCCAACTTTATCGCTGGAAAGTTGTTTAATTCCAAGAGAGATACGTTCCTTTTCAATATCAACATCAAGGACCACAGCTTTAACGATATCACCTTTATTGTACGTATCAATGACTTGTTCACCAGGACGATTCCAATCAAGATCAGAGAGATGAACCATACCGTCAACATCGCCTTCAAGACCAATGAAGAGACCAAATTCTGTTTTATTTTTGACCTCTCCTTCGATTTGTGAATTGACAGGGAATTTATTAGCAAAAGCTTCCCATGGATTTTCAAATGTTTGCTTTAAGCCAAGGGAAATACGTCGTTTAGAAGGATCAATTTCAAGGACAACCACTTCCACTTCTTGTGATGTAGATAAAATTTTTCCAGGGTGAACATTTTTCTTTGTCCAACTCATTTCGGAAACATGAATTAGCCCTTCGATTCCTGGCTCGATTTCAACAAAACCACCATAATCAGTAATGTTGGTAACAGCACCGGTAATTTTTTTACCAACCGGATATCGAGCGCTGATGCTTTCCCAAGGATCACTTTCAAGCTGTTTCATACCAAGAGAAATACGGTGTGTATCTTGATTGATGCGAATAATTTGGACTTTAATCGTTTGACCAATTGTAAGAACTTCAGAGGGATGGTTAACACGACGCCATGCCATATCGGTGACGTGTAAGAGACCATCAATCCCACCAAGATCAACAAAGGCACCATAATCGGTAATATTTTTAACAACACCTTCAACAATTTGGTTTTCTTCAAGATTTTGAACAATTTCTGAACGTTGCTCGGCTCGGCTTTCCTCTAAAACGGTACGACGTGAGACAACAATGTTACCACGACGACGATCCATTTTTAAAATTTCAAAGGATTGCGAATTATGCATGAGAGGTGAAACATCACGAATGGGGCGAATATCAACTTGGCTGCGGGGCAAGAAAGCAACAGCACCATCAAGATCAACTGTAAAACCACCTTTTACTTGACTAAAGATAACACCGTCAACGCGTACACCCGCATTGAATTTTTCTTCTAAACGAATCCAGCTTTCTTCGCGACGTGCTTTTTCACGCGATAGAACAGCTTCACCCATCGCATTTTCAATGCGTTCAATATAAACTTCAACTTCATCGCCAATTTGCAAGGAACCATCTTTTCCTTTAGCTCCAAATTCTTTGAGTGGAATACGTCCTTCGACTTTAAGTCCAGCATCAATAATAGCCATATCTTTTTCGATTGCAATGACACGGCCTTTAACAACGGATCCTTCATTAAGATCATTAGTTTGAAAAGATTCCATTAAAAGAGCTTCGAAATCCGCTGTTGTGGGATTGTATTGTGACATAAGAACTCCTGATACATACCTTAATTGCAAAAGGTATAAGCGCTAGGTTAGTGTTAACACGATGTAACTTCCTGCCTTTTCCCTCAATAACAGGAAGAAAAATTAGCGCACGGCCGGAAATCACCTTAACGATTTCATCCAATTATACGCGCTTTTATGATTGGATCAATAAAAGTGCATGCAATTGCAAATGTTGCTTCTATACTCAATTCTGACGTATCAAGCAAGTGGGCGTTTTTTGCTGGTTTGAGCGGGCTGTGCTTACGGGTTATATCACGTCTATCACGCTGTTCAAGTTGTGCCAAGATTTCATGATAATCTGCTTTGGCTCCTATTTTTAAAATCTCCTGATAGCGACGTTTTGCACGCGTTTGAACATTGGCTAGAACATAAAGCTTAATATCTGCATCGGGGCAGACGACAGTGCCGATATCACGTCCATCAAGCACACTGCCAGGCAAAATTTTAGCAAAGTTACGCTGTTTGGCAACAAGAATTTCCCGTACAGTAGGGATGAGTGCTATTTTTGAAGCGGCTTCACCAAGTTCATGAGAAGAGAGAAGGGCTAGATTTAAAGTATTAAAATCAAGCTCTTTAGCACAAGCAAGAGCACTTTTTTCATCATCGAGAGCTAATTTTTGTTTTAGAAGTGCTTGGGCAACACCGCGATAAGTAAGACCAGTATCGAGATGACGAAGACGATAATGTGTAGCAATTTTTCTTGCTAATGTTCCTTTTCCTGAGGCTGCTGGTCCATCAATTGCAATAATAAAAGGTTTCAAGCGATTTTTCCCCCAAGCCGTTTTATGAAAGGGATAAATTCTGGAAAGCTGGTAGCGATCATCTGTTTATCGTCAATAGTAACGGGTTTTTCTGATGCCAATCCAAAGACAAGAAAACACATAGCAATTCTGTGGTCGAGATGTGTGTTGACGTATCCACCACCTAGTCCTTTTGCAGAGTTTTTTCCATGAACAATGAGAAAATCTTTCCCTTCTTCGCACTCTACGTGATTTATTTTTAGCCCTTGAGCAAGTGCAGACAGTCGATCTGATTCTTTAACGCGCAATTCTTCAATTCCTAGCATAACTGTTTTGCCTTCAGCAAAAGCTGCTGCTACCGCCAAAGCAGGATATTCATCAATCATTGATGGAGCGTGTTCTTTAGGCACCGTTACGCCTTTTAGCATTGATGATCGAACGCGCAGATCTGCAACATCCTCTCCACCTGTTTGGCGTTGATTCAAAAGCTCAATTTGAGCTCCCATTTCCCACAATGTTTTGACAAGCCCCATTCGAGAATTGTTGATAAGAACATTTTCAATAGTGATATCGGAGTCTTCTACAAGAAGGGCGGCAATAAGCGGAAAAGCTGCAGAAGAGGGGTCGCCTGGGATATCAAGAGTTTGTCCAGTAAGGTGTGGTTGGCCATTAAGATGAATAAAACGCGTACCTTCAGCATCTGTTTCTATCTCAAGTTCAGCACCAAACGCTTTTAACATTTTTTCTGTATGATCTCGTGTGAGAATGGGCTCAATAACAGTTGTAGTGCCTGCGGTATTGAGTCCAGCAAGGAGGATTGCTGATTTAACTTGGGCGGAAGCTATTGGTAAACGATAGCGAATCGGGCTAGCTGTTTTCGGTCCATAAAGTGTTAAAGGAAGACGGTCGTCATGTGTTGCTTCAATTTCAACGCCCATTAAACGCAGTGGATCGAGAATACGTCCCATAGGGCGTTTGGAGAGAGAGGTATCACCGACAAAAGTTGTTTTCATATGATAAGGACCAACCATTCCCATAACGAGGCGTGCGCCCGTTCCAGAATTACCGAAATCCAAAGGGCTTTGTGCTGCTAAAAGGCAACCATTTCCTGTTCCACGAATAATCCAGAGACCGTTTTTTCTAATAATACAAGCACCTAAGGCTTGTATAGCAGCTGCTGTATTGAGAACGTCATCACTTTCAAGAAGTCCGTGAATATGTGTTTCACCACTGGCTAACCCTCCCAATATAAGAGACCGATGGGAGATTGATTTATCTCCTGGTATTTTAATTTTACCAGAAAGGTTGGTAGATTTGTAGGCGGTTATGGATATTGCTTTTTGCATAGAAGTTCTATTTAATCTCTATTTGCATTTTGTTAAATTACGCTCCCTTTAGCACATGCTTTGGAAGGCGTCATGAGAAAATCCATGTAGCACTACGTTTTTATCTTTGACAAAGACATTATTTTTTGATTAAGCACCATGAAATTTATCTTTTAATGGAATTATAGTTAAGCAAAGAGGCATGGTTCATGGCAAAACAGGATCTTGGAACTAAGCGTGTTGATCCAGAAACGGGAAAGAAATTTTATGATCTTAATCGCGACCCTATTGTGTCGCCTTATACAGGGATTTCTTATCCGCGTTCTTATTTTGAGGTTGCAGCAGCTGAGGCAAATAGTGAAGAAGAAGTTGATACGGAAGAGCTTGATACAGCACTTGAAAAATCTGCTTTTATGCTTCTTGAAGAGGATGGTGACGACTCTAAAGATGATGATCTTCCTGATTTGGAGGATAGTGATGTGGATCTCGGTGATGACGATGATACGTTTTTGTCTCACGACGAAGACGATGAGGATGATGACGTTGCTGATATTCTCGGAGGTGGTGTTTCTAACGATGATGATTCTTAAAAAGAGCGAGAGGGCATTTTTTTCATTGAATGCAAATTCTTCTTGATCTTCGATTTTTATCGTTCTAAAAAATTCCTCTAAGATTGTTTACTTGTTCTTTTAGGGAAGAATCCGTCTTTATGTGGGGCTATAGCTCAGCTGGGAGAGCGCTTGCATGGCATGCAAGAGGTCAGCGGTTCGATCCCGCTTAGCTCCACCAAAAAGGTGAAACATTTACTTAATAAAGCAGTAGAATTTATAAAAATACTTTATACACTGATCGAGAAGCACGGTGTTTTCCATAGAAATTGCTTCAATGTAACTTTGTCTTGTATTTTTAAATGATTTTATAAGGCGCTTCTTCAGAATTATTCACCATGTTTGTTCATTTATAGTATTCATAGGATTCTGCTGTATAAAAAAACGCAAGCTGTTTATCATTTGTGATGAAAATATAGAAAATAAAAGGCTTCTAGGTTAGAAAGTTATCACTGATGAAGGTTGTGTTATATGATAGACCAATTATTCCCATAACGAGGCAAACACTTGTTTCAAAATTGCCTCAATCTTAAAGGTTTATGCAGTCAAGAGATAGCTATTTGCAATTCTACAAATGATAAAGATCATTTTTCTTAAAAACAATATTATTGGAGGGCCTTATTGTATTATGAACAATGGCTCTCAAACGGGCCTATGCGTAGCTTTAATTTTGTGATTTAAATGTCTCAATAGAAGCATTTTTCTCTTTTTCACGCGAGAGTTCTTGTCTTTAAGACTAGTTTGCAGCACAACAGAGAAAATGGAATTATTTGAGGGGAAAAAAATAATGCCTTCTTACCGTTCAAGAATATCGACTCATGGGCGCAATATGGCGGGGGCTCGCGGTCTTTGGCGTGCAACAGGGATGAAAGAGACAGATTTTGGTAAACCCATTATTGCGATTGCGAATTCTTTTACACAATTTGTACCAGGGCATGTCCATTTAAAAGATCTTGGGCAACTGGTGGCACAAGAGATAGCTGTTGCTGGTGGTGTCGCGAAGGAATTTAACACAATTGCTGTAGATGATGGAATTGCCATGGGGCATGATGGAATGCTTTATTCTTTGCCTTCCCGTGAAATTATTGCTGATTCTGTTGAATATATGGTCAATGCCCATTGTGCTGATGCACTTGTCTGTATTTCCAATTGTGACAAGATTACGCCTGGCATGTTAATGGCTTCTTTACGCCTAAATATTCCAACAATTTTTGTTTCAGGTGGCCCTATGGAAGCGGGTAAGATTAAATGGAAAAATCAAGATCTTACAGTTGACTTAGTTGATGCTATGATTGCGGCGGCTTCAGAGCATAATTCGGAAAAAGAAGTTGCTGAAATGGAACGTGCTGCTTGTCCTACATGTGGTTCTTGTTCAGGAATGTTTACTGCTAATTCTATGAATTGTCTGACTGAAGCATTAGGGCTTTCTCTTCCAGGCAATGGAACGATGCTAGCAACACATGCAGATCGTCAGATGCTTTTTGAAGAAGCTGGACGACAAATTGTTACATTAGCCAAGCGTTATTATGAAAAAGGCGATGAAACAGTTTTGCCGCGTTCTATTGCTTCGCGCAAGGCTTTTGAAAATGCAATGACTGTGGATATCGCTATGGGAGGGTCAACCAATACTGTTTTGCATATTTTAGCTGCAGCGCAAGAAGGTGCGGTGGACTTTACTATGACGGATATTGATCGTCTTTCGCGTCGTGTTCCTGTTTTATGCAAGGTTGCACCTTCTGTAGCGAATGTCCATATGGAAGATGTACACCGCGCTGGTGGTATTATGGGACTTTTAGGAGAATTAGATGCGGCTGGGCTTATTGATACATCCGCTTATACGGTGCACGCAAAAACGATGAAAGAAGCTCTTAGTCATTGGGATGTGAAACAAACCCATGAACCAATAATCCATGAATTTTATCGTGCCGCCCCGGGAGGTATTCCAACACAGACAGCTTTTAGTCAATCTTGTCGCTATGAGACTCTAGATCTTGATCGTGAAAAAGGTGTGATTCGCGATAACGGACATGCATATTCGCAAGATGGAGGATTGGCAGTTCTTTATGGAAATCTTGCAAAAGATGGCTGTATTGTGAAAACAGCAGGTGTTGATCAATCAATTTTAACTTTTAAAGGACCAGCAAGAATTTTTGAAAGTCAAGATTCAGCTGTTTCAGCGATTTTGAATAATAAAATTAAATCAGGTGATATTGTTGTAATCCGTTATGAAGGTCCACGTGGTGGGCCTGGAATGCAAGAAATGCTCTATCCCACGAGCTATCTCAAATCTAAAGGATTAGGAAAAGTTTGTGCGCTTATAACGGATGGTCGTTTTTCAGGAGGAACTTCAGGGCTCTCGATAGGGCATGTTTCACCAGAAGCTGCTGAAGGAGGAGCAATTGCTTTGGTAGAAGAGGGAGATATTATAGAAATAGATATTCCTAATCGTACCATTCATATGATAGTCGATGACATTGAGATGATGCATCGTCATGGCAAAATGGAAGCAAAAGAAAAAGCAGCTTGGCAACCGGTTGAGGAGCGTAAGCGTAAAATTTCAAAGGCTCTCAAGGTATATGCAGCTATGACAACCTCTGCTGCTAAGGGAGCTGTTCGTAATGTTTAATGAGATGAAGGTTCATCTTATGAAAGACAGGTTTTCTAGAGATTTTTGCACTTCAAGCGGGTTTTTCAATGTTCTTAACAGGATATTTTGAATCATTGCGAGTATAATTTTAGGGTTTCTGTAGTTTTCATTTTTTTCATATGAGAATAAAGAATTCATCTTAAGAAATATTATGTATAGGCTTTTACTCTCTATGCATTATGTTTATCAAGATGCATTTGGTATAAAAAGAAATGATAATAGCGTGCATGGTTGCTACGCGTGAAGAATAACCATGAAGAGACACTTTGTTTAATTAGCCTATAGGGAGATATTTTTTTCAAGTTGTTTAAGGCGATAAAGTGCTTCTAAAGCTTGCTTAGGGGAAAGTTCATCGGGATGAATATTCTCTAAAGCTTCATGAAGTATGCAATGTTTGTGTGTTTCTTCATTTATGGGAGATGCTATTTTAAGGGAAAACAGCGGTAGATCATCAATTAATTTATGTCCTTTTCCAGCCATTTCGCCTTGTTCTAGTTGGTGCAGAACATCTGTAGCACGGGTAATAACTGTCGCGGGCAGTCCAGCAAGTTTTGCAACTTGTACGCCGTAGGATCGATCAGCAGCTCCTGGCGCAACTTCGTGAAGAAAAACCACATCACCATCCCAATTTTTGACTTTCATGGTTACGTTATGAAGACGATTAAGTTTTTGGGTGAGTGCTGTCATTTCATGAAAATGTGTGGCGAGAATAGCACGACAGTGGTTAACTTCATGAAGATATTCAACAGCTGCCCAAGCAATGGAAAGGCCATCAAAAGTTGATGTACCTCGTCCGATTTCATCAAGAATAACAAGGGAATGATGACTCGCATGATTAAGAATCGTTGCTGTTTCAACCATTTCCATCATAAAAGTTGAGCGCCCCCGTGCAAGATCATCAGAAGCACCAACACGACTAAACAAGCGGTCAACAACGCCAATATGGGCTGAAGTTGCAGGGACAAAGGAACCCATTTGCGCCATAATAGCGATAAGAGCATTTTGCCGTAAAAATGTTGATTTTCCTCCCATATTAGGACCTGTCAAAAGCCAAATTGCTGCATATTGATGATTTTCCTGTGCAGAGAGATCACAATTGTTGGCAACAAAAGGTTCTGCTGCTTGCTTTCGTAGTGCTTGCTCTACGACAGGATGGCGTCCTGCGGTAATACGAAAGGTAAGTGAATGATCAATTATAGGACGACAATATCCTTGTTCTTCAGCGAGATGCGCTAACGCCACGGATACATCCAAAATCGCAAGAGCTTCAGCAGCTTTACGGATGAAATCAACCTGTTCAATAATTTCATTGACAAGAGTATCAAAGATTTCCAATTCAAGTGTCAATGCGTGGTTTGCGGCATGAGAAATACGACTTTCGAGGTCAGCGAGTTCTGTTGTGGTAAAACGCATAGCATTTGCCATCGTTTGCCGATGGATAAAACGAGCTTTTGCTTGTGAACTATTTGTAAGTGCGGGTGCTTGCAAACTAGTTACTTCAATGAAGTAGCCTAGAATATTATTATGTTTGATTTTAAGCGTTTTAATATCTGTTTCTTGGGCATATTGTGCTTGAAGTTCAGCAATGACACGACGAGATTCATCACGTAGAGCACGCATTTCATCCAGTTCTTTATGATACTGAGGACGAATAAAACCACCATCACGTTTAAGCAATGGGAGATCATCGGCTAGTGCTTGTTCTAAATGAAAGTGCAAAGTAGTAGGTAAGTGTGAGAAAATCTGCTGTACATCACTTATTTCTTGAGGAAGTAACGCATCGTTAAGAAGCTGATGAAGTTCGCGAATGATTTCAAAGCCGCGTTGGATTGCGGCCATATCACGGGGCCCCCCCCGTCCAAGAGCTAACCGAGAAACTGCGCGTGGCATATCTGGCCCCCCTTTTAAAATGAGCTTTATAGCTTCTGCAAGGGATGTATTGCGTAGAAAAAAGGCAATCGAATCGAGACGATGATCAATAGCTGAAGGTGTAGTGAGGGGTGCGATGAGACGATCAACAAGAAGGCGTGATCCACCTCCTGTTACGGTACGATCAATAGCTTTTAGTAAGCTTCCATCGCGTTGTCCTGATGTGGTCCGAACAAGCTCAAGGCTCAGTCTGGTTGCTGCATCAATGAAAAGCGTAGCGCTTTCATTTTGGCGTTCAGGGCGCATAAGAGGAGGGCGATGCGTGATTTGCGTTTTTTCGATATAACGAATGGCAGCGGCAATAGCGGAGAGTTCGGTGCGTGAATAATTGGCAACACCTTCAAGGGTTGAGAGTTTAAAATAATTGCAAATATCACGTTCAGCGGTGATTGGATCAAAGAGACTAGCGGGTTGAGGTGAAACAACGCGATCGAGAACATTAAAAAGCGGCTTGTGGGATTTATCATAAAAAAAAGAGTCTGCGACAATGATTTCTTGTGGATCCACACGCATAATGTCTGCCAAAAGTTTTTCATGGCGGCTTTCTGTTACACGAAATATGCCTGTTGAAATATCAATCCAAGAAAGAGCAAAATCTTCTCCGTCGCTAGTCTTAATGCGGGAAAGTGTCATCAGATAATTTGCACGCGTTGGATCAAGAAGTTTTTCTTCTGTTATGGTTCCAGGGGTGACAAGGCGTACAACATCGCGTTGAACAACCGATTTTGAACCACGTTTTTTTGCCTCTGCGGGATCTTCTGTTTGTTCACAAACAGCAACACGATAACCGCAGGCGATCAATTTTTGCAAGTAATCATCTGCAGCGTGAACGGGAACACCGCACATAGGAATATCTTCACCCAAGTGTTTGCCACGTGTTGTGAGTGTGATTCCTAAAGCTTGAGCCGCTTCAACTGCATCATTAAAAAATAATTCATAAAAATCACCCATCCTGTAAAAGAGCAGGGAATCGCTATTAACTGCTTTGATTTCTATATATTGCTCCATCATAGGTGTGAGACGTTCTTGTTGGGGAGCAGATGAAGGCGCAGGTTGTGGGATTAAATCGTTTTTATGGTTAGTTTTCTTATCCATTTTACGCGCTCGTTTTTTCAAGTGAGGCTTTGACGCCCTATTTTTGTTTACTTCAATGTTTATCTTCATTATTTCTGGATTGAACGCATGAACAGGTTCGTTAAAGCAAGCATAACGATTTCTAGGATATGAATCAAATTTTAAAATCGAATAATGACATGTATTATCAAGCAGAATTTACACTGTTTTGGGAGAAAATTAAGTGAGATGAAAAAAAGTGAGCAAGAACAGAAAATACCTCAAAAGGTTTATAGCGCCAGTGAGCGAGAAGCCCTTGATTTTCATAGTCGTGGTCGGCCTGGAAAGCTTGAAATTGTTGCAACAAAGTCTATGGCAACGCAGCATGATTTAGCACTTGCTTATTCGCCAGGTGTTGCTGTTCCGGTTAAGGCAATTGCGCAAAATCCAGCGTTAGCTTATGACTATACGGCAAAGGGCAATCTTGTTGCTGTTATCTCAAATGGAACAGCTATCTTGGGTTTAGGCAATTTAGGGGCGCTTGCATCTAAGCCGGTGATGGAAGGCAAAGCAGTACTTTTTAAACGCTTTGCAGATATTGATTCTATTGATCTGGAAGTTGATACCAATGATCCAGAGAGCTTTATCAATTTAGTACGTCATTTGGAGCCCTCTTTTGGTGGTATCAATCTTGAAGACATTAAAGCACCAGAGTGTTTTATGATTGAAAGTCGCTTACGCGAGATTATGAATATCCCTGTTTTTCATGATGATCAACACGGTACAGCGATTATTGTGGCTGCCGGTGTGCTCAATGCCTTATCTTTAACGGGGCGCGATATGCAAAATACTCGGTTAGTCTGTAATGGCGCTGGTTCTGCTGGGATTGCTTGTATTGAACTGATTAAGGCGATGGGATTTCGACCTGAGAATATTATTTTATGTGATACGAAGGGTGTTGTCTATGAAGGACGTGAAGAGGGAATGAATCAGTGGAAATCTGCTCATGCCATTCGAACAGATAAGCGTACGCTTGCTGAGGCAATGGAAGGCGCTGACATGTTTTTCGGGGTTTCTGCTAAAGGTGCCATTACTCCTGAAATGGTAAAATCGATGGCACCACAACCGATCATTTTTGCTATGGCCAATCCTGATCCAGAAATTACGCCAGAAGAAGTTATGCAAGTGCGCGATGATGCCATTGTAGCAACAGGCCGTTCAGATTATCCAAACCAGATTAATAATGTTCTTTGTTTTCCTTATATATTTCGTGGTGCGCTTGATGTACGTGCGACGGTCATCAATGAAGATATGAAGATTGCTGCAGCAAGGGCTCTTGCAGGCCTGGCTCATGAAGAAGTGCCTGACAGTGTTGCGGAAGCTTATCGTGGGAAGCGGTTAAAATTTGGTCCAAATTATATCATCCCCGTTCCTTTTGATCCGCGTTTGTTCACGGTTGTTTCAATGGCGGTGGCAAAAGCGGCAATGGAAAGCCGTGTTGCGCAAAAACATATTGATGATTTAGAGGCTTATGAACGTGATTTGAGGGCAAGACGTGATCCCATTTCTTCTATGATGCGTGGAGTTTATAATCATGTTCGTCAAGCGCCGAAACAAATTGTCTTTGCAGAAGGTGAAGAAGAGCAGGTAATGCGGGCAGCTGTTTCTTATGTTCATCAAAAACTAGGACAAGCGGTTTTGATTGGTCGTGAAGAACAAGTGAGAGAAACTGCTGCTATTGCTGGTATTGATCTTGAACGTGAAGGTATTTCTATCATGAATGCTAAGCTCTCTTGTCGCACGGATGCTTATGCAAATTATCTTTATAAAAAGATGCAACGCCAAGGTTGGCTGTTGCGCGATTGTCACCGTCGTATCAATAATGATCGCAATTATTTTGCTGCTTGTATGGTAGCACTAGGGGATGCTGATGCGATGGTTACAGGGGTAACACGCAATTATGAAACAGCGTTAATTGATATACGCCGAGTAATTGATGAAAAACCAAAAGAACGGTTGATTGGTATTTCAATGGCCATTTACCGTGGGCGAACTGTATTTATTGCGGATACTGCTGTTTACGAAGATCCTAATGCCGAAGAACTTGCTGATATAGCGGAACAAACAGCCTCTTTTGTTCATGGGTTTGGCTATCAACCAAGGGTAGCATTTGTAGCGTTTTCTACTTTTGGTTATACAAAAGGACAAGTTACCCAGCAAATTCAGGATGCTGTTAACATGTTGCATGAACGCAAAGTTGATTTTGAATTTGATGGAGAAATGAGTGCTGATGTGGCACTTAATTTGAAATTAATGCAGCAATATCCCTTTATGGGCTTGACGGAACCAGCGAATATTTTAGTAATGCCTGGATATCATGCTTCTTCTATCGCAAGTAAAATGTTGCAAGAGCTTGGTGATGCAACCATTATTGGACCTATTCTAATTGGATTGGAGAAATCTGTTCAAATTGTTCCATTTAGTGGAAACGACACCGATATTGTTAATATTGCAATGCTTGCAGCTTACCATGCCAAAAAGTTGTAAAAAATAAAGGCCTTTGATATTTTAGGGCCTTTATTAATAATAAAAAACAAATTTTTAAGATGGTTGTGTTTGGCGTTGATTGTCGTTTTGCTCTTCAGCAAGACGTTTTTGAAACAATGCTGCAAAATCAATAGGGTCAAGCCATAAAGGCGGAAAACCACCATTTTGGGTAGCATCAGAGATGATTTGCCGCGCAAATGGAAACAAAAGGCGAGGACATTCAATAAAAACAAGAGGCATAACATGTTCTTGTGGAATGTTTTTAATATGGAAAACACCACCATAAATCAGTTCTACATGAAATAGCGTTTCGGCGTCATTATTGGCTTTGACGGAGAGGGACAAAACGACGTCATAATTGTCATCACCAATTGGATTAGCATTAACATTAATGTTGATGTCGATTTGAGGTGCCTTTTCACGTGGACGTAGTGAACGAGGAGCATTAGGGTTCTCGAATGAAAAATCTTTTAAATATTGAGATAATACAGCAAAAACTGGCTCTCCACCACTGTTATTCATTTCACCTTCGGCCATAGTACAAACCTTCTCACTATTATTAATTGTATATTTCTATTTTAAATCTATAGATCTAGTTGGTTATCATGCCTTGCAAAAGGTTGCAAGAAATGCTCCTCTTAATCTTGCTTATTTTTTAAGTTCGTTACAGAATTTCAGTATTTCAATATTTCAGTGATTATCATCATTTTTACGCCATGGAGATTCTGTAACATCATAAACTTTGTAGTCTTCTGCTTTAAGATCAATTGTTTTTTCAGAGTCTTTTTGATCATTGGTTTTATTTTTAGTATGAGGACCGATTTTATTTCTAAATGATGAGAAGAAATGCCAGATAAGAGAGCGAATTGGCTTAATAAGAAGTAATATTCCCAAAATATCGCTTACAAATCCTGGCAAAATAAGCAAAATCGCGCCACCCATGATGAAAGCATCATTCATAAGATTGTTTTCTAATCTACGACCTTGAATAATTTCACGTTGTATATTTTTTAAAAGGTTAACCCCTTGAATTCGCAACAAAACACTCCCAGCTATTGTTGTAAGAATCACCAAACTCAACGTTGCTAGAATTCCAATTTCTTTACCAACAAAGATAAAACCAGCGATTTCAATCAAAAGAACGGTAAGAAGGATAATGATAAAAAAGCGAGAATTTATAGGGTAAGACTTTATCACATGAAAATTCCCTTCTGAAGAGTTTAAGGTGAAAGATTATTAAGAGTCATTTTTAAAAGCATATAGGTAAACATATATGAAGAAAAATTATAAAAACACAGAGAAGCTATAAAAACATTTAAATAGTAGATTCCTCATTTTACATATTTATTAATAAATGATATTGACTGCAATGTTTATTACAGATCATCTTAGGTTTGGAGATTAACAGCACCCATGGAATTTGACGTTATACTTATCATAGCTCTCGTTATTATGGTTATCGTTTTTGTGCAACTCCGTAATGTATTAGGAAAACGGATTGGCTTTGAGAAGCCTCCCTTTGATCCTTATTCACGTTGTTATAAAAAGCAAGCTGAGACAGAAACAGCAGAAGATATCGTTTCGTTCCCTCATCAGGGTAATTCGCAAAAAAGCAATTTTAGCGAAATAGATGCAATTTCACCAGCAGGAAGTGTGCTCAATGAAGGTTTACGGGCGCTTTGCAAGATTGATTCTCATTTTTCTCCTCAATTTTTTATAAAAGGTGCACGGGCTGCTTATGAAATCATTGTAACGGCTTTTGCTAGAGGTGATCGTGATAAACTTAAAAAATTGCTTTCTCAAGATGTTTTTGAAAGCTTTTGTGCTGCCATTGAGGAACGCGAAAACAATAATGAAAGAATTCAGTTTACTTTTGTTGGAATTAATAAGATAGAGTTTGTTTCAGCAGCAGTACAAGACAAGGATGAATTTATAACTGTGCGGATTATCAGTGAAATGATTTCTGTAACCTATAACGAGCAGGGAGAGCGCATAGACGGTGATCCTGATGTTATTGTAGAAGTTAGAGATGTTTGGACCTTTGTTCGCAATAGCTTATCTTCGGATCCAAACTGGAAACTTTTTGCAACAGAAGATGAAAATTAAGCTCTCTTTTTTCCATAAGATTATATAAAGCAAGTTTTATAAAAAATTGAAGATTGAAATGTCCATGGGTGAATGGAGACAAAAAAGTGGAAGCTTAACTTCACGTGATCGTCTTTTATGGGAGAGGGTTTGTCGTACAGTAACCCCCCTTCATGATAAGCTCCATTCTTCGCTTACAAAAGATGCTGAGAATATTGACAATAAAAAACAGCATGTAATTCCAATCTTTCTATTGTCTCAAGAAAATCAACAGAAACAAACAGTCGTAAAAACAGAAAAGAAAGCAAGTGCACAAGCACATAAAATCCATTTTTTTGATCGCGTTGCGCATCGTAAAATTGCCAAAGGTCATTATCCTATAGAGGCGCGTCTTGATCTTCATGGTTGTATGCAGGAAGAAGCTTATTTTTTCTTAAAAGAATTTTTACAAACATCTCAGCAGAATGGATTGCGTTATGTACTTGTGATCACAGGAAAAGGCCGTTCACCTGGAAGTGATGGTGCTCTGTATAAGTTTGTTCCTCGTTGGTTATCAACACCAACTTTCCGGTACTATGTTCATGCATTTGAACAAGCAGCTCGCCAGCATGGAGGAGATGGTGCGCTTTATATTTGGCTGCGCCGTTTCGCTTCAAGAAAGTAAGTATTTTTGATTGTTTATAAGAAGATTAAAAAAGGAAAATATTATTTATACGCAATGCGTTGATTGAAACTAAAAAATATAATTTATGATTAAAATCGATATACTAATTAAATGAAAAAAGATTCAAAAAACGAAGCATATTTTGAAGTTTTTTTGCCAGAAGCATAGAGGTTGTGTACTACTTTGAAAAATTTTATGACTGTGTAAGCACTAAAAAAGCGGTTAGCTCTCAGAGAGCAAGAAATACAAAATATTTTAAAGATTTTCTTTCGTTATCCCTAAGGATTAGTTGTGTAATTAAAGTGTTTTTAATTATAAAATAAGTTTCTTCTTGTTTGTTATAAATCTTTGTTATGTTTTTTCTTCAGAAAATTCTTGTAGTTCAAAACGATAAGTTGTTGAGCAAAATTCGCATGTAACAGAAATATATTTATTTTTAACCATTTCATTCCGTTCATCACTGGGAAAGGTTTCCAGTATTCCTTTGATTTTTTCACGCGAACAAGAGCATTGATCAACAAGAGAAAAAGGATTAAAAACTCTAACACTGTATTCATGGAAAAGACGAAATAATAACCGCTTATTGCCAACTTGGGGATCTGTCAATTCTGCACTCTCAATAGTTGCCATCAGTGCTTTAGCTTCTTGCCATTGGTCTTCAAATTGTGCGGGGATTTTCGTTTTTTCCTGTTTTTGATTGGGGTCATATATTTCATGATGAGAGGATGCTTTGGGCAAGAATTGCGTCAAAAGTCCGCCTGCACGCCAGTGTTTTTGTGTTTTTCCTTGTTGATTTCGGTTAATTAATATAGCGACTGCCAAACAAATATCGGTAGGAATTTGCTCTGATTGATCAAAATAAGTACGGGAAGCTTCTTGTAAATTTTCTCCCTCTAATGCAACTATCCCCTGATAGGGTTGCGTATGGGGACCTTGGTTAATGGTAAAGGCTAGAGTGCCTTTTCCCAGCAAAGCTTCCGAAGACGTTTGATTGTTAGCGATCGCTTGTTTAAGCAGTTCTTTATCAAAACGAGCATAACCGCGTAGACTGGAAGGAGGGGAGAAATCGCACACTAACATATTAACTGGCCCATTAGAATGGGTTTGTAAAATAAATTTTCCCTTAAGTTTTAGGGAGGTTCCAAGCAGAACAGTTAAAACTAAAGCCTCTGCTAGAAGGTAAGAAACTGGTTCAGGATATTGGTGTCTTGTGAGAATAGAGTTTAAAGTTTCTCCAAGTTGTACGGCGCGTCCACGGATATCAAGTTCTTCGACTTGAAAGGGAATAACGGTATCATCTGCACCCCAGCAGATATTATTGAGAGAGTCTTCATTTTTAGTTTGTTTGCTTTCTTCACTCATATCTTTGCCTTTTATATGATTTATTTTGGCAGGCTATTGTGGAGAGAAAAACGCATCTTGTAAACACCAAGAAAGAATTGCTTTTTGAACATGAAGACGATTTTCAGCTTCGTCGAAAACAACAGATTGCGGTCCATCGATCACGGAATCTACGACTTCTTCACCACGATGAGCAGGCAGACAATGCATGAAAAGAGCATCGGGTTTAGCTAATTTCATTAAATCCTCATTAACTTGGTAAGGCTGGAAAATAGAATGACTACGGGCGCGAAATTCTTGCCCCATGGAAAACCATGTGTCGGTTATGATGCAATCGGCATCTTTAGCTGCCTCTTGAGGATTGTTTGTGAGCACAATATTAGCTCCGCGCTCACATGCCCAGTTAACGTACTTTTCTTGTGGTTCATTGCCTTTTGGTGTAGCAAGGCGTAAATGAAAATTAAAGAGAGCTGTCGCTTCGATCAAAGAATGGAGAACATTATTACCATCTCCCATCCAAGCAAATATTTTGCCAGCGATTGGTCCACGATGTTCTTCATAGGTTAGGACATCCGCTAGAATTTGGCAAGGATGTGTATCATCTGTGAGGGCATTAATAATAGGAACCTGGGCATATTGTGCCAATTCGAGCATCCGATGATGTGCAGTTGTGCGTATTATGATGATATCCACAAAACGTGATAATACACGCGCTGTATCGGCGATAGTTTCGCTATAACCGAGCTGCATTTCTGAACCTGTTAACATGATCGTGTGTCCACCAAGCTGACGCATGCTGATATCAAATGAAACACGGGTTCGTGTAGATGGTTTTTCAAAAATCATCGCGAGTGTTTTGCCAACGAAAGGTTTTGAACTTTTCTCTGTTTTGAAAGATGCTTTGAGGGTTTTAGCATAATCGATAAGTGCGCGTGCTATCGGTGGGGTTAAAACAGATAAGTCGGTAAAGTGGCGAAGAACATTTGTCATGTTTATAATACTTGCCTTTTTTTATTTGTTTGCGAAAGATAAGCAATTGCTTTTTCGATACGATGCAAACTTTCATCTATTTCTTCTTCCTTGATAATAAGAGGAGGCAATAAGCGCACCACATTGTTGTTAGCACTAACGCTTAGAACATATTCATTTTCTAGAGCACTGACGACAACATCTGAGGGAACGACACACTGAATGCCTACCATAAGGCCCACACCCTGAATTGCACAGATAATATCAGGATAGGCATTGAGAATGCTCGAAAGTCCACTTTTTAGCTTATTCCCCATATGTTGAACATGGTGGAGAAAGCCTGGTTCTAATATGATATCAAGAACACTATTGCCTACAGCCATCCCAAGAAGATTACCGCCAAATGTCGAGCCATGTGTTCCTGGTGTCATACTTTTTGCAGCTTTATCTGTTGCAAGACAAGCTCCCAACGGAAATCCGCCACCTAGTCCTTTTGCAAGGGTAAGAATATCAGGTGTGATATCACTCCATTCATAAGCAAAAAGCTTTCCTGTTCGTCCAATTCCGGTTTGGACTTCATCTAAAATTAAGAGCAAGTTATGATCATCGCATATTTTGCGCAAAAATCTTAAATAATCATGAGAAACTGTTCGGATTCCTCCTTCACCTTGAATGGGCTCAATAAGGATGGCAGCAGTATTTTTATTGAGTGCATTTCGTACAGCTCTTTCATTACAAAAAGGAGCTTGAATAAATCCACCAGCTTTGGGTCCAAAACCTTCAAGATATTTTTCATGCCCAGTAGCGGCAAGTGTTGCAAGTGTGCGTCCATGAAATGCGCCTTCAAAAGTAATAATTTCAACACGCGTTGGATGACCAGATGCATAATGATAGTGGCGAGCAGTTTTGAACGCGCATTCTAATGCTTCAGCCCCAGAATTACAGAAGAAAACTTTATCAGCGAAGCTATTTTCACAAAGTCGTTTTGCAAAAGCCTCTTGTTCGGGTGATTGAAAAAGATTGGAAATATGCCAAAGTTTTTCAGTTTGTTTTTTGAGAGTATCAACCAATTTTGGATGTGCATATCCTAATGCATTCACAGCAATACCAGATGTTAAATCAAGATAACGCTCTCCTTTATCAGAAATAAGCCAGACACCACTACCTTGTTTAAAACGCAAATTACGTCGCGCAAAACACTTATAAAGCGGTTGTATAGCAGTAGTATGCATCATTATTTCCTTTATGTTTAAACTTCGCCATACAATAAACAAAACACTGCTGCAGATAAAGTAATGCTCTGTCTTTAGCTACAGTGTCATGATAATTACACTGAGTGGTAAAAAGTTAATAAAGGTTCTACAATAAGCATTTATAAAAAAGATTTTAAGCAAATACGATAGTTTGGTTTATACTTGATTTTCAAGTTGGGGAAAACATTCTAAATAAGCTCTTCAAGAGGGAAAGGCTCTTGTCAGGGAGTTGGTGCATATTGTAGTTTAAATCAGCAAGCAACGTTGTGTTTAGATTTTTTAATTCCATAGGTTGAGTGAAATTTTTGTGCTTGGGGTAGGGGGTAAAATTTTTCATTCGGCTTATTGGAAAAATTATTTAAACCTTTGGAGATGCAAAGGGGGCGTCTTAATGAGGTGATAAGAATGGAGTGCTGATATGGGTTGGACAGATGAACGCGTTGAACTTCTTAAGAAGTTCTGGAATGAGGGGCTAAGTGCAAGTCAGATTGCAGCTCAATTAGGGGGAGTCAGTAGGAATGCAGTAATCGGTAAAGTACATCGGTTAAAGTTACCAGGGCGTGGCAAAACAGCACAAGGAGGGGCGCGTGCACAAAAGACACCTACTAGCCCATCATCTACGCGCACGCGTCGCACACCATCGACGGTATTGCCAACGAATACTACGTCTTGCAGTGTTGGAGTAACGGCTTTAAAGATGGAATTTGTAGCCGAAGATATAAAAGAGTCCAGTACACCTGAGAAGCAAAGTGTCGTTGTGCCTATATCACGCCATCTCAATCTTTTGCAGTTGAATGAGAATACATGTAGATGGCCTGTTGGAGATCCTTTATCATCAGATTTTCATTTTTGTGGTGCTGATTCCGATGAAAATAGTCCTTATTGTGCTTTTCATGCTAAAATAGCGTTTCAACCAATATCTGAAAGACGGCGGATAAGAGTATAAATGTTTGCAATGTAATCTCATATTGCCTTCTATTCTGCTTTACCATTAAATACATAATTTTCTACGAGAGAGAGAAATTTGCAAAGATGAGGGGTTTAATGAATGTAAGAAACTCTTTCTGCAAAGATGCTTATTCCAGTATTGTTGGTGATTATGTGCTGTAAAGGTGCAAACTGTTGTCCATTTATTTACGCGTTTGTTTTAAAGAGATCTTTCTCCTTGCTTTCAATCTCATCGGTTGTAAGAATGGGATAATGCAAGATCCGTGAGTACTAACATTTCTACGCTTATAAAGGTATAGACTAGTATCATCTACTATTTATTAGCTTTCGATGTTGTGCTTGCTTTTGTATTAATAAGAGATATATTAATTTTTTCCTCAAATGATTTTTAACTACACATTGCTTTTTGTTGTGACATGCAAGTAGTCATTTTGGGGGCTTCATCATAAGACGCTTTGAAGTGAGAAAATTTCACTGTGTTTTCATTCAATGTGGGAAAATGATGAATTGTTTTTACGAATGAATGCATTGTAGTTTGATGTTTTTTCTGTCATAATAGCTTGTTCGATTTTTGGCAGGATTTTTTTCTGATAAATTTGCCATGTTAAAGGGCCAGTATGTTTGGCAATAATAATGCCTTTTTTATTCAAAAGAAATGTTTCTGGTGGTCCATATACGCCCCAGTTAATGGCTGTATGCCCTGAAGCATCAAAGCCAATAATTTTAAAAGGGTTACCGAAATTGTTCAAAAAGCGTTGAGCATTTTCTTTGTTATCTTTATAATTAATGCCAATAAGATCAAAACGTTTATCTTGTGCAATTTTCATCAAAAATGAATGTTCTTTGCGACAAGATAAGCACCAGGATCCCCAAAAATTAATTAGTGTGACACGCCCTTTAAATTGTTCTGAATGGAGGAGATGATGTTCATTACCAAGAAGAGGAAGATTTATTTGGGGGGCAGGTTTTTCAGCGAATGTGTTTTGCAGCAGGAAAATATCATTGGAGTGTTTGTTCATCGTAAAGTGAAAGAAAAGCAGCGTGAGAAGAAGAAAAAACACAAATGGTCCAGAAAGACAAAGTACGGTATATAAAGATGTTTTTTTTAAATTTTTGAGGAGTGTTTTTCATTCTATTTTTCTTCCCGAAACAGCTCTTTTTTGTTCAACTGTTGTAGGATCTTTTTTTGATATAGAGCTTTGCAAAGAGTGTGTCCAATAAGACATAAAAGAACGATTGCGGAAAGTATATAGCTCAAAACAACAATTTGCTCGTGGTGAAGAATACCAAGGAGCCAATCAATTTGCTGAGAGAGATTTCCTAAAAATCCGCTGTAAATGCTATTGTGCTCGAGCATGATGAAGATTCCTAATGTTGCGCACGACGGGCTTTTTTTATCTGAAGTATTTGGATATAACGACTATTGATTTCGTTGCGCATAGCCATCAAATAAAGCCAAATAAACATAAAACTAAAACAAAATATCATCGTTATAAGAGGCCATAACATGGCACGCTCGATTGTTGGTCCTCCTAAACGTAAAAGCGATGCGGATTGATGGAGTGTATTCCACCAATTAACGGAAAATTTGATAATAGGGATATTTATCAACCCAACAAGTGTAAGAATTGCTGTGGCACGCGCAGCTTTTGCTTGATTATGAAAAGCACGAGCAAGCATAATAATAGCAAGATAGATAAAAAACAGGATCAAAACCGATGTTAATCGAGCATCCCATACCCACCATGTTCCCCATGTGGGTCGCCCCCAAAGGGCACCTGTCACCAGTGCCAAGGCTGTAAAGGTTGCTCCAATGGGTGCCCCACATTTCAGTGCTACATCAGCAAGATGATACCTCCTGATCAGACTTCCTAAAGCAGCGACACTTATGATGATATAACAAAATGTGGAAAGCCATGCAAAAGGTACATGAATATACATAATCTTAACAGTGATGCCTTGCTGATAGTCATCAGGAGAATGCATAATCAGAATAAATCCTAAGATAAGAAGGCACAATATCATACCAGTTAACCAAGGCAAAACGATGCGACTGATTTCCATAAAACGGGTTAAACTGACGGGGAGTAACTTCATTTTATGTATACAAGATATTTCATTCATGAAATTTATAATAAGCAGAGTTTTGCTGTACGGCAATCATCTTTTACTCCTCTGATAAAAGCTTGAGGGTTATAGCGGCAACAAAAGAACTAAAAAGACTCAAAAGAAGTGAAAAGGCAATAAGAAGAGTCAGGGAAGTAAAAAAAGAAACATTTGGATTTGTTGGTGCTGTAGCAGCTGAAACACCAAAAATCATGATTGGAATGATCCATGGTAAGATGATGATAAAAACAAGAAGAGTGCTGTGTGACAATGACGTTGCAAGGGCTGCTCCTATAGCGCCAATGAAAATAATAGCAGGTGTTCCACAGAGAAGGGTAAGTATTGTTGTAAAAATTGTCACTGCATCTAAATGGAGCATGAATGCTAAAATTGGAGTAGCAGCAATAAGAGGAAGCATGGTTCCCACCCAATGAGCTAAGCATTTGATCAATATAATCAGCGTAAAACTTTTCCTTTGTCCAAAAAGAATGAATTGATCAAGATTTCCATCATCATGATCAACTTGAAAGAGCTTATTGAGATTGAGAAGCCCTGCGAGAAGAGCTCCAAACCACAATATACCAGGACCTATTTGTGCAAGAATTTTAGGATTTGGTCCAATGGCAAAGGGCGTTATCATAATAACAGCGATAAAAAATAAAAGCCCTGTTAATGAAGAGGCTTGTGGTGCTAAGGTTAATTTGAAGTCCCGCAAAAACAGTGCTTTCATTTGCTGATCTCCAAGGGAGGTAAGAATTTTTGCAGAATAATTTTATGATTTTCTGGAATACCAAGGGGATTATGGGTTGCAGCAATAATCATACCACCTTGGTTTAGATGGCGCTGAAAAATATGAGAAAGAAGGATTTGAGCATGGCTATCAACCCCTAATAGTGGTTCATCTAAAATCCAGATAGGACGATAAGAGAGCAAAAGGCGGGCAATGGCTACACGTCTTTTTTGTCCAGTTGACAGAATATTGAAGGGTAAGTGTTCAAGATTAGAAAGACCTACGTCGGCAAGAGCTTCATGAGGATGGTATAAATGTTGTCCATAAAATGCTGACCAAAATTGTAGATTATCGATGACAGATAAGTGAGGTTTCATAGCATTTTGGGGACCAAGATAATGGCATGCAGTTGCTACAGGGTATGTTTGTTCTTGATTTTTAAGTACAACATTACCCTCTGTAGCTTTAAGAAGCCCAACAATGATTCGTAGTAATGTAGATTTCCCAATTCCATTTGGCCCAATGATTGTCATAAGTTGCTGTGGGAGTATACAAAAAGAAAGACCTTGAAACAGAATCTCTTCGTTTCTGTGTGCTGCTAAATCTGTGCCTGATAATACCATGTGTTTATCCATTTTGCTTTTATTTTCGCCACTTTTATTACATGATAAGATAAAAAAACATGTTTTTTATGTAATTGTACCTAGAATAGTTCTAGAAATAGTTTTATAAAGCATCTGTTACATCAAGATCTGGTGGAGAACGGTTTTTGGCGCCGATTTCTGAATTTACCGATGAAAAGGTAAAGGGGGAAATGGATGGCGGAGGTGATTGCGTCTGCACTCAAGCTACGACCTTGACTCGTAGTTTGTGTTGTTCATTCCAGGGAATTGGGTGGTTTGTAGTATGAGGGTGGACAGTCATGACTCAGATTGACAGTTTTAATTGTCGCAGAACTTTAAATATTTGTGACAAAGAGTACATTTATTATAGCTTGATCGAAGCGGAAAAAAACGGACTAAACGGTATTTCTCGTTTACCATTTTCAATGAAAGTGATTCTCGAGAACTTATTGCGCTTTGAAGATGGTCGTACGGTTAAAAAAGAGGACATTTTAAATGTTGCCAAATGGCTAAACAATAAAGGCAGTGCCGGTGCAGAAATCGCTTATCGCCCCGCACGCATCCTTATGCAAGACTTCACAGGAGTCCCCGCCGTTGTTGATCTTTCTGCAATGCGCGACGCTATGGTCAATCTCGGAGGAAATGCTGAAAAAATCAACCCTCTTATTCCCGTTGATCTTATCATTGATCATTCAATTATCGTTGATCATTTTGGCAATCCTATGGCTTTCAAGGAAAATGTTGAGCATGAATATGAACGTAATAGTGAACGCTATCGTTTTCTGAAATGGGGGCAGCAAGCATTTCAAAATTTTCGTGTTGTGCCTCCGGGGACGGGAATTTGCCATCAGGTTAATCTAGAATATTTAGCGCAATGTGTGTGGCTAAAGGATGAAGGGGGGTATCAGACGGTTTATCCTGATACCTGTGTGGGAACTGATTCACATACGACTATGGTGAATGGTTTAGGCGTTTTAGGTTGGGGTGTTGGCGGTATTGAAGCTGAAGCGGCAATGTTAGGGCAGCCTGTTTCTATGTTGTTACCTGAAGTGATTGGTTTCCGTTTAACAGGGAAACTTAAAGAAGGCGTGACGGCTACTGATTTAGTGTTGACAGTAACACAAATTCTACGCAAGAAGGGTGTTGTTGGTAAGTTTGTTGAGTTTTTTGGTCCAGGTCTGGAGCACATGACGCTTGCCGATCGGGCGACGATTGCGAATATGGCACCCGAATATGGTGCAACATGTGGTTTTTTCCCAATTGATAAGGAAACCGTGCGCTATCTCAACATGACAGGGCGTGATGAAAGTCGAATTGCTCTAGTAGAAACTTATTCCAAAGCACAAGGGATGTGGCATGACGAAATGATCGTCGATCCTATTTTTACTGATACAATAGAATTAGATATGGGAACTGTTGTGCCTTCTATGGCAGGGCCTAAACGTCCGGAAGGGCGTATTGCATTGGAAAGTGTTGGGCAAGGTTTTGAAAAGGCTTTGAGTGAGGACTATAAGAAAACTTCAGAGCAAGATGAACGTTATCAAGTTGAGGGTGAGAGATATGATCTTGGTCATGGCGATGTGGTGATTGCTGCAATTACTTCTTGTACGAATACATCCAATCCAAGTGTTCTGATTGCTGCAGGTCTTTTGGCGCGTAATGCTATAGCGAAAGGTCTTAAGAGCAAACCGTGGGTTAAGACTTCTCTTGCTCCTGGCTCGCAAGTTGTTGAAGCTTACCTTATCAATTCCGGTCTGCAGAAAGATTTGAATGCCCTAGGATTTAATTTAGTAGGATTTGGTTGCACGACATGTATTGGAAATTCTGGTCCTTTATTGCCTGCTATTTCCAAAACGATTAATGATAATAGTTTAATCGCTGCTGCGGTTCTTTCAGGAAATCGTAATTTTGAAGGGCGTGTATCACCTGATGTACAGGCGAATTATTTAGCTTCACCACCATTGGTTGTTGCACATGCGTTAGCAGGAACGGTGCGTAAAGATTTAACGAAAGAACCCCTTGGAGAAGATTCAGACGGTCAACCAGTCTACTTGAAAGACATTTGGCCAACTTCTCAAGAAATACAGGCATTTATCGAAAAAAATGTGACGCGTAAGATTTTTGCCGCAAAATATGCCGATGTATTTAAAGGAGACGAAAATTGGCAAGAAGTCCAAGTTCCAACAGGGGCTACTTATTCTTGGGATGAACAATCGACATATGTACGGAATCCACCATATTTTGAGGATATGCGAAAAGTCCCTGATATTTTACCAGATATTAAGGATGCACGGATTTTAGGTTTGTTTGGTGATAAAATCACGACGGATCATATTTCTCCTGCTGGTTCCATTAAGATTGATTCTCCTGCTGGTAAATATTTAACAGATCATGGAGTTAAAGTGGTTGATTTTAACCAATATGGAACGCGTCGTGGGAATCATGAAGTAATGATGCGTGGAACCTTTGCCAATATTCGTATTCGTAATTTCATGTTAGGGGAAAACGGTCGTGAAGGAGGCTATACAATTCATTATCCGTCAGGAGTAGAGCAAGCAATTTATGATGCAGCAATGGCGTATAAAAGAGAAGGTGTTCCGCTTGTTGTTTTTGCCGGTATTGAATACGGTAATGGGTCATCCCGTGATTGGGCAGCTAAGGGCACCAGTCTTCTTGGTGTAAGAGCGGTGATTGCTCAATCTTTTGAGCGGATTCATCGTTCTAATCTTGTTGGTATGGGAATTGTTCCTTTTGTGTTTGAAGAGGGGACGAGTTGGAAATCTTTAGGCTTAAAGGGAAATGAAAAGGTAACAATTGAAGGAATTCATAATTTGAAACCTCGCCAAAATACGATTGCCACAATTACTTTTTCTGATGGAAAGGTAAAAACTGTTTCATTATTGTGCCGTGTTGATACTGAAGATGAGCTAGATTATTTACGTCACGGTGGAATTTTGCAATATGTTTTGCGTAATTTGGCAATTTGAATTGTATTTATGCGTTGAAGAGAGTCTTTAAACGATTAAAGTATTAAGCTTCGTTTTTTATGCTCACCTTTGAAAATTTGATTGACGTGGGATTAAGGATTGCGTTATAGAACGACCAGTTATTAGCAGCTTTATAGTATTGCTTAAATTGGATTTATTTGGATTGGTAGTATTATTGAGGCTGCCCCTATCCGATGCGTTGAAAGAGAGAGATATTTATGGCAAATACACCTTCCGCTCGAAAAGCGGTGCGCAAAGTTGTAGCGCGTACGCAGGTTAACAAGGCTCGTCGTTCGCGCGTTCGTACTTTTATGCGTAAATTTGATGATGCTTTAGCTGGTGGTGATAAGGCATCTGCGGAAATGGCATTTAAGAATTTTGAACCTGAAATTATGCGTGCTGTTTCCAAGGGGGTTTTTCATAAAAATGCTGCTGCGCGAAAAGTTTCGCGTTTGGCAAAGCGTTTGAAAGAGCTTAGCGTTTAAATTTTTCCCATTTTATTAAAAATTAAACCAGCATCCGTAGGTGCTGGTTTTTTCTTTTTCATAAAGATTCTACTTTTTAAGCAAGGGAATCAGCGGTGATTCCTTTCATAACAAAGAGAAGAAGGTTTATAGAGTTTGTATGGTTATCCACAAGCTTTGTGGATTTTTACAGAGTCTTTTTTGTCAAGCACATTTATTTTTTTTTTTAATCCAAAAGGATTTTATAATTATGAGTAAATTTAGAGAAAAAAAATGAATTGAATCAATTATTTTTCTCATTTCTCATTTATATAAACGGGTTTATAGGCACTTTTGATTTTATTTTGACCTCTTGCATTTTACCTCTGCTGTTTTGTATGGTTCTCGCAGAAACTAAAAGAAGGCAGGGTTCACATCAGTTTGTTATCCTGTGTTACATTGAGTGTAAGATGCTTTTGTTTAGGCTGTTATGGGCTCTCATGTTGGATAGATTTTCTAACAGTTTTTTTAGTTTTCTCAGGTGGTATGTTTTCCATTTTAGAAGAATGGAGCATGTCATCAGTGCAAGTAAATCTTATTGGTCATCTTTGTTGGTGGGGTTGTAATGAGACTATCCTAGGGGAGGATAAGTAATCTTGTTTGGGGTAGGGTGTTTTGCCTTTTCTAAGTTGATTTTTAGTTGTTTGGCATAACGGATTTTTATTTTTATCAGGATGAAAGATGGTGGATAAATTGAACTCTAAAGCTAATTCCTTTAAAAGGGTTTCGGTAAATATCCTGTCGGCAGAAAAAATAATAAAGATGACGGATAGTGGTGGAGCAGTGAGTAAAAATGGTTCTGGAGAGTCTCCTATCATTTCACAGGAGGAGGGTGAAGCAGCTTTTGTGCGCGTGATGGCACAGTTAAAGGTGCAGGTTGGTATTGAGGCTTATACGAGTTGGTTTGGTCGTGTAAAGCTTGCCGAATATAGCCGTAATCTTGTAAAGCTCTCTGTTCCTACAGCGTTTTTACGCTCATGGATTAATAATCACTATGGTTCTCTTTTAACAAATTTATGGAAACAAGAGAATTCAGCTATTCTTCGCGTTGAGGTTATTGTTCGTGGTATGAAACGTGTTTCTGGAGGGGTTGTCTGTAAAACAAATACAGCACCTATGGTTCTGGAGGAGCAAACAACTCCATCCTTTGTTGAGAGTTATACAGAGAATCCTGTCAAGAGTGTTCAAACAGGAGTTTTTGGTTCACCACTTGATTCTCGCTATAATTTTGAAAATTTTGTAGAGGGTTCTTCTAATCGTGTTGCTTTAGCGGCTGCACGTTCGATTGCAGAAGGGCATAAAAGTGCCTTAAGATTTAATCCTCTTTTTGTTCATGCATCTGTTGGTTTAGGGAAAACACATTTACTGCAAGCTATTGCAGCTGCAGCGTTGAAACGTTTAACACCTGCACGGGTTATTTATTTGACTGCTGAATATTTTATGTGGCGCTTTGCAACAGCTATTCGTGATAATGATGCTCTTTCTTTTAAAGAGCAGCTTCGTGATATCGATCTTCTCATTATTGATGATATGCAGTTTTTGCAGGGCAAGTCGATTCAGCACGAATTTTGTCATTTACTTAATATGTTGCTTGATAGTGCCAAACAAGTTGTTGTTGCTGCAGATCGTCCACCAGCAGAATTAGAATCACTTGATCTTCGCGTTCGGTCGCGTCTTCAAGGAGGGGTTGCTCTTGAAATTGAAGCACCAGATTATGAAATGCGTTTGAAAATGTTGCAGCAGCGATTGAAGGTTGCACAACAAGATGATAGCATGCTTTCAATTTCTGATGATATTCTGGAGTATATTGCTAGAACAGTTTTAGGGTCGGGACGTGATATTGAAGGGGCATTCAATCAACTCTTGTTCCGCCAATCATTTGAATCAGATTTATCTCTAGAGCGAATTGATGAGTTATTAGGTCATTTGACACGCTCTGGGGAGCCTAAGCGTATTCGGATCGAAGAAATTCAACGCACAGTTGCGCGCCATTATAATGTTTCTAAACAGGATTTGTTGTCTAATCGCCGGACCCGTACAGTTGTAAAGCCGCGACAAGTTGCTATGTATTTAGCAAAAATGTTAACACCTCGCTCACTGCCAGAAATTGGGCGTCGTTTTGGTGGTCGTGATCATACGACAGTTTTACATGCTGTCCGTAAAATTGAAGATTTAATTTGTGGTGATCAGACATTGGCCAAAGAGCTTGAGTTACTTAAGCGGTTGATTGGCGAACAGGCTGCATAGTATTTACAGTCTTTTTTTGATTTTGAGAGAAGTATTGTAGGGGAAGAGATAAGAGCGTTCTTTTTTATAGAGAGTCACTTGCCATTTTAAAAGAGCTTAAATAGAATCCGGTAGATGATTCTTAAGGGGATAGGTTATTTCTATAGTTTTTTGTAAATTATAACGGAGATTTTATGCGTATTACCGTTGATCGCAGTCAGTTTTTTAAATCTCTTGGTCGTGTTCACCGTGTGGTGGAACGACGAAATACCGTTCCTATTTTATCTAATGTATTAATTGATGCAGAAAATGGGAGTGTGCAATTAAAAGCAACGGATCTTGATTTAGAAGTTACAGAATCTTTTACAGTCAATATTGAAAAAGCAGGGGCAATAACTGTTCCAGCATATTTATTGTATGATATAGTTCGAAAACTTCCTGATGGTAGTGAGATTGTCTTGTCAGTTGATGAGAATCAAGCAAGTGCTATGTCTATTGTTTCAGGTTGTACACATTTTCAGCTTCAATGTCTTCCGAAAATAGATTTTCCAGAGTCTCTTCCTGGTCAGTTTGGTTGCCGTTTTTTTCTATCGGCATCGAAGTTAAAGCATTTGCTTGATTGTACGCAATTTGCTATCTCTACTGAAGAAACACGTTATTATCTTAATGGCATTTATTTTCATATTGTGCATGACGATGTTTTAAAATTGCGTTTGGTTGCAACTGATGGCCACCGTTTGGCACAGGTTGATATGGAGGCCCCCTCAGGTGTTGATGGCATGCCAGGTGTTATTATTCCTCGTAAGGCTGTAGGGGAGTTGCAAAAGCTTCTTTCAGAAGAAATTGATGGTGATGTATGTATCGAACTCTCAGAGACAAAGATTCGTTTTTCTTTAGGTTCAGTGGTTTTTACATCAAAGTTAGTTGATGGAACATTTCCAGATTATCAACGCGTTATTCCCCTTGGAAATGATAGAAAATTGATTGTCAATAGACAGGATTTTTCTTCTGCTGTTGACCGTGTTTCAACAATTTCGAATGACCGTGGGCGTGCGGTAAAATTGACAATTGAGCATGGGCAATTAAAGCTTGTCGTGAATAATCCTGATTCGGGTAGTGCGGAGGATCAATTAGCGGCAACTTATACATCAGAACCACTTGAAATAGGGTTTAATTCACGTTATCTTTTGGATATCGCTGGGCAACTTTCAAGTGATGAGATGGTTTTTATGTTGTCAGATGCTGTAGCACCAGCTCTCATTCGTGATAATAATAACGCAGAGGTGCTTTATGTACTGATGCCCGTTCGCGTTTAGGGGTAGGTATTTTGCAATGCATGGCTGGTCATGTGCACAAAGTGGCAGTGAGACAGCTGGGGCTTTTACGTTATCGTAATTATTCTTCCTTAAAAATTCATTTTTCGGGTCAGCATGTTGTTTTTACTGGTCACAATGGTGCTGGTAAGACAAATCTTTTAGAGGCGCTATCTTTTCTTTCTCCTGGTCGTGGTTTAAGGCGAGTGGCTTATTCTGATATTAGCTTTGCAGGTGGTAGAGGTGAAGGGTTTGTTGTCTTTGCACGTCTTGAATGTGCTCTTTATGGCGAAGTGAATATTGGTACAGCTTTAGAAATTGGTGATAACAGCCGCAAAATACACATTAATGGTGTGAATGAGACAGGTGATGGCTTAACAGATTACTGTCATATGAGTATTCTGACTCCTTCTATGGATGGGCTTTTTACAGGTCCTTCACTTGAGCGTCGCCGTTTTTTAGACCGTATGGTTTTGGCGATTGATTCTTCACATAGTCGTCGCATAGCTGATTATGATAGGGCTATGCGTGCGCGTAACCGTTTATTTTTGGATGGAAATGAAGATTATGCTTGGTTTGATGCTTTAGAAAAGCAGATGGCAGAGTTGGCAACAGCTATTGCTGCGGCACGTATTGATATAATTCGACTCCTAAATGATATGTCTGCACAAATGTCGTCTCAGATAGTTTTTCCACGGGCTTTTTTGCAAATTGATGGTTGTTTAGAAACAGCTCTAAGTAAACTGTCAGCGGTTGAGGTTGAAGAACAGTTTTTTCACCGGTTACGGCATAACCGTATAATAGATCGTGCTGCTGGGCGGACATTAGAAGGACCGCATCGCACAGATTTGCAAGTTTTTTATGCTGATAAAAATATGGCTGCAACATCTTGTTCAACGGGTGAGCAGAAGGCACTTTTGACAGGTTTGGTTTTGTGTCATGCGCGTTTAACAGGCATGATGTCAGAGAGAGCTCCTATTCTTCTTCTTGATGAAATGGCAGCGCATCTTGATTCTTATCGGCGTGCTGCTTTATTTGATATTCTTGATGATTTGGGGGGGCAAACATTTATGACAGGAACAGATCGCATTTTATTTGACGCTTTAAAAGGACGTGCGGAGTTTTTTGAGATTAAGGATGGGGCTTTATTGCAGTAAAAATTTGCTAAATTTTTTAAATGATAGTCGAGAAGAAGAGGCTTATTATGTCTACAATTATAACGGTCTTAAATGGTCCTAATTTAAATTTTCTCGGAAAACGTGAGCCAAAAATTTACGGAACTGAAACTCTAAAAGATATTGAAAAACTTTGCAAAAAATGGGCAACAAGAGCTGGTATAATAGTGCATTTTCATCAAAGTAACTATGAGGGGCAATTGGTAGAGTGGATACAGGAAGCGATTGGAGTGAGTGCGGGGTTGATTATCAATCCCGCTGCTTATGGTCACACATCTGTTGCAATTCTTGATGCTTTAAAAATGTTTACAGGGATAAAAGTAGAGGTTCATTTATCTCATATTTATCAGCGTGAAGTTTTTCGTCACCATTCTTATACATTAACAGCTGTAGATGCAGCTATTGTCGGTTGTGGAGGTGATGGATATTGGCTTGCGCTTGAATATATCGCTAAAAAGCTTAAATTTGGTATAGACGGAACAAAACTTGTATAATATTGATGAGGATATTTGAATTTACTTGATAATTCTTTTTAAATAGGTAAGCATATTATTAAGATTTTGTCATTTTTCAGTGGCAATCTCTGGTAAGTATGATGGGGCAGGTGAAATGAGAAACTTTGTTAAACAAATAAAGATGCTCGTAATTTTCGGGGTGGTGTTGCTTTTATCTGGTTGTAAGTGGGACGTTCTTCACCCGGCAGGATATGTTGCGCGGCAACAGCTTATTTTAATTGTGATTTGTGTTGCTGTTATGCTTTGTGTTGTGATTCCAGTGATGGTGAGTGTGGTATTTTTAGCTATTAAATATCGTGCATCGAATACAGCTGAGTATTTACCTGAGTGGGGGCATTCAAATAAAATTGAAGCATTTATGTGGAGTATTCCAATTGTTATCGTGATGGTTTTGGGTGCGTTGACATCCTATTACACCTATAAGCTTGAACCAGAAAATCCACTTCCAATAGAAGTCGTTGGTGAAGAAAAACCATTGCAAGTGGATGTTGTGGCTGTTGATTGGAAATGGCTCTTTATTTATCCTGAATACAATATTGCATCAATCAATGAAATTTACGCGCCTAAAGGTCGTCAGGTTTTATTGCAGATAACGTCAGAGAGTTCTCTTAATGCTTTTTGGGTACCAAAACTGGGTACAGTTCTTTACGCTATGCCGCAGATGAATGCTAAATTGCATTTGGTAGCTGATAAGCAGGGAGTATTCAAAGGAACCTCGGCAAATTACAGTGGTGATGGCTTTGCAGGGATGCGGTTTCAATGGCATTCTGTATCTTTGCAGGATTTTGATAATTGGATTGCTAAAGCTCGAGCTCAGGGTCAAGTTCTTGATCGTGCATCTTATCGTCAGCTTTCTATTGCGCCTCGTATGGGCGATATTGCTGCGAAGGAAAAGGATGCAGAGGTACGTTATTTTGCACCCGTTGAGAAGCGCCTCTACTACCGGATTGTTAATCGATGCGTTGATGAGAATACGGTGTGTAATGAAGACTTAATGAAGCGTGCTGCTGCTCAGACGCTTTGGGGTGCACTTTGTTCTGTTTTTGATCCTGATGTTATTTAGGGCATCAAGTGAGAAAGAGACCTTAAATATAAGGTCTCTTTGAAATGAAATTTATCTGATACGGGTTAAGAAATGTTTGGAAGACTTACAGATCCTACTGCTGGTGCTTTTCATGCACTTGCACATGAACCGATCGTTTTGTACACATGTATTGCGATTGTAGTTGGTGGTTTAATTGCTGTTCTTGCTTTGACAGTACTTGGATGGTGGGGAGTTTTATGGCGAAATTGGATTACAACAGTTGACCATAAGCGCATTGGCATTATGTACATCGTTCTTGGTATTATTATGCTCGTTCGCGGTTTCGCGGATGCAATTATGATGCGAACGCATCAGGCTTTAGCTCTTGGAGGCGAGACAGCGGGTTATTTACCTCCTGAGCATTTTGATCAGATTTTTTCGGCCCATGGCACCATAATGATTTTCTTCATGGCTACGCCGATTTTATTTGGTCTTTTCAATTATCTTATACCACTTCAAATTGGTGCTCGTGATGTTGCTTTTCCTTTTGCAAATAATTTGGGTTTTTGGATTACAGCTGCGGGAGCCGTACTGATTAACATATCACTCGGTATTGGAAATTTTGGTCGTGGTGGTTGGTTGATGTATCCACCTTTCACAGAGTTGCAAACGAGTCCAGATACAGGAGTAGATTATTATTTATGGTCACTTCAGCTTTCTGGTATTGCAACAACAATGGGAGCAGTGAATTTTATTGCAACGATAATTAAAATGCGTGCTCCTGGAATGACAATGATGAGAATGCCTGTTTTTTGTTGGAGTGCTTTTGTCAGCAATGTTCTTATTGTAGTTATTTATCCTGTTTTGACTGTAACATTTGCACTCTTGGCATGTGATCGTTATTTAGATATGAATTTCTTTACCAATGTTGGTGGCGGAAATCCAATGGTGTGGATTAACTATGTTTGGGTTTTTGGCCATCCTGAAGTGTATGTTTTGGTTGTCCCTGCTTTTGGCATTGTGTCTGAAGTTGTTTCAACTTTTTCTTCAAAACGCCTCTTTGGTTATACTTCAATGGTATGGGCAATGTTGGTTATTTTAATTCTATCGCTTCTTGTTTGGGGGCATCATTTCTTCACAATGGGTGGGGGTGAAGCTGTAAATACTTTCTTTAGTATTGCTACGATGATCATCGCAGTTCCAACAGGTGTAAAAGTCTTTAATTGGCTGCTAACGATGTATAAAGGTCGGATTCGCTTTGAACCTCCTATGCTTTGGTGCATGGGGATGATCTTTACTTTTGTTGGTGGTGGATTAACGGGTGTTCTATTATCCATTGTGCCTGCTGATTGGCAGTTTCATAATTCGCTATTTTTGATAGCGCATTTCCACCATACGATTATTGGAGGCGTTGTTTTCGCTTATTTAGCCGGACTTGCTTTTTGGTTTCCAAAAGTTTTTGGTTATAAACCAAACCGCTTACTAGGCATTGCATCTTTTTGGTGTTGGTTTGTTGGTTTTTATCTTGCTTTTTTCCCTGTCTATGGGCTTGGGCTAATGGGAGCGACACGTCGTCTTCAACATTATACGGAACCTAGTTGGCAACCAATGTTTATAATTGCTGCAGTGGGTGCTTGTATTATTTTGCTTGGTATTCTCTGTTTTGTACTACAAGTTGTTTTGGCAATTTGGTATGGTATTAAGCATAAGGGGCGCTTGCCAGTAACAGTAAATGATTCTTGGGGTGATGGGCGGACTCTTGAATGGTTGGCCTCTTCACCGCCTCCTGCGTACAATTTTGCAATACTTCCAAAGGTAGGGTCTGATGATGCTTATTGGAATATGAAAAAGAATGGTTATCAGCGTCCGACAAGTGGATTTACAAAAATTCATATGCCGTCAAATACATCAGCTGGAATTATTGCGGGATTCTTCTCATTAGTTGTTGGTTTTGCACTTGTTTGGCATATTTGGTGGCTTGCAGCAGTCGGATTGATTGGTTTTGTTACAACGCTTGTGTGTCACTCGTTAACAGGTGATCATCATGGCTACTACATTTCAGCTGAAGAAGTGCAAAAAACAGAAGATACTTTTACAGCTGTTCTTAAAGAACAAGGAGTAACAGTATGAGTGCAGTGGCAATGAATAATGCTTGCATTGATGAGCATCATCACGACAATAGTTCGGTAATGACGTTTGGGTTTTGGGTCTATATTCTTTCGGATTTGATCCTCTTTTCGACACTTTTTTCAAGTTTTGCTGTTTTTTCTGCCTCTTATGGTGGAGGGAAAGCTGGCAATGAATTTATTGATTTAAAGTTTGTTTTGATTGAAACTGCTATTTTATTGTTGTCATCAATTACTTATGGGTTTGTGATGGTACAAGCACATAAAGGTAATCTCAGTGGTGTGCGTTTATGGATGGCTATTACCTTTGTGCTTGGAGGCTGCTTTATTGGAATGGAAATTTACGAATTCCATAAGCTTTTAAGCGAGGTGTTTTATTACGATCCTCGTGCTTATGCTGGTATTGATCCTGCAACAGGTTTACAACTTTTTGGAAAAGAAGTTTTATCTGCTTATTGGTCAGCATTTTTCGCGTTGGTTGGTACCCATGGTCTTCATGTGAGTGTTGGACTTCTCTGGATGGTGGTGATGTTTTTTCATCTACGTCGGAGCGGTTTAGATCGGGATAATAAAACACGTCTAACATGTCTTTCAATTTTCTGGCATTTACTTGACATTGTGTGGGTTGGTGTTTTCACCATGGTTTATTTGTTAGGAGCGTTGTAATGAGCATGCATAATGAAACACATAGTCCCAGTACTGGTTCCTATTTAATTGGCTTTATTCTAGCTGTATTCTTCACTTTAGGTTCTTTTATTCCTGTGATGTATGGAATGATGGAGAGCTGGGCAATTAGCACAAAGGTTGCATATCTTATTGGGATGGCAATTATTCAGATTATTGTGCAGATTGTTTTCTTTTTACACTTGAATTCTGGTCCAGATGCTAAATGGAATTTAAGCGCTCTATGGTTTGCAGTTATTTGTGCTGTGATTATTATTGGAGGTACTTGGTGGGCTATCGCCCATTTGAATTATAATATGATGGGTGGTTCAGGGCGTATTATTGAGCCGGAAAGGATACAAGGAGATAGTGGAGATAGCGCTGTATCGACAGAAAAATTATCAGATACACAAAAGCCGGTAGGGCATTTATTAGACTCTCAGCTATCCAAAGAACAAGAACCAAATACACAATCTTCCGTAGAACAGACACCAGGAGTAGAAATGCCGGTAGGACAGGTACCAGGTGTACAGGGCTCTGTAGAGCAGGCACCAGGGGTAGAAATGCCGGTGGGACAAGTACCAGGTGCACAGGGCTCTGTAGAGCAGGCACCAGGGGTAGAAATGCCGGTAGGACAGGTACCAGGTGTACAGGGCTCTGTAGAGCAAGCACCAGGGGTAGAAATGCCGGTGGGACAAGTACCAGGTGCACAGGGCTCCGTAGAGCAGGCACCTATACAGTAAAATTACCAAGAATAAAGATATCTATAGAGCCAATGCCAAGTGCATTGGCTTTTTTTTATGAGTGTTTATTACAAACAAGTTTACGGGATGTAAGGTAGTTGATAAATAGGGGGATAGGAAATAATCATTCAAAGGGAATCATTTTAGGTGTGCTTTTTATTTTAAGCAAAAAGTTCATAGATAAGTTGAGTTAAATCTTCATTGAGGCTTGAGATAAGTAGCTATTTGTAAACTGTATAAGAAATGATTTTTATACAATTCAAAATAAGGGAACATAAGAATTTTGACAAGGTTTCCTGTTATGTTAGAATAAAGCCATAAGAGATTAAAAAATTTAGAGAATAATTAAAAAATTTAATGAAAACCGTTTCAACGACAATTATTGGTGCCGGTTCTTTTGGCACGGCATTAGCTATCGCTCTTGCCCGTAACGGCTATCACGTTTTACTTTGGGGGCATAATCCTCAACACATTAAAGCATTACAAAAATATCGTTGCAATCAGAAATTTTTACCCGATATTCTATTTCCTGAAAATCTAGTGCCTGAGGCTTCGCTTAAAACTGCAATAACAGCAAGCCATGATATATTAATTGCTGTTCCAAGCCATGTATTTCATCAAGTATTATACAATATCCAACCTTATTTAGATCAACATTCACGTATTATTTGGGCAACGAAAGGTTTGGAGCATGGTACAGGACGCTTACTACAAGAAGTTGTTCGTGAAATTTTAGGTGATGAAATCCCTTTAGCTGTTCTTTCTGGACCAACTTTTGCCAAGGAGCTTGCTAATGGCTTGCCTACAGCAATTACGGTAGCGGCTTCTGATACTGAATTTAGTGAAGAGCTACAGAAACTTTTTCATTGTGATAAAAGTTTTAGAGTTTATAAAAATTCTGATATGATAGGTATTCAATTAGGCGGAGCAGTCAAGAATGTTATTGCTATTGGTGCAGGAATATCAGACGGTATGGGTTTTGGGTCAAATGCTCGAATAGCACTTATCACACGAGGATTAGCGGAAATCAGTCGTTTGGGTGTTGCTATGGGTGCTGAGCGTTCCACATTTATGGGCATGACAGGTTTAGGTGATTTGGTTTTGACATGTACTGATAATCAGTCGCGCAATCGCCGTTTTGGTATGCTGCTTGGTCAAGGAATGAATATAAAAGAGGCAGAAAAACAGGTTGGTCAAGTTGTTGAAGGTTATTTAAATACCGAAGAAGTATATAGATTAGCACGGCGTATCAAGGTAGAAATGCCAATTACAGAACAAATCTATCAAGTCTTATTTTGCAATAAGAGTGTAGTTGAAGCAGCTGATACATTATTAGGTCGAGCACTCAAAGATGAGATACATGATACGGTATGCTTTTAAATTGTTTAAAAAGATATAGTGATCATATAATAGAATACTTTGCAGTATATGATGCAAACCATGAGATAAAGCATAAAAATCTAGCAAAATTAGAAAGTAAGAGAGGCCCATTTTTTACGCAATATAACTTAAATATGAAAAACTTGGCCGCTGTCTAAGCCATATTTTTTAAAATAAATTATTTTTGCACTTTTAAAAGTGCAAGGAGCTATTCTCCTCGTGTTTCCTCGCTTTGTCTTAACTCATCAAGTGTTGGCATAGACATAATATTATAGCCTGAATCAACATAATGAATTTCACCAGTAACACCTGATGATAAATCAGAGAGGAGGTAAAGAGCAGATTTACCAATTTCATGAATATTTACAGTGCGGCGCAATGGGGCATTACGGCGTTGATATGAAAAAATTGCACGTGCAGCTGCAATGCCATTACCCGCTAAAGTTCTCACAGGTCCAGCTGAAATTGCATTGACGCGAATATTTTGGGGACCAAAATCTGCTGCTAAATAACGTACCATAGCTTCTAAAGCAGCTTTAGCGATACCCATGATATTGTAATTAGGAACAACTTGTTGTGACGCTCCGTAGGTGAGTGTTAAAAGCGCACCTCCATTAGGCATAAGCCTACCAGCCCGCTGAGCAATTTCAGTAAAAGAGTAAGCCGAAATAACCATTGTGCGTTTAAAATTTTCACGTGTTGTAACATCAACGTAGCGCCCTTTTAATTGATTTTTATCTGAAAAACCAATGGCATGCACAACAAAATCAATAGTTTCCCATTCTTTTTCAAGATATTCAAAAACACGATCAACATTTTCAATTTTTTCAACATCACATTCGAGCAACAATTTACAACCGAGCTGTTCTGCTAGAGGTTTGACCCGCTTTCCGAAAGCATCGCCTTGGTAGGTAAATGCCAATTCAGCTCCTGCTTGTGCTAACTGGCATGCAATGCCCCATGCAATCGAATGGTCATTCGCAACCCCCATAATAAGGCCACGTTTGCCCTCCATCAAACCCTTCATATTATTCTCCGTAAGACCGTGCTTTTTTCAACCAGCTAAGAACTCCTGTTTATGCATAGCGTTGAAAAATGAGCGTTGCATTGGTACCGCCAAAACCAAATGTATTTGACAATACAGTATTAAGTTGTTGATGATCCTGACGTTCACGAACAATGGGCATATCGGCAAAGGCCGGATCAAGTTCTTCAATATGAGCGCTTTCGCAAATAAAATCATGATTCATCATTAACAGTGTATAGATTGCCTCGTGAACACCCGCTGCACCCAAAGAATGCCCCGTCAGAGATTTTGTAGCAGAAATTTGTGGACATTGATCACCTGCTCCAAAGATACGACGGATAGCTTCTATTTCAGGGGGATCACCAACAGGTGTTGCTGTTGCATGGGGGTTAATATAGTCAATTTTATTATTTACAGTTGCAAGTGCCATGCGCATGCAACGTTCTGCGCCCTCACCAGATGGAGCAACCATATCATACCCATCGGATGTAGCACCATATCCAACAATTTCCCCATAGATTTTTGCACCGCGTGCTTTAGCAAGCTCGAGTTCTTCAAGAACTAAAACACCTGCTCCACCAGCAATAACAAATCCATCACGATTGGCATCATAGGCACGTGAAGCCTTTTTTGGAGTGTCATTATATTTGCTGGACATAGCACCCATAGCATCAAAGAGTACGGATAACGTCCAATCCAGATCTTCGCAACCACCAGCAAAAACACGATCCTGCCTGCCATATTGTATTAATTCATAAGCATTGCCAATACAATGATTAGAGGTAGCGCAAGCCGAGGAAATTGAATAGTTCACGCCT
Source organism: Bartonella birtlesii IBS 325 (assembly GCF_000273375.1). NCBI lineage: Bacteria > Pseudomonadati > Pseudomonadota > Alphaproteobacteria > Hyphomicrobiales > Bartonellaceae > Bartonella > Bartonella birtlesii. Next base: position 622,285 of record NZ_CM001557.1, read on the forward strand.
TTAATTTTAAAAAAAGTCGCAAGCGTCGCAGATGCTGTAGAACTCATTGCTTTAGGTACAACAAAAGGACCAACACGTTTTGGACCTTTTTGACGCGTAATATCAGCAGCTTCAACAATTGATTGCGTTGAAGCCCCTCCAGAGCCCATAATAATGCCTGTGCGTTCATTTGATATTTCATTAGGTTCTAAACCTGCATCAGCGATTGCTTGATCCATAGCGATATGATTCCAAGCAGTTCCACGTCCATGAAAACGCAAGGCACGTCGATCAACCAATTCTTCTATATTAACATCAGGTTTACCATAAACCCTGCTACGAAAACCTAATTCAGCATATTGGGGTGCATAAGAAATTCCGGATTTTGCTTCATACAAACTGGTTAAAACAGCCTCTGGATTATTTCCAATTGCGGAGACAATTCCCATTCCAGTTACAACAACTCGACGCATCCATACCTCCTTGTTCCATACAGAATAACAAAATGTTCCCTTTCGTGGAAAGGACTTTAGTCTTCTTTAAATAAAGCAACACGTAAATCACTTGCTTTATAGATAGCTTCTCCATCTGCTTTTACCCACCCATCAGCTATACCTAGGACTAAATTTCCACGCCGAATACGTTTAAAATCTATTCCATATTCAAGAAGTTTGGTTTGCGGAGTTACCATACCGGATAATTTTACTTCACCTGTTGAAATAGCTCTCCCTTTTCCTGCTTCACCTAACCAACCGAGAAAAAAACCTGTTAATTGCCACATACCATCTAAACCAAGACATCCTGGCATAACTGGATCTCCAATAAAGTGACAATCAAAGAACCATAGGTCTGGAGTAATGTCAAATTCAGCTCGAACCATTCCTTTATCATATTCACCACCAGTTTCACTGATTTGAGTGATTCGATGAATCATCAACATTGGTGGTGCTGGTAATTGTGCATTACCTTTACCAAACATTTCGCTGCGAGAGCAGCTTAGAAGCTCTTCATAAGTGTAGCGAGACTTTTGTTCAGCCATTGTTACTCCATTTATTTATGTATATTTAAACTTCTGCGCTTTTCCTCAACCTACTTTTAGAGCAAATTTGAAGGAGAGGGAAATGATTTTATGTCATTTTTAATGACAAAAGCCGTTTTTTATGTATTCTACATAAGTAGTGATTTAAAAATGGAATAAAATTATATCATATCGTTCCTATTTCTTGTATTGTAACCTAATTTGAACAGAAATATAAATATATTGTGGTTTTTAATATGTCAGTGAGCGCAGACAGTTTTTGTTTGAATGAAGAGCAACAGGACGCAAAAGATTGTGGACAGATTATAGGTTATTATTCTACTTCTGTGTTAGAGAAACATTTACGCCAGAATGGTCTGCGACCAACACGTCAGCGGTTAGAGCTTGCTAATATGATTTTTTCTCAAGGTAACCGTCATATTGCTGCCGAGGAGCTTTATGAAGAAGCGGTAAAGGCTGGTGTACCTGTGTCTTTAGCAACGGTTTATAATACGCTTCATCAATTTACAGAAGCGGGATTATTACGGATTATTGCCGTAGAAGGTTCGAAAACTTGGTTTGATACCAATACGTCTGACCATTATCATTTTTATATAGAGGGTGAAAATCGCATTCTTGATATTCCTTGTAACTTAGAAGAATCTCCCATCATTGGAAATTTGCCTAAACCACCAGAAGGTATGGAAATCTCGCATGTTGATTTGATAGTTCGATTAAAACCGAAGCGCTGATCTGATAATAGAGTTACTTCGTAAAATACTATCGGTTAGGATTGTGATGTGAGGCAGGCAAAGCTTTATACATGTAGTATTTTTTATTATAGCACATTGATTTGCTATAATAAATTATCATTTTTAAACTTGAAACAATTAAAATCACATTCTTGCACGCGATAAGCAAAGCTGGGGTGGAGATAGCATTTAAGAAAATAATAAAATACTTCTTATGAACATTTTCAGATGTCAAGGGGTGTAACAATATTGAGGATTGGCATTGTATGATAATATTACCTTACATCTTATAAGCATAAAGATGGTGCGCATAATGATTGTATTATTATACCATTTATGGGTATTGTTGTGAAATGGGGTTATAAGCATTGGGACATGCCTCTTTTAAAAGCATATGAATTGTCAATACAACGACACTCTGTGGTGTCCTATTTTGCATGAGGGGTGTAATTTTCTCGAAATAGTGCGGCGAATATTCAGGATAGAGTTTGTCTATAGAACTTTATAAATTGAACCATATAGGTGATCAAGTCACGTAGAATTCATGCTGAGAAACCCGATTGTATATGGATTAGTACTGGTAGGAATTTCTTTGCTTTTAGAGCGAGAAGACAGTGAATGGGAGGAAATAATAAGAAATAAAAATTAAACTTGCTTAATTTAAAGATTTACAAACTTTTTATTTTTCTATTTTTTCATCAGGATAGATTCCCCATAACTGAGCTTGATGAAGCCAGCCCCGGATATTATTGATGTTTAATTCGCACCAATGTCCATTGCATTGGCGAATGTTTCCAATAACATTAGGTTCTACTTCTGCTACAAGTTTTGCATTTTCTGCAGGATTTTTGCGTAGCATCAGTCTTTTTGTTTTATCTTTTTGCCATGGGATCGTTATAGCGGTTCGTTTTCCCGATAGAAGTGATTGGTATACCCACCCTTCATCACCTTCGGCATCACGAATTTTACGCCATTGATCATATTCTTGGATGATTTCAATAGGTAGCCCCTGTTTTTTATAGGTAAAGATGATAGAATAATTGCTTCCCGGTCCGATGCGCACATTCACACGGGTAGGTTTAATGGAAGCAAATCGTGGAAGTGGTAAACCACTTGGTCCTAAATTTTGCCCAGAATTTGTATTGAGTGTTTGTGCTTGCAGAAAATTAGGGAAACCGAGTACAAAGACTCCCGCTGTGGAGATATATGATGTAAGTACTAAAAATCGGAACCAATGATAATATCGCACACTTAAACCTTTTATCTTTTCGTTTTGGAAATCTAAGATCTGGAAAAATTGAGAACTGATTAAGGAAGCTATGCATATTGCTAGTTAAAGAGATCTGAACAATACGGAAATTATTACAGAATTCATAGAATAAGTTAAGATAAAAATTCAAACATTCTTAATATTTGCTTTATTTTTCAAACACTGACACAGCTATATTGGTATTATCATTAAAAAAATATTCAATGACAGATCAATAAAGAGATTTGCATATAACTCGAAAAACAACTTTAGAATGGATGAAACATATATTAGTGAATCATTCAAATGCAAGAGCACGCAATATTGAGGGTAAGCCAATATAGGAGGAATTAATTTATAATTTCACAAACACAAGGTGATTTTGGGGATTTATATTTTTAACTTTTCAGTTTGGTTATAAAGTAGCACTCCCTGATTTATTGATCATACAATATTGCGGTAAATAAACATAGGAGCTATATGAGTGTCTATTAATTCCAGATTGTTATGAAATACCAAAAGTTATGCAATTTATTGTTTCATTAATGAATATTGAGAAAAAAGATTGTATGTTTGGTATTATATTCTTTATGAACACAATTGTATATTATGATAGCTAGCTTATATTTCGTAATTTGATTTGGTGAGGGGAATTTGAAAGAGACTGAATGCTTAAGATCATTGTGTTCTACCATTTTTATACTTATGAAGAAGCAAGTGAACACTCTTATTATTTACCAGCCCTCAATACTGCAAAAGCCCTTGGCACTTGAGAACTTTTATAAGAGACATTGTATTCTTTTCTTACAGTTTTTATATTTATACGTCAGTTGCATTTATGATATGCAAGGAGATGATTTTAATTGATTTAAGATAAGGGGGAGTGAAATGAAAGAATTTTGACAATATTTGGAGGTCTCATTCAGTATACGGAACAAGTATTACCGTTATAAATCAATGTGTTACCTAAAAACTAAGAAAACTCCTACAGGGTAGATGCATAGAGAAAAAATCACTGCTACAATTTAAAAGGGCACGAAAAAAATAAACAAAGCCAAAAATGACAAAAAACTACCTTCGCCACATCAAACAACCCGGCTAAATACTATATCCATTGTAACTACTAATTTGATTTTCTAAGATAGCAGAAAAAATACATTATCTTACTGCAGAAGCCCGACCGTTACTCACAAAACCTTCTCTTTGTGCACGTTTACGAGCAAGCTTACGTGTACGACGAACAGCTTCAGCCTTTTCACGAGCACGCTTTTCCGATGGTTTTTCATAATAACCACGCATTTTCATTTCACGGAAAATACCTTCACGTTGCATCTTCTTTTTCAATGCGCGTAGCGCTTGATCAACATTATTATCACGAACGAGTACTTGCACTATCTATCCTGCTTTTTTTTGGTGTTATAAGTAATAGGAAAAAACCTAATTGCTTTTAAATAGCATCTAAAAGCAACATATACTACAGAATGCATATCACATAAAGAAGGTGTTTGTCTACATCGCTTTTTAAAATTCTTATCTTTTTGCTATGAGCTGCTATTCGTTAATGAATGATTGAGTTTACAGATATAAGCTTATGAGAGCCCTTGTATATGATCATTTTCGTCAAGATGAATTTTTTCAGCGATAGGGTAATGGGGTAAGCCAGGCATAGTCATGATATCTCCGCAAATGACAACAATAAAACCTGCACCTGCCAAGAGACGAACTTCACGTACAGGAATTTCAAAATCAACAGGAGCACCGTATAGAGTGGGATCAGCAGAAAAGGAATAAGGTGTTTTTGCCATACAAATAGGGTATGTGCCATAACCTTCCTTTTCCCAACATTCAAGCTGTTTGAGAATAGGATCAGCGATTATAGCTCCACGACCACCATAGAGATTTTTTATAATAGCATTAATTTTTTGAACAAGTGGCAGTGAATCTTGATACAGAACTTTAAAATGGCAATCTTTTTCTTCAATTAGGGTAACAAGTTCTTGTGCAAGTTCTATAGCACCTTTTCCACCTTGTTTCCAATGTTTGCAAACAACGGCTTTGTGCCCAGTTGTTGCAACTATTTTTTGTAACATGCTGATTTCAGCATCGCTATCGGTATCAAAATGATTAAGTGCGACAATACAAGGGATACCGTAGTGCTCCATGTTTTTTATATGTCGTAAAAGGTTGGCTGCTCCTTCTTTTAAAGCAGTGATATTTTCCTCTGTTAGATTCTTTTTGTCCACACCACCATTCATTTTTAATGCGCGAATTGTTGCGACAATCACCGTCGCGCTTGGTACAATACCTGTTTGTCGACATTTAATATCAAAAAATTTCTCTGCTCCAAGATCTGCTCCAAAACCTGCTTCTGTGACAACATAATCGGCGAGTTTTAAAGCGGTTTTTGTTGCTATAACTGAATTACAGCCATGAGCAATATTGGCAAAAGGCCCACCGTGAACAAAGACAGCATTATTTTCAATTGTTTGTACAAGATTGGGTTGCATGGCATCTTTAAGAAGAACTGCCATTGCTCCTTCTACATTGAGATCAGCGACTGTTACTGGTGTTTTATCATAACGATAGGCAACAATAATTTTTTTGAGTCTTTGCGTAAGATTTTCTAAATTTTCGGCAAGGCAAAAAAGTGCCATAATTTCTGATGCAACAGTAATATCAAAACCTGTCTGACGAGGAAAACCGTTGGTAACCCCGCCCAATGAAGTAACAATATCGCGTAATGCACGATCATTCATGTCAAGGACTCGTCTCCAAACGATGCGGCGGGGATCAATATTCAGACTATTTCCCCAGTAAATATGGTTATCTATCATTGCGGCAAGAAGATTATGAGCAGCTGTAATCGCATGAAAATCACCAGTAAAATGCAAATTAAGGTCATCCATCGGTACAACTTGAGCGTAACCACCTCCAGCAGCACCACCTTTTATACCAAAACAAGGACCTAAGGATGGTTCTCTCAAGGTAGCTATAGCTTTTTTTCCGATGAGATTGAGAGCATCATTAAGACCAACTGTTGTTGTCGTTTTTCCTTCTCCAGCAGGCGTTGGGTTAATAGCCGTAACGAGGATAAGTTTACCATCCGGATTTTTATTGAGCGATTTTATGTATGCAGAAGAAATTTTAGCTTTATCATGTCCATAAGGAATAAGGTTTTCATGTGCGATACCAATTTTTTGTGCAATTTCAGTGATGTGTTGCTTGTGAGCTGTGCGAGCAATTTCAATATCTGTTTTGTGCATGGAAAGATTCTTTAAATTTGGCTTTTGTTGATATTAAGAGTGTGTACTATAATCAGATGGAAGAACCTATAGAATATAGAGTTATAAGATATCATAGAGGTCGATAACATACTGTGCAAGAGGGAAAAATAAAGCGGAAAAAACAAGCAGTTTTAAGTTTTCAGAAAAAAAATTGCTATATTGTTCGTTCTAAAAAGCTTTTAAAAAGAATACAGAATTTAGAAAAAATGACATCAAGGTCTTAAACTTTTCACAGGAGCGTCCTGTTGGGATTTTTGATTTCCAGATGATTTATCCTTTCAAGGCTTCTTATAAAGAATATTATAACTCTAAAATTTTGTAAAAGAAATCTAAGACTTTTTTCTTTCAGGCGTATAAACCATATTGGAAGTCTTATACATCTAAAAATATCTCAGAAAGCTGTTCTGATTAACAAACAAAAGAGCGGGCATTATATTTTCTAACAATGCAACCAGGACAAAAAGGAAAACGCCTCAATAAGAAAAACATCCTCTTAAATATTGAAAAATGGAGACCGAAAGAATGGCGCACCCGAAGAGATTCGAACTCCTGACCCCCAGATTCGTAGTCTGGTGCTCTATCCAGCTGAGCTACGGGTGCATAGATTTTCAATTTTCTATCTTATTACGACAAAGGGTTCCTAATCGTTTCATGGAGGAATTGCAAGTGAAACTTGGTGAAAATAAAAATTTTATCTTTTTGTGGATGTAATATTTTTAAAAAAGCTCCTGTATATTTCCGATTTTACTGAGATTTTGTACGATAATTCCTTTGAATATGTGAACGATAGTTAACTTGACGTTTTATTTTATGAAAGATAGTCAAGCAAAAGATGAGATATGTTTTTTACGGTGGGGGGGTAAGATACACTACCTGCAGTTCAGTTTTTATATGAAACTCGGATGTAACTGTTGAGAACTGTTTCAGACAAGTTGACATATTCACGATACAGCAAGGTTAGAATCATGAAGCTGTTAAAAAAGACCTTTCCACTGGTATTTCTCGTTCTCATTTTGATGATTACTTATTGGGCAGGGAAAAAAAGTTCACAACAACACATTTCTATAATGGATAAAGCGACAAATGCATCACATGAAATCTCAAAAATGCCCACCGGAAAGCCACCAACAAATGTGATTGTTGATCTTGTAAAAATTGAAGATTTTTATGAACAGCTAAACGCGCTTGGCAGTGGACAGGCATTAGCTTCGGTGGAATTAACGCCTTGGTCATCAGGTATTATAGATAAGATTTTTGTGTCAGCTGGCATGAGGGTACAAGCAGGTGATGTACTTGTAAAACTCGATTCCAAAAAGGAACAAATAGCAGCTGAAAAAGCGAAAGTACAACGTGATAATAGTGCATTAACACTTTCTCGTATCCTTAAGTTACGTGCCAGTAAGACAGCAACAGAGGTTCAGGAAATTACTGCGCGCTTAGAGCTAGATAACGCAAATTTGATATTGCGTAATGCTGAATTAGATCTTGATCGGCGAACAATTCGTGCACCAATTAGCGGAGTTGTAGGTATTTTACCCATTGATGAGGGCAATGCTGTGACTGTTAATACTGTCATAGGACGAATTGAAAATAGAGAAGGTATTTTAGTTGATATATGGGTTCCTGAACGCTACGCATCACATGTTCATAAAGGGGATAAGGTGATGGCAACATTAACGGCGCAGCCAGATAAAACTTTTGTTGGTCATATTTATGCAATTGATAACGTTATTAATCCGGAAAGTCGCACACTTCATGTTCAGATTGCAATCAAGAACGAAAAAGATACCCTTATGTCTGGTATGTCTTTTACAACAACGCTTAAATTTTATGGTGGTTCTTTTCCTGTGGTAAATCCTCTTGCCATTCAATGGAATAGTAAGGGATCATTCGTTTGGCGTGTAAGAGAGGGAAAAGTAGAGTCCATTCCAGTATCAATTATTCAGCATAAAACAGATCAGGTATTTGTGAAAGCGTCTTTAGAAAATGGTGATAAAATTGTGATTCAAGGAGTTCAGATGCTTTATCCAGGAAGTAGGGTTATTTTGAATGATATTACGACCCATCAACAAAAACAATCAGAAGCTAATGGGTAGAATATATAATGACTGGAGAGTTGAAAAAAGAACTTCTTTTAGCACAACCAAAACAAGGTGGTAATATCGCCTTATTTATTCGCAGACCAGTTTTAACCTTTGTCTTGAATGCGATGATTTTGCTTGCGGGATTTGCTGCATGGATGAATGTTGATGTGCGTGAATTGCCAGATGTAGATATGCCAGTGACGACAATAGTGACAACTTTTTCTGGTGCATCAGCAGAAACCATTGATCGTGAAATTACAAAAGTTATAGAGGATACAGTATCTCGCGTTGCAGGAGTGAAGACAATTTCTTCAACATCTTCTTTTGGACGTTCTCTTGTACAGATTACGTTCCATGTTGGCGTTGATTTGAATATTGCGGCATCTGATATTCGAGAAGCTCTTTCTCGTATTTCATATTCTCTTCCTCAAGATGCAGATGCACCTTTGATTATTAAAGCAGATGCAGATGCATCTGCAATGATGTATATCGTTGTGACGTCATCAACGATGAATATTGATGATTTGACAACGATTGTAGATGAGCAAATTGTTGATGCGCTTTCTGCTGTTGAAGGTGTTGGTGATGTGCAAATTGCCAGTGCACATACGAAGATTTTTCAAATTGATATTGATCAGACAAAACTCGCAAGTTATGGTTTGACAATAGCAGATATTTCGCGTGTTCTTTCCAATATGTCTATAGATGCCCCTGTAGGATCATTAAGAAATTCTAAACAGGCTTTGGTTGTGCGTGCAACCGCTCGTTTGACGACACCAGAAGCTTTTGAAAAAGTTATGTTAAAACCTCATGTAAGTGTTGGAGATGTTGCACATGTGACTTTATCACCAGATACAGAAAAGGTTATTCTTCGCATTAATGGAAAAACAGGCGTTGGATTAGGAATTATACGTAAAGCACAATCTAACACTCTTAATATTTCTGAAGGGGTTCAAGAAGTTCTCAAGCATCTTAAAACTATACTTCCATCTTCTGTACATGTAGATATTATTAATGATGATGCAATCTTTATTAAAAGTGCACTCCATGAGGTTGAGGTTGCGTTATTCATTGCTATATTGAGTGTTATTTTTGTTATCTTTCTTTTCTTGAGGGATTTTCGTATAACACTTGTTCCTGCTTTATCTATTCCGATCGCTTTGATTGGCACAATTGCGGCGATTTATCTTGTAGGGTTTTCATTGAATATTCTCACCTTTTTAGGACTTGTTTTGGCAACAGGGCTTGTTGTGGATGATGCTATAGTTGTTCTAGAAAACATTGTTCGATGGCGAAATATGGGGTTAGGAACACGATCTTCAGCAGTTTTGGGAACGCGAGAAGTGTTTTTTGCTGTTGTGGCGACGACATTTACTTTGGTTGCTGTTTTTGTGCCAATTTCTTTTCTTCCTGGACAGGTAGGTGGACTTTTTAGAGAATTTGGTTTTGTTCTAGCAATTTCTGTATTGCTTTCTTCTATTGTTGCGTTGACTCTTTGTCCTATGCTTGTTTCCCGCTTTCTTAAAGCGCAAATTAAAGAGAATGAAGAAAAAACGCATCGTTTTATTTTTCTGGACAATTTAGGAGCGTTTTTCAGTAGAAACTATGCTTATTATTTGCATAAATGTTTAAATCATCCTTGGATTGTCGTATTCTCTTCACTTGTTTTTTTAGCGCTATGTGCTGGAAGTTATATGAAAATACAAAAAGAACTTACACCTGAAGAAGATAGAGGTGTTGTACTTATGGTTATTAATGGACCTCAAGGGGTTTCAACACAATATCTCAATAAGCAGGTTGAGCAAATTGCAGCAAGTTTAAAACCATTGTATGATTCTGGTGAAATTGCTAACAGTTACTCCATTGCAGGAATTGGTGGATCACCTAATACAGCTTTTCTCGTTTTATTATTTTCTGCTTGGGAAAAGCGTACGCGTAGTCAACAAGAAATTGTAAAAGATATTAATGTAAAACTGAAATCTTTTCCGGCAGTATTTGCATTTATTGCCCAAGGGAATTCTTTAGGGATTTCTGGAACTGGGCAAGGATTGCAATTTGCAATCCTTGGAAATAATTACACCAATTTGCAATCTATTGCTGATAAGCTTGTAAGTATTTTGCAAAAAGATTCCCGTTTTATTCGTCCACGGCTTGCTGTTGATGCAACACAACCACAATTTTTTATTGAAATTAATCGAGAAAGGGTGTCTGATTTAGGCATTAATATCACCAATATTAGCGATGTTTTACAAACAATTTTGGATGGGAAGAAAATAGGTTCTATTCACGTTAATAACCGTTCTTATGATGTGAAGCTTACTTCGCGTAAAAATTCTATTAATAATCCTGCTGATTTGGAAAATATTTTCTTAAAAACAAAAAATAATAAATATGTTCCTCTCTCAGTTGTTGCAAATTTGCATGAAAAAGCTATTGCACCCCAATTAAAACGAGAAGAACGCATGAATGCTGTTGTCTTAAGCACCAATCTTGCACCCACTTTTGCTTTAGGACAAGCTTATCAGGTTGTTCAAGAAAGTGCTTCTTCTCTGTTGTCTGATGGAGAGTATATTATTCCTTTAGGGAGTGCCGCAACGCTTAATGAAACCTTTTCAAATTTCATCGTTGTTTTTGGTGTTGCTTTTATCATTATTTTATTAGTCTTGGCAGCGCAGTTTGAAAGCTTTATTTCAGGCTTTATTATTATGGCTACTGTACCATTAGGGCTTGGTTGTGCCGCAATTGCTATGCTTTTGAGCGGCGTAAGCCTTAATATTTATAGTCAAATTGGTTTGATTTTGTTGATTGGGATTATGGCTAAGAATGGCATTCTTATTGTTGAGTTTGCAGATCAGTTGCGTGATCAGGGTAAGAGTGTTCGTAAAGCTATAGAAGAGGCAGCAAATATTCGTCTTCGTCCGGTTTGTATGACGATGATTTGTGCTATTTTGGGAGGGATTCCTTTGGTTTTAGCAAAAGGTGCTGGTGCAGAAGCGCGTGTAGCCTTGGGTTGGGTAATTGTTGGTGGTTTAGGTTTGGCAACATTTGTCACCCTTTATGTAACACCTGTTGTTTATCTTTTACTTGGGCGTTTTATAACTCCAAAAGCAGAAGAAAGTCTGCGTTTATCAAAAGAATTAAGCCAAGTGAAATAATATTTGGGGTGGGAAAGCTTTGATTTTTTTACTTTTGTTTTTAAAATGTCGTTTTCGGGTCTTATCTTTCTATTTTTGTACTCCTTCATTATTGTATGCGAGCAATAAAAATGGCTAGCAAATAAGGAGGCGCTCTCTGTTTTGTTATTGTTTGTATATAGATTTCATTGTCAATGATAATGGGGAAATAAGACCATGAGAGATGGCTTGTTGATTCGAAATAAAAGAGCTTTTGAAGCAGCTTTGCAGGCTTTAAGAGAACACGCCACAAAAGGGGGGGTGCATAATATCCGTAGGCATTTTTTAGAAGATGCGCAACGCTTTTCCCATTTTTCTTTAAAACTTGATGATCTCCTTTTTGATTTTTCGAAATGTGGTGTGACATTAAAAACATTGCAACTGCTAGATGATTTAGCTGTTGCAGCAGATGTATTGGGTAGGCGTGAAGCGATGTTTTCCGGTCAGTCCATTAATACAACGGAAAAACGCTCAGTTCTTCATGTTGCATTACGTTTGCCTGCTGATGAAGTTTTCATGTTGGATAACCATGATTTAGTTAAGGATATTCAAACTGTTCTTAATGATATGGAAAAATTTTCAAAAAAAGTACGTAATGGCAACTATAGGGGAAGCAGTGGCGAGAAGATAAGTGATGTTGTTAACATTGGTATTGGTGGTTCTGATCTTGGACCTGCTATGGTCACACGTGCTTTAAAACCTTATCATGATGGTCCATATTGCCATTTTGTTTCTAATGCTGACAGTGCACATATTTCTGATATTCTCTCTGTTTTGAATCCGGCAACAACACTATTTGTCATTGCTTCTAAGACTTTTACGACAGCTGAAACAATGGTAAATGCGCAAGTTGCGCGTCAATGGATTCGCTCACATTTAGGAGAAAAGACTGTTGGTAGACATTTTGTTGCTGTTTCGAGTGCTCTTGATAAAGTGGCAGAATTTAACATAGATTTTGCAAAAGTTTTTCGATTTTGGGATTGGGTTGGAGGGCGTTATTCAATTTGGTCTGCCGTTGGTTTTGTTGTGATGTTAGCAATAGGAGAACAGAATTTTCGCCAATTTCTCAAAGGTGCTCTACAAATGGATCAACATTTTAAAACTGCGCCTTTGCATGAAAATATTCCTATTCGATTTGCTCTTTTAGGGTTCTGGCATCGTGTTATTTGTGGTTATGCATCACGTGCTGTCATTCCCTATGCACAGCGTTTGGCGCATTTTCCAGCTTATTTGCAACAACTTGATATGGAATCAAATGGTAAGCGGATTTCTTTGGATGGCAAACCATTAAATTTTTCAAGTAGTCCAGTTGTTTGGGGAAATTCAGGGACAAATGGTCAACATGCTTTTTTTCAGTTTTTGCATCAAGGAACAGATATCATTCCTGTAGAATTTATTTTGTTTGTAAAAGGGCATGAGAAAAATTTATATTCTATGCATGAAATGTTAATCGCAAATTGTTTAGCGCAATCAAAGGCTCTCATAAAAGGACGCAGTGTCGAAGATACTCGGCGTATCCTTTTAAAAAATGGTATGAATGAGTATGAAGCAGACAATTTAGCACCTCATAGAAGTTTTGAGGGAAATCGGCCTAATATTATGTTGGTTCAGGATTTGCTGACACCTTTTGCACTTGGTCGTCTCATTGCACTTTATGAACATCGCATTTTTGTCGAAGGCATTTTGATGAATATTAATTCATTTGATCAATGGGGTGTAGAACTTGGTAAAGAATTAGCAAATGAATTATTACCAATACTGCGTAGAGAAAACAAAGCAGATAAACGCGATAGTTCAACATTAGGATTGTTGGCACATATTCAAGCAAGACGTGCAGAATAATGCAGAATCTGCAAAATTCATTGCGTGGCACCATCTTTACGCTTATGAAGATGCAATCTGGCACTATCATTCTATTTATCAATTCAAAATATCATGATAATTCTTATATTTAAGAGAATTGATAAGAGATATTTTTCTTTCTTACATGATTTTATTCATAGTCTATGCTGCTTATGACATGTAAAGGAATGGATTGATTGATTTAAGATGCATAAGAGGTGATGAGATAGAAGTGCATGATAATTCACTCTTTTATGTACATTTTTTGCCATGAATATATTATTTTCTAGATTGGTTTTTTAAGACTACACCATTAAATTTTAAACGCCAAGACGTTTCTATTCTGAATCGCGACCATGATGTTGAGAAACCATCAGCTTTTTATGTGCTATGGATATTTTCCTTTAATCCTCTCTCTTCTTTGAGAGAATTCTTTAAAAATCTTTTGAAAGGAATGCATTGGTATAAGGTTTGCCAATAAACAGCATCGGAGATAATTAACAAAGATTATCTTAGCTCATATTTTTGGCGGAGAGAGAGGGATTTGAACCCCCGATAGAGTCACCCCTATGCCGCATTTCGAGTGCGGTGCTTTCAACCACTCAGCCATCTCTCCATATATTATATCAAGGTACAATAAAATCTCACATTGTTGAAGAATATGGTAGGTAAATAACCTCCAATTGCGTTTAGTACAACCAATTTTTGCTTTTTTATAAGGCTTTATTGACAGAGAATAGAAATTCCGTCATATATACAAACACAAGCGTAGAGAAATCTGCGCATATTTGTATTTTGGAGGGTGTTTTATCTCTCCTGTAAAATCTATTACGACTGATAAAAAGCAGCCTATTTTTTCTCTTTGACGAGGTAGAAGTCAATTAGAGGTAAATAAGAGCTGGTGTGAACGAAAGGATAAAAAATGTTCGCAGTCATTAAAACTGGTGGTAAGCAATACCGCGTTGTTGCTAACCAAGTGGTGAAGATTGAAAAAATTATTGGCAATACTGGTGATGTTGTTGAATTCAACGATGTATTGATGGTGGGGCAAGAGGGTAACGCAGTGATTGGCGCACCTGTTATTGCCGATGCTTTAGTTACGGCTGAAATTGTAGAACAAACACGTGGGCGTAAGGTTATCGCATTTAAGAAGCGCCGTCGTCAAAATTCGAAACGTACACGTGGTCATCGCCAAGAATTTACGATACTTCGTATTTTAGAAGTTTTGATGGGTGGGGCAAAGCCGAAAAAAGCAACTACAAAGCCAATTAAAGAAGAGGCCACTACATTAAAAGAGAAAACAAAGGAAACAAAAGCACCTACTTCTGTTAAGAAAACAGTTAAGAAAACAGCTGAGAAAGAGGTCATGCCGCAAAGAAAAGCGGCTGTAGCATCAAAGAATAAAGAAGATTAAAGGAGAACATCCATGGCACATAAAAAAGCGGGTGGTTCCTCGCGTAATGGTCGCGATTCAGAATCGAAACGTCTTGGCGTTAAAAAATTTGGTGGTGAAGCTGTTATCGCTGGAAATATTATTGTGCGCCAGCGTGGTACACGTTGGCATCCTGGTGATAATGTCGGTATCGGAAAGGATCATACCCTTTTTGCTCTATCGAACGGTGTGGTTTCTTTTCAAAGGAAAGCAAATAACCGTTCCTATGTCTCGGTCATTCCTAGGGTAGAGACAGCGAGGTAGGCTATAGTATTTTCTGCATAAGCCGATATTCCATTGGAATCTGGTTGCGAGATTATCAATTTTTAAAAGGAAAGATAGGATGCTATCTTTCCTTTTTTGTATTGATGTAGAGATGTGAAGAAGGCTAAAAAAGCAGAGTTTTGGCAATTATTTTTCTCAGATAACTGAAAAAATTGTACTATATTTGTTTACACTGAAGATATTGATATGATGATGGAATTTTTCGATAAATTGGTGTATGATGATAGTGTGGGAAATTTTTCTTTTTATATGCAAAGCGCTAAACAATTTATATTTTAGAGAGGCTAATTAATTTTCGGAAAATTTTAGAGAAATTTGATGATACAATTGGCACGATCATTTTGGTAAGAATGAAGCAACTTATAAGTATTTATAATATTTATAATCTTTTTAAACGGTTATGGGATGAATCAGGTTATTTGTTTTGAGAGAGAAGAAATAGTAAAAGCGGCTTTATTCAGTGCAATGCGCTGAGGTGGACAATAAATCTAAGGTAGAGTTACATTTAAGGGAATTTAGTTTGAAGCAATTGAAATGTCGAGTGTGCAATGAGTAATATTAAGAGTAGCCTCTCTATTGTTTGACTGTTATTACAATGAACTCTGTGGATATGAGAGCAAAGCTTAGTTTAAGATAAAAGCTCTTTTTATTCTAAGGCTCTACTTGTCTTGTTTAGTTAAATACCTAGAAGTTAATTATCTATAGAGATTGGCGTGATTTTAATTGTCGAAGATGTTGTTTTTTAAGGGTGCATATTTTGAGAATGTGTAGATAAGAAACATTGCAGAGTGTGAGATCTATTTGATAAGGGGAAGTGTACAGTGTGGTGGTTATGTCTTGAGGGTTTTGTGTTATGGCATAGTCTAATTGTGCGTAATCTTAAAGAGGTAGGTTGTATAGAATAATTTGTGATTATGTAATGAGTCAATAAATTAAGAAAAGCTAAAGGGGACTACTCAATTTGGGGGAAGAAATTTGAAATGTCAGCTGAAATTTTATATGGTTGGGATTTTCTTATTTCTGCACAAAATATAACAGGTCGTGTCAAATGACTTGGGAGGAGGAGAATGTTTTTAAAAATAATTTTTAAGTTGGTTTTTTACATAAAGATGGGAGCATTTGTTTTTTTGAAATAAAGAACAGGAGTCAAATTTGTTTACAATAGTTTAAGCAATTTGTGGGGTGGGGTTATCTAATTGTTGGACGGATCAAGTTAAAATATTTGAACATTTCACTTAGTTATATTTCATAAAACAAAGGCAATTCATAGTATTCTTTATATTTTGGAAAATGTGGTTTTGAAGCGAAATTGATCAAAACATTCATATTTGGACATGAGACAGTGTAAATCCATGATAAAATGTGAGGAAGCAGAAGCAATGAATACAGATTTTAATAAGAGTGAAATCTTGTCTATAAAATCTGTACAACTTGCAGCGACTTTTGGTCATAAAAATGATGCGATTCATGCTGCTGCTGAGCTACTCGTACAGGTTGGTGCCGTTAATAAATGTTATCTAGAAAGCATGCTCAAGCGTGAAGCAACAACGAATACTTGGCTTGGAAATGGTATAGCCATTCCCCATGGAATGTTTGAAAATAATGATTTGGTTATCAGGGATGCTGTTGCTGTTGTACAGATTCCTGAGGGTGTTGAATGGTGGGATGGAAATAAAGCGCGTTTGGTTATTGCCATTGCAGCTTGTCCAGATCGCTATAAAGAGATTTGTAAACAATTAGCAGATCTTTTATTTGATAAGGAGCGGCTTGAAGCACTTTTGACAACTGCCGATAAACAACAGATTGTTACCACTCTTTTTGGTCAGGATATGAAAATAGGAAAGGCTTTTATAGGAGACCTTTCAGTGTGTCAGGAATGGACTTTAGATTATCCAAGCGGTCTTCATGCGCGACCGGCTTCTCTTTGGGTTGACTTTGCAAAAAAAGTACAGAGCTCTATCAGAGTTCGCCATGGTCAGTATGTCGTTGAAATGAAAAATTTGGTTGGTTTATTACAATTAGGAGTAAAAAACGGTGATGTTCTCATTTTTTCAACGGATGCGGTAGAAGGAGTGCAACTTCTGAAGGATGCCATTTCTGTTGTAAAGAAAGTAAGCATAAGTGAAAAATGTGTAATGAGAGAAATGAAAACTCAAACGAAAGCTTTTCATGGTTGGTGTCCGCGTTCTAAGCAAAAAAGTATTTCTGGTATTGGAGCGAGTTCAGGGTTAGCTTTTGGCAAGATTTTTATTTTAAAACAAAATGATATTTCCATAATGGACCAGCCAATAGGTTTTACGGCTGGTGCGGCGTGTCTTGAAAATGCTCTTACAAAAACAAAATATAAAATGGCATCCGTTATTGCTGATATCACAGAGCGTATGGGAGCAGATTCAGCGGCAATTTTTTCTGCGCAAATGGTTTTGCTTGAGGATGAAAATCTGATAGCTCAAACTTGTCGCTTTATAGCAGAAGGTCATGGCGTTGCTTGGTCTTGGGATAGAGCAGTTCAGCAATTTGCAGATATGTTTTCTAAAGTTGATAATCCTTTATTAGCAGCGCGTGCTGTTAATTTAATTGATGTTGGTCGTCGTGTTTTAGGCGAAATTAATCCATCATATAAATCATTCTTTTTAAATGATATTCCACACGGTGTTATTCTTGTTACAGATGATCTTTCTCCCTCCGATGTAGCGCAGCTTGATTGCACGAAAGTACAAGGGTTAGCAACAGCATGGGGAGGCCCATTATCTCACACGGCTATTTTAGCACGCACCCTTGGGATTCCAATGGTTGTAGCTACAGGGATGGATGTTTTAGCAGTTGAATATGATGTTCAGGCTATTATTGATGGCGATAATGGGTTTATCTATTTGGATCCTACTCTTGAGGATATTGAAGATGTTCAAAAACAGATAAATATTGTCGCACAAAAGCGTGAAAATGAGATACGTATCTATAGACTACCAGTACAGACGACAGATGGTCAAAGAATTCGTATCATGGCCAACGTCAATTATGCAAATCAGGTTCCTATTGCGCTAGATTTGGGGGCTGAAGGTGTTGGACTCATGCGTACAGAGTTTTTGTTTTTAGATAGTCCACATATTCCAGATGAAGAAGCGCAATTTGATGTGTACCGTGCGATGATTGCAGCCGTAGGAGATAAGCCATTAATTATTCGAGCACTCGATATTGGTGGAGATAAACAGGTCACACATTTACATTTATCTAAAGAAGAAAATCCGTTTTTAGGTGTTCGGGGAACGCGGCTTTTGTTACGTCGGCGTGATCTTTTGATTCCTCAATTACGTGCTCTGTATCGAGCTGCTAAAGAAGGTGGAGATCTCTGGATTCTATTTCCAATGGTTATGTCTGTTTCAGAGATTTTTGCTATAAAAAAGATTACAGAAGAAATTCAAAGCGATATTGATGCGCCAAAATTAAAGCTTGGTATTATGATTGAAGTGCCTGCAGCAGCTATTATGGCAGATGTTTTAAGTGCTCATGTTGATTTTTTTTCAATAGGAACCAACGACTTAACACAATATACGATGGCTGTTGATCGACAAAATCCTTACCTTGTGTCTGAAGCTGATAGTCTTGATCCAGCGGTTTTGCGTATGATTCATCAGACTGTTCAAGGTGCAGCAAAACATGAATGTTGGGTTAGTGTATGTGGCGGCATGGCTAGCGATCCTTTTGCCGCGATGATTTTAACTGGATTGGGGATTCATGAAATTTCCATGATATCCAGTGATATTTCTTCCGTAAAAGCATGCTTACAGGCACATAGTTTTGAGGATATGAAAATTTTAGCAGAAAAAGCATTACAATGTGAAACTGCACGTGCTGTACGTGCTCTTAAAGATAATATAAGGTGTTGAAGGAGCTTTAAGAAAGGAGAGAGCTACACACAACCTAGCAGTTTCGTGAAGAAATTACATTATAAATCATTTTTATTAGAATAAAGTTTATTGTATTTCATGTTTTAATATTGAGAAACAAAAGAGGGTTGTACAGTTATTGCTCCTGTTGATTATTAGATACAATGAGTGGTAACAGGTTAATAGTGGTGCGTAATGTTTTATTTATAAAAATATAGGGGAGCATAATCAATTTGAAGAGAGTATTTTTATGGATAAAATCATTTTTTGAATTTTGAGTATAGAGTTTAGGCTTGCACGTTATTTCTTTCTGGGTATAGTGTGCAGACTTCTGGAGAGGTGGCCGAGTGGTTGAAGGCGCACGCCTGGAACGCGTGTATATGGGAAACCATATCGAGGGTTCGAATCCCTCTCTCTCCGCCAGATTTTTTAAGGATAACTTTTCTTACCGTCACTAAAAGTAGCCATTACAAAGAATCATAGATGACGAAGCAATTCTATAAATGCCTAGATTATTTTGCTCTCTCAGAGCTTGCGATGACAATTGAAACCCATACTTCACTTTCTCCTTCTCTGATGCATGCAAATACTCCGGTTGAAGGTCCGCATGTCCTCAACCAATTGACTTACTTGGATTTTTGGTGATAAAGTTTTTTGGCTACTCATTTTTAGAGAACAAAAACCAAATTATATGGCTCCTACTTTTATAATTGCTATTGATATGTAGCTTTTAAGCAAAAGTGAAAAAATAGATAAAGATCATTTTATCAGCACCTATAACGCAAAACCGTATTTTTGAAGAGCAAATTATTGTGATATGGCCTGCGATATTGGAGAGCAACAATATAGTCCCAGAGGATAATTTTTTTTAGTATTGGTAGAGGATCTTTTGGGTCCTTACAGGTTGTAGAGACTTATTTAAAAGAATTTGAGATCCCTTTGAGGTGACGGATTTTTTACAGCCCATTATTAAAAAATCAATTAGGAATGATGAACGATTACAAGGAAAAAAATGTTAAACAAATCAAAGATCGACTTATCGTTAGAGAATAACTTTTCTTCAAAGGTACGTTTTTTACCAAAATTGTGCTCAAAAATGAAGGTTGTTGATTTTTCAAATGGAGTATCTTCTGTTAATTCAACATTCGCTTCAGACACATTCAATATTATATCTGCTAAAAATTTACAAGAAGCTATACATGTAGACCAAGCAAGGTCCATAATTAATTCTTTTAATGCACAGAAACTACCTTTAGCTTGGTGGGTGGGGCCTCATTCGTCTAATTACGAAGTTAATGAAGTTCTCTTATCTATTGGCTTAGAGCATGTTGAAACAGAGGTAGGAATGGCAGCTTTAGCTCAAGATATAGACTCACATGTTACTTCTATGCTGGATGATTTTAAAATCAAGGAAGTTGAATCGCTTCAAGATTTTATAGATTATGGAAATGTTATGGCATCAGTATTCGAGCCTTTTGATAGAAGAGGCGATAATATTTTATGAAACAATAGGTGACTGTTATAAAAAAATCCTGATGTAGATATGTTCCTTGGTTATATAAATAACAATCCTGTAGCAATATGTTTTTGTATTAAAGCGGATGGAGTTGGTGGAGTGTATGATATTGTCACTAATCCAGATTTTCAGAAAAGAGGTGTCGGGACATTAATGACAAAAATTGCTATTGAGCATTTAAAAAGAAAGAAATGTCATGTTATTGGTATGCAAGCCTCTAATGAGGGAATTGGTATTTATAAAAAATTGGGTTTTATAAACTTTGGTGAATTCAAAGTTTATTCCAATAAACACATGGTAATTTAGCTATGAATTCTTTTTTTGCTAATTTACAAGAGAATTTTCTTCTTTGCATGGGTGGAAACTGCGTAGACACCGTGTTAGATCTGTGAAATTTGCCTGATCTTTGACAGATATTTTTTACCTTTTGGCGCCATAAAAATAAGTAGACCAAACGGTGCCATATTGCGTTTGTTATCGGAGGTTGAAAACTCTAAATCCTACAGTCATGCTATGCAAATGCTTCATTATGAAACCACATAAAACGCTCGTGATAATGATAAATTAATATTCACACTGAGATCTTTTTAGAGTCCCTTCTAAAAAACACTGCAAACAAGTAAATAAACAAATATATACCAAAAATGTAAACTAATGACAAAAAACCAAACATATTTACCATATACGCACTAAGATAAAAAAATACCAATAGGCTCATCCTCCCAACCGTTGACAAGAAAGATTCGTATGTGGCCCTGAGATTATCGCTAATACTATCGTGCAGGACAACTTCTACACGAATGAATGTATACCTAATTAAATAAAAAATCATACATACTAAAATAACAGCAATTTCTTTTTTGGGCTCAAAGAAGGCAACTGTAAAAATTGTAGCAGCTGAAAGAAGCAGCAGTAGAACAAAATTCATTCTTTCACTTAGTTTTGTAAAGAGAAAACTAGCCAGTAGCTGGGAGAGCAATATAAGAGAAAATGTCATACCAAGATAAAAATAAGTTACGTTTATATTATAATCTTTAAATATCCACTGCCAATACTGCGAAAATATATTGGAAAAAATAAGTGAAAAATAAAAACATAGAGATATGTAGGGAACTCTAACAAAAATAGATAACATTTCTCTTGCGTCAGAAATGAAGGAATTCGCTTTTATTGGTTTTTTCTCTCCCTTTAGATCTTCCAAAAAAACAAACCAAAGACTGCTGTGATCATCATTAAAAACGCAGATATATACCATATATATTGGCTAGAATAATCGGCAAAATATGCGCCTATCAAACTAAATATAAACATACCGATGTAATTATATTGAGCGCTAGAACCAAGCACCTTTTTAGTAGATATAAATTTTGTTTTTGCATATTGAATAAGTAGAGCATTATAGGCGCCAGCAATCAATGTAAGCGATAATGCATTAAAAAGCTCTGCTAAAAGAAAACCATAAAAGCTTGTAGAAACTCCCATGAGAAAGAGCCATGTGGTAGCAAAAGCTGCTGCCAAAATTATAGATATTTTATAACTTTTTTTATCTGCAAAATATCCAAGAGGAATATCTGTAACCATCATAATAAAAGCTTGAAATGATTTAATTATACCGATATCGATAAGAGTTAAGTCTTTTCCAAGCATATAAAATATAATAAAGGCGCCTGTTAAAATCCTTATACCGTTAAACAAAAATCCAAATGCTAATATACTATTCATTTATTTACCAATAAAGCAAATTAGTACAACAACAACACTAAAGTAATCAGCACACTACTTTATATAGGTAAAGGGAAAAATTTACATTTTATTACAAATATGGCAAGAGCCGCTATATGGATCTCCAGTTTTATCAATTTGATATCCGGAAAAATTAATGAATAATATTCTTAACAAGTTCAAACTCATTAGTATCCTGCATGTAATTCTGATTCACACATGCATAACATCTGGTTTTACTTGAAATAATAAGCGGGCCTAGACAATAGCATTTACCGTAACTGAACCGGTATATAATAGTGTACTACTCACATTAAAAGCAGCTTCATTCATCAAATGAAAAAAATCGGGCCTTGGATTATTGGCTGCGGATATAACAAATCAATTTTTTCGAATAGACGGTATGCTTTATATTATCTATTTTTTCATCATAGAACGCATATTAAGTTAAAGGACTAAGATACGATGCTTTATTTCTAACAACATTCTCTTTTTTTCAAAGCTTTTATAATTATCGCAGTAATTTATAAGGTTCTCCATAATGTTGTTGCCGGTTCACTTTTGTAGAATCCAAATCTAAGCATGTTTTTTATTATCTAGTTACTCCGAATAGACAGAAAAAATTTCTGATTTTGATTCATTATTGCATCGCATTCTTTAAAAATACCTGCTTCCATTTTTCATATTTATTTATATTTTTAACTGTTTACGCTATTGAATCTAAATTTTCTTCCTAACTGTTGTATTTTATAAAAAATTGCTACGAATTAATCTCTCTAAGGTCGATAATTCATCATCACTCCGGCCCCAAATTGCTATAATGGCTGGGCAGGTATTTAAATCGATTGTTGGAGGAAGAGGCTCGTTTTCTTTAAAAAAGAGCATAAAATGAACTACATTTTTCCAAGAATGAAGCTTTTGCTGCCATAGGTTAATATCTTTTATGATACGGCCGTCAACCTTGTTGATAAGAAAGATAATACGCCCCTTTTTCTTAAAACAACTTGGCGCTTCCGAAAACACTCCCGCAATAAGATTAACGGAGCTTTCAAGTAAATCATCTTCATAACAATGAGCAAACAAGGTGGGCGCAATTCCCCCGTGGAGGCGGGCTCCCACTTCTATCATGACTGGACCATGGGCGGTTTGCATAATTTCCATATGCGCGGGCCCATATTCAATCCCCAGCACGCGAATGCACTGTTTTGCATAAGAGATAAGAGCAGCATAAAGGGGATCTTGAGCATCAAGCACATCAAGCGATTCATAAACAAAGGCACTCCCATTATGGATACCCTTTTTATATCGCGATAAAGCACATATCTTTATTGCTTCTCCATTTACAACAGCGTCTACTATGTATTCCTCTCCCACCAATCTTTCTTGAAGCAAATAAGCCTCGTTAGGTGCACCAAAAATATTCTTCTGCATCCAGTCGATCCTAGAAACCCACGCCATCACTTCCTCGCGGCTGGAAAAAAACAAAACACCATCACTCCCAGAAGAATCATTCGGCTTCACCACATAGCCGCTGAGGCTTTCAAAACCATCGAGAATACAATCATCTTTTGTAAGAATTTTTGACCGAATGTAAGACAAACCATTTTCACAAAGGCGCTTTTGCATCGTCGCCTTTTTCCGCCGCCAATCAGTGGTCAAAGGATTATTTCCAAGACAACCATAGTAAGCAGCCAATTGTTCTGCACAATAAATACTTATCTCAGCACCCGCTACCACGGCTTCTATCGCACCGACTGGAAAACGCTGCTTTATCTCATCCACACTATGAAGCTTCGCTTCTGCCATGCCCTCACCCTGATAAGAAAGCATAAAATGAGAAAAAAGAGCTGGTTGAGATGCAACACCGTAACAGGTATAGCCCAATTTTTGCAAAGCAGGACCATAGAGAGCACCTGTAGAGAAAGGGTCGACAATAAGAATGGGTTTGCTCATACCTTGGCTCGCCGCGCTAAAAGAAAAAGGACATAAATAAAGATTATCAACCCTATAAGGGGTAGAAGATAAATGGCCGCCTGTGGTCCCATAAGAGCGGGGCTTGTAAGAAGACCAAGGATAACATAACCCGCTGATTGGGAGATAGTATAAAGCATGCCGCTATAGCTTCCCACAAGCTCTGCTTGAGTCTCTGTCTGGGTCGCTTCAATCATATGTTTGCGGGCATTAATCCGCATGGTGTTCATCGAAAAGCCAATAAAAAAGCAAAAGACCACAGCCAAATAGGGTGATTGGGTGGTGCTAAAAATGAGATCAGCCATACCCAACATAAGGGCTGGAAGGATGAATTCAAAGCGGGGAATTTTGATAAAAGCAGCTAAAAAAGCGCCCACACCCGCAACCGCACTGCAAAGCCCATAATATTCAGAGCTAAAATTTTTCACACTCTGAAAAAGAATAGTCGCCAGTGTATTATAGGCGCAAATATGAAAACCGATAAGGCCTATGCAGACGCATAAAAGTTTAAGTTCAAGAGAGAGCCTGTCTGCTTGCGGCATGGGTGTTAGCTTCTTCTCGGTTGCAGATGGTACAACGCCTGTAGCACTATATTCATCGTGAAAAATGACATATCCGGCCACAAGGCTTACAATGATGTCAAACACACAAAGTGCCGCAATCAAACCATTATAGCCAACCCCAGCTGCTACCCCTCGCAGACTAGTTGCTTCTAAGAGATAACCACTAAGTGCTGCTCCCAAAAATGCACCAATCTGCACCACTGTTTGCATAATGCGGGAAGCCTTTTGAGCGCTAATATAACCTTTAAGCGCTAGTTTGGTATTATAAGTCTCGAGCGTACTTAAGGTGATCAAAGAGAGATAACCGATAGAGATAGATACAGCAATAAAACCAAAAGGAGAATCAGCGTAATGAAAAAGAGCAATTAATATAAGAAGGCTATAGATGATGATCCGCCTTTTATATAAATCTACCAACCTCAGAGAAGACTTAATGCGGATAAGCCCGCTTTTTTTCAAAAAATAGGGTGTAAGGGTTCCCAAAGCCATGGACACACCCAAGAAAACCGATGAAGATGTTATGCGATAAACGTTCCAAAGATTACTTAAGAATAGCACCATATCAGAAAGATACAGCACAACAACAAGCCCATAAAACCGAAACATCAACTGTTTGCGCACACCATCCCCCCCATGTCGGCATTTTAAAATCGACACTTTTAAAGATATACAATATTCAGTGCACATTTTCACAAATAGTTAGTACACTTATCACTGGACATGTCAAGTTCTTTGATAGGGGCATAATAGTAAAGTTGAAAGCCGACATTTACCGTAATGATAGCGCATTTTCAGAAATTTGAGTAGTGAGAACAGCTAGTATTTTTGTTGCGTTTCTTGTAAGACTTCTTGCCGATAAAGGCTTATTGTACTGGATAATTAGCACAGCTACGTCTGAGAGCCATATTCTGTCTTCTCAAGAGTGTCTCTGTTTAATTCAAAGTTGCGGGGTTGTTATTGATCATTGCCGTGATAAGCTTGGATTTTGAGATGGCAACAATCCTCATTATCGGGCAGAAATTGTTTATGGTCTCAGATTGAGGTGCGCTAGTACAGCTTTAGGCGGTTTTTTATATAACCAATAGGGAGGGGTGACTCCATTTGTTGGGATTTATCATCATGCGTCGAAAGGTAACCAGGATAACCATAGATGTAAGATTATTTTGTATAGATGTAGAGTTCACTTCGATACAAAAGTTCTAAATTTCCTTGTATTTCATATTTTTTTATCAATGCAACCAATTGCTGCAAATATCTTTCTCCATGGTTGGTAATGGCGCGTTGCGCTTGCGTTGAAGAACGACTCATGCCCATAAAAGCTTCGGATGGGATTGTCATCGTCCAATTGTGTGTATGTAAAGCAACCTTTTCTGGATTTGCACCAAGACCATCACGCATTTCTTGTAAAAAATCAAAATTACGATAATAACGGCAATAGTTAGGACTCATTTCTTCTAACAATGTTTCATAAGCGGCTAAAAATTGACTATTTTGAAAATCGCGATTGTTTTGAATAACCGCCATAACACCTCCAGTTTGAAGTTGATTTGAGACAGTACTAAGTAATAGAGGGCGATCCATCCACTGAAAAGCTTGCGCTGCAACAACAATATCAATTTTGCCGATTTGAGGCAAGAGGCTTTCAGCTTTACCATGATACCACTGCACAAAAGGAAATTTTCTTTTCCCCTGCTTAATCATATCTACTGATACATCAATAGCATGATATTGGTGTTCATTTCCTAGAAGTTTGACAATTCCCTCTAATGCAATGCCTGTTCCAGCGCCCACATCCACGATAGAAAAATGCTTTTTATCCTTAAAAGGAAACAGCATGGTTTTAAATAAAGTGAGAGGATAACGTGGACGGTAGCGATCATAATCATCAGCCAATCCATCAAATTTTTCATTTTGCAGTTGAATAGCTTGTAGCATGTGGTTGTGGTTTCCTTCACGAATTACGATGTGCATAAAGAAGCACTTCTCTGTCCATTATGTCAAATTCTAAAAAAAATTAAATGGGAACTGCTCCTTGACCTTTTTTATAGGGGTAATACCTACATTTCCGTCTCACATAGTATATTTTGAAAGTTAATTGTTTTTTATCCAATCGGTTGGAGATTCCAAATATTTCTCTAAAAATTTGCTTTACCTCTGGTACGATTACTACTTAAATGCCTTTTATGAGCATCAAATTTATAATTTGCTTACGGAAACGACCAATCTTAAATACTCCATCATGAAAATAAGATCGCTTATTCTCTTTGCAGTTGTTACAGTTAAAACGCCCCATTTCAGTGCTGTTTTGTTACGTTTATGGTACAAATATAAACTCTCAATGAGAGTAGAAATATTTATGAATTTTCAATATCTTAAGAATATCCCATATAATATCTAGAGTATTTTTTTATAAAAAGTGGATCACGCTTTAACAAAATGAAGAATTTTGTTTCTTTAAATTTAATCAACTAAAATAAGAGCTAAATATATGTTTGAAAATTTGGTTATACTGCATACTGAATGATATGTGTATGAGGGGATGATTTATGTTCATTGCAAATTTGAAAGAACGTGCTGCTTTATTCGAGAATAGAACTTTCCTTTATTTTACCCTGAGCGGTTTGTTTGCTACATTTGGAAATGGGCTAAATTATATTGCATTATCGTGGCTTGCCTACAGTCAGACGAATTCAATTCGTGGTGTAGCGCTTTTAATGTTTTTTCTCTGGATGCCTAGCATTCTTTTTGCACCTTTTTTGGGTGTGTTGGCGGATAAATACAATCGTAAAATGCAGATCGTCGTTTCAAATCTTGTCAGAGGTTTGGTGCTTGTGTTTTGGGTAATGCTTTGGCAATTGGGTATAGAAATTGATTTGATGATCTTATCTGCTTTGTTGGGTATTTTTATTTCTTTTTATATGCCATCAGCTGTTCCTTTAATCCAAAGTATCGTTCCTAAAAAACAGCTGATCAATGCAAATGCAACAATCGATATGGTTTATGAACTTGGTACCATAATAGGTATGGGGTTTAGTGGATTTATACTCGCCTGTGCAGGAACAAAAGAAACACTTCTGATAGGCGGTATATTTTTTGTTATTGCTGGTTTATTTAATTTTGCAATGAAAGTACCTAAAACCCGAAGATCTAAAAGTCAAAATAAGATCAATTGGTGGAAAAATTATACAACATCCCTTCGTTATTTTAAGCAGAATCCGGTTCTTTTTATGCCTTATATAAGCCAGATGATTATTATGATGCTGTTAATGACCATCCCTGTTATTCTCGTTCCTTATACACAAGAGGTCTTAAATGCGGATAGCGGGACATTCGCAATATTTGAGGCGCTTTATTCTCTGGGCGTATTCACTGGTGCGCTTTTTTCTCCATTTTTTTGTACAATTTTATCCATAAGAAAAACATTGGCATTTTTATTAGCTGTTATGGCTATCGGTCTTGCTATTCTGTCTGTCAACACATACAAGCTTGTTGTTTTTCCTGTTTATTTCATGATTGGATTTGGGCTTTCAAGTTGGGCTCTTTCAATTTCTTTATCTCAACTCTCTTGTGATCCCCAATATCAAGGAAGATTGCAGGCAAGTTTTAATGGTATTTCTGGGTGTTGTATCCTTGGATTATATCTATTCATGGCAAGAGATACCAACAGCATCTCATGTCAGTCTGTATATTTTTTTCAAAGTATTATTGCGGGTGTTGGAATGCTCATCGTCTTATTTTACAGAAATGAAAAATACTAAATTGTATTTAAATGCCATAAACATATACCATGCTCTATGAGCATTTATCATGCCTTTCATATTTGCTTTTAAAAGGATGCAAATACTAAAGTTTGCGTTTTCAATAAAGCATAAATATGCTTCTTTAGGTTGATATTATTCTCGTAAAAAGC
Organism: Bartonella birtlesii IBS 325; assembly: GCF_000273375.1. NCBI lineage: Bacteria > Pseudomonadati > Pseudomonadota > Alphaproteobacteria > Hyphomicrobiales > Bartonellaceae > Bartonella > Bartonella birtlesii. The sequence goes on from NZ_CM001557.1 coordinate 650,952, forward strand.
TGAGAATTCAGTGCCTTAAATGTTTAAGCACAGCAGAGGATAAAGCAATTGGGGAACTCTATAAAGAAATTATGTATTATTATTTGCGTTCTTCAAAATCCATATGATGAATAGTATCATCAATTGTTTCATCTTCATGAGGATAAGAGTTTCTGCGACGATGCAAGGTTTGTATAATTTCTTTTTTTAAAATTGCATCTGCTTCGCTTAAACGATGAATACTGAGTTCCAATTCAAGAGATAAAGCTAAGTCCACGCATAATTTAAGCTCTTCTCCAATATCAAAACCACGTTGATAGTTGTCATAAAGACCAACAAGGGTATCAGATAATTCTTTATCGCATAAAGAGGCCATGCTCACTCCTCCACGTTGCGGTTTTTCTATATGGCTTTGATATTTTAGGTTTCACCCCACTGTCATCACCAAAAACTGCCATGTATACCAACATGATAGTTTTGTCAATTTTCTGTAAAACATCAGTTTTTAAGTTAATTTCTTTCAGACACTTTATTGCTTCAAGATTTTGAATTTTCCAATGAAAAGATATGGCAATATCTTTACTATAAGGATTGCCACCTTTAAAATGTATTACCAAATACCTTAAGGTTGCCTCATGACGAATGAAAACCCAAGCAATGTTATTGATATTAACCATAGGCGAGCATGGTTTATAAAGGTTTATTCTTTGCATAAGGGGTAATACTTTCATTTTTTGCAAAATATCGGTATTCTTGCTTATTTTGTATTGTGTTTTAGACATTGATAAACTTTTTACCTTATGTTGTAATATAAAAGCTGTGGGAAATACATTTATAGATTTTTGTAAAGCGCTTTAAGCAATTTTACTAGGCAGTTGGGTGAAAAAACTATGTGAGGCTTTTTGCTGCTAAAAGGATATGACTGCAACTTTTGAGAGAGCAATCGGCAGAAATTTGCTTGGCGTGCAAACTGAGAAGGTTGGCAGTGGCTCATTTGGCTTTTTCATTGGGCTGTGTCCAAATGTTTTTAATACTGAAAAATAGTCTCTGACGAGCTTAAGTTTTTCCAAGGTTATATTACAGGGATACCGCTCAGAAAAATACCAAGGCAATCACATTTTTTGTGTGATTGTCATAAATTTCGCTCCTGCAAACGGATGCTGCGACGTCTGTTTTTTGTGGGGCTATATTATGTAATACCTACTCAATATAACGCAATAACGGATAGTAACAATAAGTATATCTACAAATGGAATATCGACCAATCCCATTTATAACATTATTGATATGATGCGACAAAATAAATACACTTAAAACTCTCTTAGCAAAACGACTAACAGAGGTTAGAAAGTTTGTAGGTTTATCTCATAATATATTTCCAGTTAAAATTGGTATTAACATTCAAGGGCTTAGCAATTATGAACACGGTGATAGATTCCCTGATGCAACTTTTTATCGTCATATGGGGAAAAATTTGCAGTTAACTTAAATTGGCTTGTTCGGGGTGAGGGTGAAATGTTTACAGATGCAGCAAAAGCGACAGGTTTCAAATCATAAGCGATTCCTGTTGAGTTAATGAAAAAACTTAAAAGAAAACTTTCTCCTGAAGATGTAGCAGAATTAGCGGCAGAGCTTTATGGAAAATTGCAAAAGCTTATGCAAAATCGAAACTAAAAAGGCACATAGTGGATATGCATTAACAGCTTTTTAAAATAACAGTCTCCTCTATTATCAAACTCATTTTAAAGAAAAACGCATTGAGTAATAAAAATATCTATAAAAACAATAAATTATCGCAAATTTTTCTGTTTAATTTTTTCAATATTCTTATATTTTTATGAAAATAATTATCCTCTAGAATAAGTTATCCCATAACAAAAAAACAAGGTTCTCATAATGGGCATAATCTACTACATTATAAAATAAGTCTAAAAAATTATAACTTATCATATAGATAAGCACAACTGTTATAAAATAACTTTTTTATATTTAATAAAAAGTATTTTTGTAAATTTATAGAAATTTATTTTTTTCTACTCTTGCCATTCTGTTTATGCGCTTTATTTGAAAGGTAAATTGCTCTTAAGTGAAACTATTTTTTTAGGAGATAAATCGCAGTATTTTTGAATGGAGATTATAGTATATTCTCAAAATTTATGTTTTTTATTTTTAGCTTGAATCCCTCTAGCTAAAAGGGTTGGGGACTTTTCTAGATTCAATGTTTTTGCAGAGATTTTAGAATGATGCCGTAAGCAATACCGGCATCATAAGGGGTGGGTTTTATCTTTATTTATTTATTTTTCGCTGCGCGAACAGGGTTTTGCCATGAGGGTTTTTGCGCGCTGTAATGATATTGTGCTCTGTTGGAGGAGGTTTTATGAAAAAATTATATTCAAAATCAAATTTGGTTAGAACGGTTACATTGGGAGCCGCCGTCGCCACACTCTTATCAAGTGTTTCGCCTGTTTTTGCAGCAAACCTTTCGATAGTAGGAAATGTAAATAGAAGCACAGGTGCTCCCGAGGTAATGTATCCATGGGGTAGTCATGGTAGTGTTGTTTTTGCGGGTGATGATGATTACTGTGGTGTAGATAATGTTGTTGGTCGTGGGGGCGTACAACAGCAGGGCATACCAGATAATTTGCGAATATCTGCAAAAGAGCAATATAACAGATTTATCAATAATCAAGAATTTAATGGTGGTACTCACCCTTATGGCACAACCACTCGCCAAGAGATTTGGGGTGCTGATGGTTTTACAGGTCCGCGTGTTACTCCGACTACTGGTAGCGGCTATATGGGTGCAGGTTCTACTGGTGGTTTCGCTGGTGCTCTGCCTGAGGCTTATGGTATTTATTCTTTTGCTACCGGTTGTGGATCTGCTGCAACGGGTAATTATTCAACTGTATTTGGTGCAGGTGCAACAGCAAAGGCAGGGGGTGCGCAAGCTTTTGGTGTTTCTGCACTTGCAAGTGGAAGAGCAAGTGTTGCTATGGGTGTGGGGTCAGAAGCATCAGAGGTTTCTACGGTTGCGATTGGTGGGATTGCGACTGCTTCTGGTAAACGTAGCATTTCTATAGGTGATAGTTCCAAAGCTACGCTGGATGATGCGATTGCGGTTGGTTCAAATGCAGAAGGAACTGGTATAAATAGTGTTGCTATTGGTAAGGTGGCATCTGCATCCGGTTACAATAGTATTGCATTGGGGTTAAAGACAATGGCAACAAACGAGTACGCGATTGCTATAGGTTCGAAGGCTGAAGCTCAAGCTCTTGGTTCTATTGCAATAGGTGGTGGGGAACCTGCAGAAAGCGGGGAGGAAAGAAAAGTAATAGCGAAGGGTAAAAATTCGATTGCTATAGGTTCTCATACTTATGCTGAGACGGCTCATTCAGTTGCAATTGGTATAAACGCACATGTACGTGTTATAGATGGTGTTGCTGTGGGTGGAGGATCTGTCTCTCGTGTTGAGAGTGGTGCTTTTGGTTATGATCCTGTAGCAAATACTGCAACAACAAAGAGTGATCTTGCGTGGAAAAGTACTGGAGGTGACTTTAGTGTTGGTAATACTAATCAGAATTTAACACGGCAAATTACAAATGTTGCAGCTGGTTCTGCAGATACTGATGCGGTAAACGTAGCACAGCTGAAAGCTTTGAGAGACGTCATGGCAGGAGCAGGAGGCTGGAAAATTTCTGTTAATGATGTAAATCCTACAGATGTTACTTCAGGCAGTACAGTAGATTTTTCAGTGACATATAAAGATGAAGCAGGAAAAGACAATTTAAAGATTGAAAAACAAAATGGGGATGATAAGCAAAAAGTCAAATTTTCTTTGAGTGATACTCTTAAACTGACGAGTGTTACTACAGGGCAAGCCTCTATGAGTGATGATGGCTTTGTGATTGGTGATACAAGAGTAACCGTTGATGGCTTTGGGTTTAATGGTAATAATGGGCCAAGCATAACTGTGGAAGGTATTGATGCTGGCAATCAAAAGATTACAAATGTGGCAGACGCAACTGAAGATCATGATGCAGTCAATTATAAACAGCTGAAGGAAGTACAAAAAGGTATCAAAACAAGTTGGCAGCTTTCTGTTAATGGTGGAGATGCTATGTCCATTGGACCAAACGAAATGGTTAATTTGGAAGCAGTTAGTAATAATGGTAAACAGAATATAAAGATTGAAAAAGGTGAAGACCACAATGTCAAATTTGCTTTAGCTGATGATATTAATGTAATGAGTGTCACAGCAGGAGAAAGCATTATGGATGCTGCTGGCTTTAGGTTTGAAGGTGGTAACGGGCCGAGCATAACGATTAATGGCATGCATGCTGGTAATCAAACGATTAAAGGGGTAGCGGCAGGGGAAGAAGATACCGATGCAGTGAATTATAAACAACTGAAAGATCTAGAAACAGTTGCAACACAAGGTTGGAAGCTTTCTGTTGATGGTAACAATGCTACAGATGTTAAAGCTGGGAGTACAGTAGATCTTGTTGCGGGTGAAACTGAAGACGGTAACAAAAATATCAAAATTGCAAAAGACAATAATACAGTTACATTTGCTTTGAATGATACTCTTCAGCTCACAAGTGTTACGACAGGCAATAGTGTTATGAGTAGTGACGGCTTTAAGTTTATTGATGGTAATGGACCTGAAATAACTTTAGATGGTATTAAAGCTGGTAATAAAAAGATTACAGAAGTAGCAGATGGAACTGATAATACCGATGCAGTAAATTATAAACAGCTGAAAGATGTAAGACAACTTGCAGAAAATGGTTGGAAGCTTTCTGTTGATGGTAACAATGCTACAGATGTTAAAGCTGGGAGTACAGTAGATCTTGTTGCGAGTGCGAGTGAGGATGGAAGCAAAAATATTAAAATTGCAAAAGACAATAATAAAGTTACATTTGCTTTGAGTGATACTCTTAAATTGACGAGTGTTGCTACAGGCAACAGCATCATGAATAGTGATGGCTTTTCATTTATTGATGGTGGACCAAAAATAGCAGCGAATGGTATTGATGCTGGCGATAAAAAAATTACAAAAGTGGCAAGCGGAACGGATGACACTGATGCAGTGAATTATAAACAGTTGAGAGACTTTACAGCAGGGATAGAAACGGGTTGGAAGCTTTCTGTCAACGGTGAAAATCCTACCGATGTTAAGGCTGGTAGTACAGTAGATCTTATTGCCGTTAAACACCAAGAGGATGGTGAACTCACAAATATTAAGATTGTAAAAGATGAAAACAATAAGGTAAAGTTTGATTTAGAGGAACATATTAAAGTTGGTAGCATATCAGTAGGGGATCAAACTAGTTTAACGGCTAATGGCTTGGTAATTAAAAATGGTGGTCCGAGAATAACATTTGGCGGGATTCATGCGGCTGATAAAACAATTACAGGAGTAGCAGATGGTGTTAATGAGCACGATGCTGTTAATCTTTCACAATTGTATAAAATGAAATATGAGTTAGAAGACAATAGTCTTGTTAAATGGAATGAGGGCGAAAAGCTTATTACCATTGGTGCTGAAAAAGGCGGTAACGAAATCAAAATTGCGAACTCTGAAGGCGAGAATCGTATTATTTCTGGTGTTGCAGTTGGAAAGGTTAGTTCCGATTCAACAGAAGCAATAAATGGCCATCAGCTTTTCAATTATGCTGCTAATATATCAGAATATTTTGGTGGTGAGACAGATGTATTGAACGGTATAAAACCAACTTTTACTGTTCAGGGTAATGAACATCATAATGTAACGGATGCTTTTACTGCTGTTGATACTTCGATCACAGATATTTATAAGCAGATTAACAATGTAACAAATAATAGTCTTGTTAAATGGGATGAAGGCGAAAAGCTTATTACCATTGGTAAGGAAAAAGGTGGTACGAAAATTGATATCACAGGAACTGATGGAGTGCGGACCATTGCGGGGGTAAAAAATGGAATGATTTCAGAAGCTTCAACAGAAGCAATAAATGGTAGTCAGATTAATAAGATATCTGGAGATATTGCAAAATTCTTTGGTGGAGATGCGGCATTTCAGAATGGCGCCTTTGTAGGACCAAACTATAATTTATCTACAGTTTCTGCAGATGGTAAAGTAGAACAGAAAATTTTTAACGATGTTGGTTCCGCGTTGACAGGACTTGATGCGAATGTCAAAAATGTAAATAGTCGTTTGACACATGTCACCAATGAATTTAATCAGAAATTTAATGATTTCTCTAAAGATGCTTTGCTTTGGAGTGAAGAAGAACAGGCGTTTGTTGCACTTCATGGACCAAATGGAGAAAAAACAGAAAGTAAGATTACTTACCTTTTGAATGGGGATATTTCTGAAGATTCAACAGATGCTATAAATGGTTCCCAACTTTATTCTATGAGTAACAAAATCGCTAATTATTTTGGTGGCGGTGCCTCATTCAAGAATAAAGAATGGACCGATCCTACTTTCAAAATTTCTCAGCGTAATGAAGATGGCACTATTGTTGAGAAAAAGCATCATAATGTCGCTGATGCTTTTGAAGGTGTCGACAATTCTATCACGGATATCTATAGCCAGATTAATAATGTTACAGAAAATAGTCTTGTGAAGCAAGAAGGAGGTTCTGAGGGTCTTATTACCGTTGGTAAGGCAACAGGTGGTAGTAAAATCAGCATTGCAAATAAGAACAATGAGGATCGGACACTTTCTGGTGTGAAAGATGGGACACTTTCGATAATCTCGACTGAAGCAGTAAATGGTTCACAGCTCTTTACTACTAATCAGAATGTTAAGGCTGTAACAGGTGATCTGAAAACAGTTGCTGAAAATACATCAAAATATTTTGGTGGTAATACAGATGTGCTTGCAGGTATAAAACCAACTTTCCTTATTCAGGGGGAAACATATCATAATGTTTTTGATGCGTTTACTGGTGTCAATACTTCTATCACAAATATTGATAATAAGATTTCCGATGTGGTAAAAAATAGTCTTGTTAAGCAAAACGGAGGTGTGTCGGGTGTTATTACCATTGGTAAGGATACAGCAGGTACTGAGATTAATATTGCAGGATATGCTGGTGTAGAGCGCACTATCTCTGGTGTAAGGGCAGCTGAAAAAGGTAACGAAGCTGTTAACAAAGATCAACTTGATAAAAGCATAGAGAAGATATCTAAAGATATTGAGACAGCAAGTGCTGCTGCGGTTCTCTACGATAAAGATGCAAATGGTAGTGTTAATTACGGTAGTGTAACTTTAGGCGGCAATAAGAACAACGGACCAGTTGCTCTCCTGAATGTTAAGGATGGTAAAATTTCTCAAGATTCCCATGATGCGATCAATGGTAGCCAGATTAATAAAATATCAGGAGATATTGCAAATTACTTTGGTGGTGGCACTTCATTCGAAAATGGTGCTTTTAAAGGACCAAAATATAGCTTATCTGTTATTCTCGAAGATGGTACAGTAGGAAATGTTAATCATCGTGATGTTGGCTCAGCGTTGACAGGGCTTGATGCGAATGTCAAAAGTGTAAATACTCGTTTAACAAATGTTGCCAATAACTTTAATCAGAAGATTGAAGGTATCTCTAAAGATGCTTTATTGTGGGATGATGAAGAACAGGCGTTTGTTGCACGTCATGAAAAAGATGGACAGAAGACAAGCAGCAAATTGAAGTATCTTTTGGATGGTGACATTTCTAAAGGTTCAGCGGATGCCATTACGGGTAACCAGCTTTATCTCATGAGCAATCAACTTGCTGCTTATTTTGGTGGTGGTGCTAAATATGAGAATGGCAAATGGACAGCACCTAATTTCGTGATTTCTCAAGTCAATGCTGATGGCACAATTGTTAAGAATGAGCATGATAATGTTGCTGATGCTTTTGGTAGTATTAATAACGGGATGTCAAATATTAATAACCGTATTGACGATGTCATAAACAAGGTCGATTCAGATGCTTTAAAGTGGAATAAAGAAAAAGAAGCCTATGATGCTGGTCGTGATGGTCAACCGAGCAAAATTATCAATGTAGCTAATGGCAAAATTGAAAAAGATTCAAAAGATGCGGTAAATGGTGGACAACTGTGGGAAACAAACGAACGTATCTCCGGTGTTGAAAAAGATGTTAAGCATATTTCAAATAGAGTTGATAACATTTCCAATACCATTGCTGATATTGGTGACACAGTTATCAATATTGATGCCAAAATTGATAATGTTGAAAACAAAGTTAACGACATTGCTGAGGATGCTATTCGCTATGACAGGGATGAAAATGGTAAAAAAACTAATAAAATCACTTTAAAAGGTGGTGATGCTAGTGAGCCTGTTATGATTGATAATGTTGCTAATGGTCGCATCGAAGAGGGTTCGAAAGAAGCTATAAATGGTGGTCAGCTTCATGATTATACCCAAGAACAGATGAAAATTGTTCTCGATCAATCAAAGCACTACACAGATCAACGGATAAATAATATCAGGATTGATGCTATTGATGAAGCCGTTGAACGTGCTAACAACTACACCAATATAAAGTTTGATGCTTTAAATTATAGCATAGAAAATGTGCGCAAAGAAGCAAGACAAGCAGCAGCTATTGGTTTAGCAGTGTCTAACTTACGCTACAATGATACACCTGGAAAATTAAGTGTTGGATTTGGTTCTGGCTTATGGCGTAGCCAATCTGCATTTGCCTTTGGTGCTGGTTATACATCAGAGAAGGGAAATATCCGGTCTAATGTATCTGTTACCACTTCTGGTGGTCATTGGGGTGTAGGTGCAGGATTCAATATGACCTTGAACTGATAATTAACAACATACATTGAGAAAAGTTAATTCGCCCTTGTTTTAGATAAAAACAAGGGCGAAAATTTATTTTAATAAGCCATTAACAAATGAGATTTTTAAAGAAAAACATCAAAAAAAATGAATAATAAAATACAACACATTATTAATGCTAAAGTTATATCTTCATCTCAATTTATAATTTAATAAAAAAAGAGATCACTATATACTAATAGTTTACGTTTTTCATGAAAAAATAGTCAAAAAGAATATAAATCAAATATATTACTTAACTTTACAAGTAAAAATCCACTAACTTAGCATAAGAATATGCTTCTGCAAATTTATCTAAACAGACCTATTATTCAAATACATATCGCCGCAAAAATAAAACTGCCAACAACCTTAAAGTTTTCTTGAAAGCAATTTTTTAACTATGAGTTCATGCGGAAATAACCTCTCTCACTCGTCTTTAATAGCTAATTTAATGTAAGACAAAAATTATAAATTGAAATATGTCTTTTTTATGTCATAAATATATTGATTTGATTTTTTTTCATTGGGGCACTTGTGATGAAAGAATTATCTATCATATCAAAGAGTAATAATTGGAATTACGGACATTTCTCTCGACATTTGTTTAAAAATCTTTTTTTGGGAACTACAATTGTTGCATTTTTATCAAATACCTTTCCCGTTTATGCGAAAAATTTTGATGTACAAGTCGTAATAACTTCGTATAGCATACATTATACGAAGTTA